>CALVQH010000017.1 GCA_944358115.1 uncultured Bacilli bacterium
TCTAGTCTATTGGGCGTACTTTTTCTTCCACAAGCCCGCATAAACACTAGGTTTATTCAAAACTGTCCGTAGGTAAGAAATAAATATATTTTTTCTAGCCTATTGGGCGTACTTTTGATTCCACAAGCCCGCATAAACACTAGGTTTATTCAAAACTGTCCGTAGGTAAGCATTTTTTCTTCTAAAAATGATTTACAGGGCGCATTTCATACTAGATTTTTCCTTGGTTTCACCTAGCATTTTTGAGATGTGTCCGTTAATCAGACGAAACTACATATGGATCTGTTTGTGTTCCACTTCCTGTTAATGTCACATCAGCTTTCAGATTTATTACTGGGCGCACACCAGCCGCGGCCCTACCCACGTTGTAGTTGCCGAGGTTGCCATTCGAAAACACAGGGGACACGTAAGCAGAACTGCTACTGCTACCAACAGTGAAGGAATACGGAGACATCGTCCAGTAATCTTGACCTGTATATAGGTAATAACTACTATTACCACTAGTTGTTCCTCCAGCCATACTTACTTCATCCGCGGTGATGAGTCCTACTTTTGTGGTATAGATATCGTTTGTATTACTACATTGTAACGTTGGTGTTTTATTCGTATATAATCTTTCATATGCTGCATAACGAATGGTACTACTTGGTGTTGCACTCCAACTGTATCCACTAGCCATATTTCGATCATTACAGAATCCTGGACTACTTACTACTTTATCATCGTATCCTTTATTGGCTATATTGGTTTGATACCAATTATCTAATACTCCTTTGATCGTACTTGCTGTTCCTCCATTTTGACTACTTGGTCTTTGGGCACCTGTTTGATATGTATATCCTACATAGTAGCTTGCATCTCTTGAACTATTGTAAGCACTTGTTCCTGTTTGCCGATCACTTGATGACTCGCCATTCGCATGGGCACTTGTTCCATCATAGATAATTCTAATGGAACCGTCTCCATTAATTCGTATGATACGCCAGTAGTATCCTGCAAATGATACATAGTTATTGGTGACTGCCCCTCTAAAGTAGTAACTTGTTCCTAAGTTATCTTCTGTTTTATACACCCCTTCATCGGTAGTTGCTTTACTTGAAAAGTTCGGCGTTCCTTCGTTTGCAACTAATTCTAACTTATCTAGTGTATTTTTTGCTGGATCAACTTTTACAAAGTCTAAATAGCATTTTGTCCCTTTTGTTGTATATGGTGTAATACTAAATGCTTTTGTATTACTATCATAGTTTAATGTTAATCCTTCTATTGTACTTCCGTCTTTATAAGTACAATATGATGTACTTGCAAGCTCATAATTACCTTCTGGTATGGTATCGCTTGCTTCTCCATCTACAGTTATGGCAACAATATTTAAATCTGCCAAACTATAATTAATCGTTCCATTTACAAGTGGAATACTTTGAGTAGTTCTATATTTTGCTCTTGTAAAATTTAGTATGATAGCACTAATAATTAGTACTGCTACTACTCCTATAATAATGTTCCTCTTTAAATGGCTTTGTTTTAAGGTCTGAAACTCCATCTTTTCTCTTCCTTTCTTTCTTCGCATCATATCACATTTTATTTAAGATTACATGCCATTCGACAAACGTTGTCAAAACTTCTCTTTTTATTCTCATATATTCTTCTATGATATATTTCTAGTATACAATAATATTGAGGATAAATCAATAATTTTGTGAATATAAACTGCTTTTAATCCTAATATCTTTTAATCATAATAAAATACTCTTAAAGAGGCTAAAAGAGAGGAATTTTTATGAGATTAAAAGAAATAAGAGAAGAAAGTGAACGCAAACAATTTACTGTAAGTGAACATTTAGGAGTATCAAGAGGAACTTATTCTTTATGGGAATTAGAATTAGATCCCATTCCTTTAAAAAGATTAAATAATTTTTGTAATATATTTAATTGTAGTATTGATTATGCTCTTGGATTTACAAACATTAAAAATTATAAACGAAGCAAAAAAGAAATAAATCTAAATTTAAGTGCTAAAAGACTCAAAGAAATACGAAAAGCTCATAAGCATACCCAAGACTATCTAGGTAAAAAACTATCACTCAATCGTAGTTTAATCAGCAAATATGAAAGTGGTCATACACTAATAAGTACAACCTTCTTAGTAGAATATGTAAAACTATATCATATATCTAGTGATTATCTACTTGGTAAAATTGATGAAGAAATTATAATAAATGAATCTAATTATATTAATTTATAAGTAGTAACATATATTTCTTTATTAGTTACATATTCTATAACATATTGATTCTTCTTTTTAACAATTAATAATCCAATTGTTTTATTATGATGTTGTAACCTCATATTCTTATCTACATAATCCACATAAAACTCTAATTGTCCAACATCTTTAGGATGATATTCCCTTATCTTTAATTCTACTACTACATATGCATTCAAATTAACATTGAAAAAGAGCAAGTCTATTTTAAAAGTATGATTATCTATAACTATTTTTACTTCATGTCCCATCAAAGCAAAACCAGTTCCCAATTCTAAAAACTTATCTTCAAGCATAGCTATCATATATTTATGTAAAGCTTTTTCATCTAACTTTTGAGTTTGTTTATTTGTTTTAATTAAAATAGGATTTTTAATCATATCTTCTATGGTTAAAGAAGTAAGATTATTATCATCTATTAATTTAATATTTTCTTTATCTGCATAACTTAATCGATCATATGCTTTACTTTTAATCATATCTTCTAATTCTCTTGTAGATAAATGATTTAATACAACTTGATTGGTATAATAAGTACGTTCATTTTCATTTTTAATAGGCATAAGCATTCGATAATGAGTCCAAGTTAATTGGTCACGCAATGAGTGACTTATTGGATAAAGCAAGTAAAATTGCCTCATATATTTTAAATTTGTATAACTATAATTTGTTCCATATAATTCAGATAATTTTTTTGACCATTTTTTAATTAAACCATCACCATACTTTGCACGATTTAAACCACCTTGCGCTTCTACTAACAATCGTCCAACATTCCAGTTCATTTGTAATTTTTCGCTATTATCTTGGAAAGCACGTACTCTATGATTTACTTCGTAATTTTCTATTAATTCTCTTATTTCTGAATAATACTTTTCTTCATTCATGATAGTCCCCCTAAATGAGATATATCACAAGAAATGATTGAAGTAAACACTGAAATTAAGTAGAAAAAGCAAACTTTTAGTTAATCGACAAGATCTGGTAAAATTCGTGTCAAATAAAAAGATTATACATCAGTACAACCTTCAAACAATATCCGCACTACTACTAACATTTAGGAAATAATCACTAAATTCACCCTTTAAGTATTTTGGATAAGCAGCAGCCCCAATCATCGCTGCATTATCAGTACAGTAAAGCATTCTCGGAATGAGTAACTCTGCATCATATTTTTGACACAATTTATTCATCTCACTCTTTAAATACTCATTCGCCGATACACCACCAGCAATGACTAATCTTTTAATGCCAGTATTCTTAAATGCTAATTCTACTTTTCTAACTAATTCATTGATAGCAACATCTTGAAAAGACCTAGCCAAATCTTCTTTTCTAATCGTATTTCCTCTTTGCGTTTCATTATGAGCCAAATTAATGACCGCACTTTTAAGTCCACTATAACTAAAGTGATATGACTCATCCATTACAGGATGAGGTAAATCATAAGTGTGTTCACCTGTTTTAGCAAGTCTTTCAATATTTGGTCCACCCGGATAAGATAAACCAATTACTCTTGCCACTTTATCAAATGCTTCGCCAATCGCATCATCCATGGTTTCCCCGAGTCTTTTAAACTTGTAATCATCTTCCATAACTAAAAGTTCCGTATGACCTCCACTTACAACCAAAGCTAGTAATGGATATTCCATCTTATTTTCTAAATTATTGGCATAAATATGACCAATTAAATGATTAACGGCAATTAAAGGTTTATGATACATGTAAGAAAGAATTTTAGCAGCTTCTACTCCCACCATTAAAGAACCCGTAAGTCCTGGAGCATAAGTAACTGCAATCGCACTCATATCTTCTACTTTCATATTTGCTTTTTCTAAACAATCTTCAAGTACCAAAGTAATCGCTTCCGTATGCATGCGACTAGCGATTTCTGGTACAACTCCTCCATATTTAGCATGAGTATCCATTTGTGTTGTAATAGATAGAGAAACAACTTCACAACCATTTTTAACAACAGCCATACTAGTCTCATCACAACTAGATTCAATCGCAAGTATATACGTATTCATATCATCACTACTTTCTTTTAACAAAATTATGATTTATTTTATATCCAATTTTTTTATTTTATCTTTCTCTAATTGTTTTATTGATTTACTTGGAGTAGGTAAATCTTCCGGCATTGTACCGCCTAATTTTTCTATCGTTTCTCTTACAGCCTTTCCTACAATATAATGCGTATTCGTAGCAATTTGCTCATTAGGTACTTCTTGTTTTTCAAGTAAAGATTCTGTTTGTGTTATTCTAAATATATTTGCTCCTAATAGAGCACTCCCCATATTATCTAAAATATCTTCTCGATATCGAAGGCCCTTTCTTTTTGCAATATCATTTGCTGTTTCCCCATTATATAATCCTTTGTATCCAGCATTGGTAAATCTATCAAAGTTTTTTACACCTTTTTCTCTAGCAATTTTATACAATACTTTATTTCCATCTCTAGTTTGTTTTCTTCTATATAATCGCTTTTCATCTTCACTTAATTTACTATATTCTTCTTCTGTAAGTTCCATTTTTCTAGTTTGAACAGCAAAATAAGTTTGGCCAAGTGCAACAGCTTTATATTTAGGATTTGCATTTTGAACTATTAAATAACAAGCATATCTACTTAGTTTATAATCCATAATTGGCTTCGTAGTTGAACCTGCTTCTACGATTTTGGTGTTTACACCAAAATGGGAATTTATCTGATTATTACTCTGTAAACAAGCTACTTGAGCTTTTTCTATAACCGCCGAAAAATACCTCCACTCTTTATAACCAAGAATCACTTGTAATTCTCTAGCTTCCCAATATTCATTTCCAGCTTCATCAATATGCTTAATATCTTCAAATGTTTTTTCTTTACAAATTTCTACTTCATTCTTCATCATCAACCATTCCCCTCTACATATACAATTTTGGTGTTTACACCAAAATAGACGAATTACTCACTTTCTCTCGCCATTAGATAAGCATCATCCCCATTTTGATAATACTTTTTTCTAATGTTGACAACTTCAAAACCAAACTGATCATACAACTTTAAAGCTGGTGTATTTTTAGTTGAAACTTCTAATGTAATCAGTTTTAAATTTTCATCTAGATCACTAATTAAATAATCGATTAAATTACTAGCAATCTTCATTCTTCGATAATTTGGATCAACTACTACACTTAAAATATCGCATGTCTCTTGTAAATCAGTTGCTAAAATAAAACCTACCACTTGATCATCTTTTTCATAAACAAAAACTTTAGAAATATTATCTTCTAACATTTCTGAAATTGAATACACTTTCGAAAAGTTCTCTTCTAGTAAACTGCCTAACTCATTCATTCTCGGAATATCATAGATATTTGCTTCTCTTATCATTTGTCCACCTCAATTTTCTTAACATAAATAGGTTTAACGAAATGAGGATGAACATCTTTTTTGTCTTTCAAATATTCATAAACCATATCTAAATTAATTTCTTCATCTATTATGATATTTTCTGGAAAACTTGCTAACTCTTGATGATTTAAATAAAAGTAATCACTCATAAGTTCATGTTCCTTATTAAAAGATCCAACAAAAGTACCATTTTTATCCTGAATCCCAACCGTAACATCATCTAAATATTTTAAAGCTACTGCTTGTAGATAAGAAATCACTTTAATTGGAATTTTTTTACAATAGCCAATCATTTTAGCAACAACAACACCTATTCTTACCCCGGTAAAAGATCCTGGTCCATTCACCACTATTATACCACTTAAATCATCGATTGTAATATGTTTTTTTTCAAGTAACTCTTGAATAGTAAAAATAAAATACTCTGTCAACTTTTCCCCTTCTTTTACAATCTCTTCAATCACTACTTCATCTTGAAATAAAGCTAAATGCAATTTCGTATAATGAGTATCAATAAAAAGTGTATACATAAAAACCCTCCTTTAGAGCACAAAATCTCACATTGTTTACGTGAGATTTATAATACAGCATTACATAGTTCTTCGTACTCTTCTCCATGTGGAACAAACACGAGAACTCTAGTGTTTTCATCTAAAATTCTAAAATTAATATCCAATCTCTCTTTCGGAAGTTTATCTTCAATTAATTCCGCCCATTCAATAATACAAACACCATCTTTATTAAAATAATCTTCTACGCCAAAATCTTCATTATCACTAATTCGATATACATCCATATGATATAAAGGCATCTCACCACTCATATATTCCTTTACAATCGTAAAAGTTGGCGAAGTAATATTATCTTCTATTCCCAGTGAAGCAGCAAAGCCTTTGACAAAAACGGTTTTTCCACTTCCAAGATCACCATTCAAACAAAGTACCATACCCGGGAACTTTTCACTTTCAATGTTTTCTGCAAGCGTTAAAGTATCTTCTACGCATTTTGATGTAAATTTATAATTCATGTTACTCACCTAACGCTATTATAACAAAAGACTCCATAAGTATACAACCACTTTTTTATAAATTTGACAAAAAATGCATCTCATATAAAAATACATTAGAAAATTCTATTCTTTATTATATTTTTAAAACATATTAAAATATATATGAGGTGTGAAAATGGATTTTGTGATTAGACAAACAAGGCAAAAAGATCCAGCTAGTTACAAATCTTTATATATTAAAGATGATTTGTTAAAAGAAGTAGAGAAAATAGCAAAAGAAAACGGCACCTCTTTTAACAATGTAGTAATTAGTATGATCGAAGCCTGTATCTATGGAAATGGTGAGGGCCAAGAAGAAAATAAAGTAAAAAGTTAATTTATTTTTTTGGATAGATACGAACCTCCTTGAAGTTCACAGCTCAAAAAAACTACGTTTAATTAGCGTAGTTTTTTAATCGAAAAAGGAAAGTTCTTGACAATAAATACGGATCGTATCTTGATACTTTCCAGAACGAACAGTAATGGTTACACCTCCAACTTTTTTAACACGAATCGTCCCATTACTATTTACCGTTGCAATACTAGTATCACTGGATTGAAAGGTTAGATCATCTAAATTGGTATCTACATCTAAAGTATAAGAATTACCAACAAATACAACTAAATAATCATCATCTAATATTCTTAAATAACCTTCTTCTTCAACAGTTACACGAATGGTATCACTCTTACCATTAATTGTTGCTGTGATAGTAGCAGTACCTTCTTTTTTAGCTGTAATTCTACCACTTGATGAAACAGTTGCTACTTTTGTATTACTACTACTCCAACTAACTTTTCCACTTAAATTAGTATCATAATCAATTCGGTAAGTATCACCAACATCTAAAGTTACTTTAGATTCCTCAAATTCAATATAACCATCATCATTTACTTTTACTGTTACTGTATCTTTTTTACCATCTGCTGTAGCAGTAATAGTAGCGCGTCCTTCACCTTTAGCAGTTACCTTACCATTTGATGAAACGCTAACAACACTCGTATTACTACTTGACCAAGAAACCGTTTTATTAGTAGCATTCGTTGGTTTAACTGTAGCACTTAATGTATAGGTATCGCCAACATCTAAAGTTAAACTAGAGCGATTAATTGTAACACTTGTTACATGAATTTGATTTTCATTATTATTAGAATTATCTAAACTACTTCGATTATCAATAATGACTTTACGATTACCATTTTGATCTAAATAATAAGAATAAATTGTTTTCGTAGCATAAGAATTAATTTTTTGTTTTACACTAAAATAAATTTGATAACCAACATAACCAGTACCAGCTTTATTTAAAATTTTTGTATACTGTGGATTGCTAACAACTAAATTAGCACCTGTATTTGCTTCTAAATTAGCTGTTTCCTTAACTAATTTTGTATACTCAGCATTTCCCACTTTCGTCGCACTATTAGCATGACTACCACTAATACTAGATGTACTTACAGCACAATTGCCACTTACTACATAAGCAAGCGGATATGTAGTAGCATATTCTTTCTTTCCATAAGTACAAGTATTAGAATTTGTATTATTACCATTGTTATGGTTGTTATTACCATTATTATTGTTGCTACTATTACTGTTATTATTATTTGAATTATTGTTAGAGTTAGAATTTGATCCACTATTATTTGAACCAGATTGATTAGAGCCCTGATTATTAGAAGAACCTTGATTCATTTGATCAGATGAATCTTCATTATCATCTATAATATCATCATTCGTATCATCATCAATAATAGGATCATTTCCCTCATCATCTGTTACATTATTATCACTATCTGTAACTTGTCTTTTTACAGTATTAATAATAGTATCACTATCATTCTCACAAACAAGTCTTACTTCAATTCGATAATTTTCTTCATCAATCTTAGTTGCTTCTGCATAACTTTCCTCAGTATCACAAGGATTACCATTTTCATCTTGGAATTCCACTAATAAATTACGATCAAACATTTCACCAAGCGTAATACGAGTGGAATCATTTGCCTCACTAGGAAGTCTAGAACCCGTAAAATATTCGGTCGCAGCATCTCTCATCGTAGCTAAATTAGTACCAAAATTAGAAGCATTTTCCTTATCACGATTAAATAAAGAAACAATCCAAACAACAAGAAAAATAACAACTAACAAAATAGCAAGTTTAATAAGCAATGATTTCCAATTAATTTGAATCTTTCTAGTCTTTTCTTCATACATACAAAATCCCCCTTATAACCATATATCTCTTGGTTTTGGCTGCTATGATACCACAAAAGTAAGTATTTGTCAAATTGAATGATTGACTGACGTTTGTTCGCATGGTATAATAAGCACGTTCAAAGTAATAAAAAAAGAAATTTGATCCAATATAAATATAAAAGGAGTGTTAACTATGGATAAAATTATTGTCAAAGGAGCAAGAGAAAATAACTTAAAAAACATTAACATTGAACTACCTAAAAACAAATTAATTGTTATGACTGGAGTATCAGGAAGTGGTAAATCATCACTTGCTTTTGACACCATCTTTGCAGAAGGACAAAGAAGATATGTCGAAAGTCTAAGTGCTTATGCTAGACAATTTATTGGTATTAGTGAAAAACCAGATGTAGATTCAATTGAAGGCTTAAGTCCAAGTATTTCCATTGATCAAAAAACAACGAATAAAAATCCTCGAAGTACTGTTGGTACCATCACCGAAATCTATGACTATTTAAGACTCTTATATGCGAGAATTGGTATTCCCTATTGCCCAAAACACAACATTCCAATCACTAGACAATCGATTGAAGAAATGACCAATCGCATCATGGATTTAGAAGTAGGAAGCAAACTTGAAATCATGGCCCCTGTTGTTCACGGTGAAAAAGGAACCCATAAAGATTTATTCGATGAATTAAGAAAAAATGGCTATTCAAGAGTACGGGTAAATGGTGAAATGCGTAGCCTTGATGAAGAAATTATTTTAGAAAAAAACATCAAAGACAATATTGAAGTTGTTATTGATCGAATTGTTCTTGATCCAGAAGAACGTGGTAGAATATTCGAAGCAATTGAAACCAGTTGTAAATTAGCAGAAGGAAAAGTATTAATCAATGTAATTGGTAAAGAAGAAATCTTAATGAGTGAATCTTATGCTTGTCCTCACTGTAATTTTTCTCTTCCCGAACTAGAGCCAAGATTATTCTCTTTTAATGCTCCTTATGGTGCTTGTCCGGAGTGTAAAGGACTTGGAACAAAATTAAAAATTGGTGAAGCACTATTAATGCCAGACAAAACCAAAAGTATTTTAGAAGGCGGAATTAAAACCATTAGCAATGATCAAAATATAGAAACCATTCAATTACTCGCTGTTTGCAATTATTATAAGATTGATCCAAATAAACCTTTAAAAGATCTTACCAGAAAAGAACTAGATATTATTCTTTATGGTTCCAAAGATAAAATTGATTTTAAATATGTATCAAAAAATGGTAATGTTCGTTATGTATCAGATTACTATGAAGGAATCATTACCAAATTAGAAAGATTACACTTAGAAACAACAAGCAACTGGCGAAGAGAATGGATTGAAATGTACATGGTAGAATCCCCTTGTCCAAAATGTCATGGAGCAAGACTAAATGACATGGTATTATCTGTTAAAATTAACAAAAAGAATATTTATGAAATAACAAATTTTAGTATTTTAGAGTTAAGAGATTTTATTGCCAAATTAAAATTAACAAATGAACAACAAGAAATTAGTGGTCTAGTAACAAAAGAAATACTAAATCGATTAGATTTCTTAATTAATGTCGGCCTTGGCTATTTAACACTATCAAGAAGTGCTGGTACCCTATCTGGTGGAGAAGCCCAACGAATCCGCTTAGCTACTCAAATTGGTTCAAAATTATCTGGTGTTTTATATGTCCTAGATGAACCAAGCATTGGATTACATCAAAAAGATAATGAAAAACTAATTAAAGCCATGCAAGAAATGCGTGATTTAGGAAATACTCTAATTGTAGTCGAACATGATACCGATACAATGCTTGCTGCCGATTACTTAGTTGATATTGGTCCAGGAGCTGGTGAATTTGGTGGAAACGTTATAGCAGCCGGAACACCAGAAGAAGTAATGGCTAATCCTAATTCCCTAACAGGTCGTTACCTATCTGGTAAAGAAAAAATTGAAGTTCCTAAAAAGCGTCGTAAAGGAAATGGTAAATCTTTAAAAATTATTAAAGCAAGTGAACATAATTTAAAAAACATTAATGTTGAAATTCCATTAAATAAATTTGTATGTGTAACAGGTGTTTCTGGAAGTGGAAAATCTTCTTTAATCAATGAAATTCTCTACAAAACTCTAGCTGTAGGGATTAATGGTTCCAAACAAATCCCTGGAGCTTGTAAAGAAATAAAAGGAATGGAAAATGTTGATAAAGTAGTTCATATTACCCAAGATGCGATTGGAAGAACCCCACGGAGTAACCCTGCTACTTATGCAGGTGTATTTGATGATATAAGAGATGTATTTACAAATACAAAAGAAGCCAAAATGCATGGTTATGACAAAGGAAGATTCTCATTTAATGTTAAAGGTGGAAGATGTGAAGCATGTTGGGGAGACGGTGTAAAGAAAATCGAAATGCATTTCTTACCAGATGTATATGTACCATGTGATGTTTGTGGTGGAAAACGTTATAACAAAGAAACATTAGCAATTAAATTTAAAGGTAAAAATATTGCCGATGTTCTAGATATGCGTGTTTCTGAAGCGCTACCATTCTTTGAAAATATTCCAAAAGTATATAACAAATTAAAAGTAATGGACGAAGTCGGTTTATCTTATATCAAACTGGGTCAACCAGCTCCTACCCTATCTGGTGGAGAAGCAGGCCGAGTAAAACTAGCAAAAGAACTTCAAAAGAAGCCAACCGGTAAAAGTATTTTCATTCTTGATGAACCAACTACCGGCTTACATAGTGAAGATATTAAAAAACTACTTCAAATATTAAACAGAATTGTTGATAATGGCGACACCGTAATTGTAATTGAACACAACCTAGATGTAATTAAAGTAGCGGACTATATTATTGACTTAGGACCAGAAGGTGGAAATTTAGGAGGAGAAGTAATTGCTACAGGAACACCTGAACAAGTGGCCAAAAATCCAAATTCTTATACTGGTATTTTCTTAAAGAAAATGTTAGATCAAAAATAAAATATTTTAGGGTTAATTTAAGTTAGGAAATCCGAAATGGATATCCGGATTATTTAATTGATAAGCAATAAAGCGAAACTTTGTTGGCTAAAAAATTGTAATGATATGAAATAAAAAATCAAGAGTCAAGATGAACTCACATTGTTCGCTCTTGATTTTTTATTATCATATCTTTCATATTTAATTTTTCAATTGGAATATGATGCAAATTTAGAAGTTCTAATATTTCACTCCCTAAATTTTCTTCTAATAATTGTAAAGGAGTTTTATAATTTTTAGTAGGCCTAGGATAATTATTTAATCGATTAATAATATCAAAGATGTCTTTACTGGATAATTCGGTTATATCAAAGCCTTTTTTTATTAACCATCTAAGTAGGATATGATTATTTTCTATATGTGGTTTTTCATAAGAAGCATAAGTATGAGTATAATATACTTCCATTCTTTTTTCTAAATCAGGAAATATAGAGGTTTCAAGTGTGTTAAAATTGGTAAATTCAGAGCCATTATCAGGAATTACTTTTTTAAATAATATGTAAAAATATCTTTTTAAATGTTTTTCTAATTCATCTAATTTTTTACCTATTTCTTCTTGTGTTTTAAATGGTATTTTAAAACCAATCATTAAAGAAAAGCAAGGAATCATAATAGTAAATATTAGTTCTCCACCTTTAATACCTTCTACTGTATCAAATTCAGCGATGCCTAAAGGTCTGGCGTTTTTTTCTTCTATTGATAAGTTTTCAATACTTCTTCCATTTAATTGATGACCTTTTACTGTATTTCTTTTTATTGTACAGGTTCCGTATCGAACTCTAGATACTTTGTTTCTTAGATCAAGATTACAACAGTCAAGAAACCCTTTATCGATCCAACTATATAAAGTAGGAGTAGATATTTTAAACATTTTAAATTTATCAGGTAAAGTATTTAAAATAACATCAGGAGAAATACCATTTTTGATTCTATCGGATATATAGTTCTTAAATTCCTTTGGAACTTTGTCTGCTTTTGTATCGATTCTAGAAACTTTTTGGACAACATTATGCATTTTTATGACTGTTTCAGCATGATACTTTATTTTTACTTTTTTGCATTTTAAATAAAGTTCACATCCATTACAAACATGAGGACTTTTCTTTAGAAAATCACAGTCATTTTCTACTTTATAATTAGGACATACTTTAACAGCATTATGACAATATTTACATTGTGAACATTTTATTTGATCAACAATGTTATCACATAAAAATTTTTGATGACAATTATTTTTATTTAAACAATTAGAACATTTTCTAGCAATGCCAAAATAAGAAGAATAATTTTTTATTTCTTTTCTAATTGTACTTTCGTCTTTATTAATAAATCTTCCAATTTCAGAAATATTTTTTCCTTCATTTAAATAAAATTCAATATTTCCTAATTCCAAATTAGTCAAATTTTTGTTAGAATAATTACGACCCATATACATACCTCCAATTACATAATTTTCTGAACAAAAATATTGTATCAAAGGATCATGTATATGGGTATTTTTATTTCGGATATCCAAATTTAAATTTATCTATAATTCGGATTTCGTTATTTTAATGAACACTGTTAAAAATATATTGAATTTAATTGTAAAATCATTTATAATCAAATTAGTAGAGCATTAGATCTAAATGCCTACTTACAATTTTTTTGTGAATAGACATTGACTTCTGAGTTGTGAATTACAATGAAGATCGTCGATGTCTTTTTTGGTTTTACCCAATTTATAAGCTTCAGAATTAAATTCTTCATGCTAACTAAGCGCAACTCCTCTCTATTGTCAACCAAAACTTATCGTAAGGGAGGTAGAGAGTAGAAATTTGTCTAGATTAGTAGACTAGAGCCTAATGTTCAAGTTATTATTATCGTAGACTACTAAAAAAAAGCAAGAAAAAGCGTTTGACAAAGTTCGACATACATTTTCGACAATATGGGCAAATGCCCTTTTTATTTACAAAAAATTGACTTATCTTCTTTTCTTAATTTCATAAATGGTTTATAATGAAAGTGGTGATAATATGAATAAGCGTGGATTTACATTAATAGAGCTTTTAGCCACCATTGCGATTATGACCGTCATTGCAACTGTCTTAACAGTTAACATTTTAAACATATTTGAAAGTAAAGAACGTGCCAGTGAAGAATCGGTTGATAATATCATTGCTACCGCTGCCAATGTTTATTTAGAATTAAATAAAAATGAAAACTTAAAAGAAAGTTGCAAAGTAAATGGGTGCACCCTCACCGTTGATACTTTAATCAAAGAAGGATTATTAAATGAAAATGATGTGGATAACAAGAAAGTTATTAACATCTATTATGAAAACCAAGAACAAAAATATACCATAAATTAAGGAGTGAAGAATATGGCAAAATTATATTTTAGATACAGCGCTATGAATGCTGGTAAATCAACAATGGCAATGCAAGTTGCTCATAACTATGAAGAGTTAGGTGGTAAAGTTTTAGTTTGGAAACCCCAAACAGATACCAAAGGAAGTGATAAGTTAGTAAGTAGAATTGGTCTTGAAAGAAAAGTAGATCAATTGCTTGTAACTGAAAAAAGTGAAGAAGTAACCCCGGACTCTCCTATTAAAATAATAAGAGAAATATTAAAAGAGGAAGGAAAAATAAACGCAATTATTATAGATGAAGCTCAATTCTTAACAGAAGAACAAATCAATGAGTTATACTACATTTCTAAAAAAATGGATATTGCTATTTTATGTTTTGGCTTACGCTGTGATTTTACAATGAAACCTTTTCCTGGTTCAGCAAGATTACTTGCCATTGCCGATTCCATTGAAGAGATAAAAACATTATGTGAATGTAAAAAAAGAAAAGCAACCCAAAATTTAAGACTTTATAAAGGTGTTCCTACTTTTGAAGGTGATCAAGTAGCAATTGATGGTGAAAAAGATACCACTTATAAATCTGTATGTGGCGAGTGCTATATCAATTACTATCTAGAATGGAAGAAGAAAAAAGAAGAGGAACGTCCTATGATAAAAGAAAGGAAAAAGATATGAAAGAACAAATATTAGAAGTATTAAAAAATATTCATGAAGCCAAGACACTAATTGAAATCAACGATTTATTAGGATTAACAACCGTAGATGAATTAAAAGAATTACAAAAAAATATTGAAGAATTAGTTCAAGAATACCAAATTTTTAAAACTAAAAAAGACAAGTATCTGCTCATGAAAAATTGTCCTGGATTAAAAATAGGTAAATTATCTGTGAATAAAAAAGGATTCGGCTTTTTAATATTAGATAAAGAAGATGATATTTATATAGCAAAAGAAGACATGAATGGTGCCATTAATGATGATACGGTTTTAGTAGAAATTACTGAAAAAGGATTAGAACCAGCTGGTAAAGTTTTAAAAGTAGTAAAAAGAGATTTAAAAAATATTGTTGGTGAAATAAAAGTTCAAGGAAAGAAAAAAATATTAGAACCTGATGATGATAAAGTAAACTTAAAAATCATTTTAAGTCCAGAAACATGCAAAAATTGTGTCGAAGGACACAAAGTTCTAGCTAAACTTACCAAAAAAATTGATAATAAAACTTATGTAGCTGACTGCCTAAAAATTCTTGGCCATAAAGATGATGCCGGAATAGATATTTTAAGTATTGCCTACAAATATGGCATTGATCAAGATTTCAGTCCAGAAACAATCAAGGAATTAGACAAAATTCCAGAAGAAGTAAACGAAAAAGATTTAGTTGATAGAAAAGATTTAACCAACGAAATGATATTTACAATTGACGGAGCGGACACCAAAGATATTGATGATGCAATCAGTTTAACTATGAAAAATGGCATTTATACATTAGGTGTTCATATCGCAGATGTATCTCATTATGTCAAAGAAAATACGGCCCTTGGCGATGATGCTTATAACCGTGGAACATCTGCTTATCTAGCTGACACTGTAATTCCGATGATACCTCATAAATTATCAAATGGAATTTGTTCATTAAATGAAGGTGTAATAAGACTTACTATGAGTTGTGTAATGGATATCAATCAAAATGGCGATGTAATTAATTATGATATTTTCCCTAGTTATATCAAATCTAGAAAAAAAATGACTTATGATAATGTAAATGAAATATTAGAAAATGATCACATTCCAAGTGGATATGAAGAATTTGCTGACACCCTAAAACAAATGCATGAACTTGCTCAAATTCTAAGAAAGAAAAAAGTATCACGAGGTTACATTGAATTTGATATACCAGAAGCAAAAATTATTCAAGATAAACAAGGAAAAGCAATTGATATTAAAAAAAGAATACAACGAAGTGGCGAATCTTTAATTGAAGATTTTATGATCGCTGCCAATGAAACCGTAGCAACTCACATCAGTAATATGGAATTACCATTTATTTATCGTGTCCATGACCTACCAAACACGGAAAAAATCGAAGACTTCCTAAATCTAGTCAAAGCACTCGGTTACAGTATTAAAACAAGTATCAAAGAAATTACTCCAAAAACAATGCAAAAATTATTAAACGAACTAAAAGATAAACCAGAATTCTATATCCTTTCTACTCTTCTTTTAAGAAGTATGAAAAAAGCGGAGTATTCTAAAACCAATATTGGTCACTTCGGACTTGCTAGTAAAAACTATACGCATTTTACTTCCCCAATTAGAAGATTTCCAGACTTAACTGTTCACAGATTATTAAAAAAATATTTAATTGAAAAAGATTTCAGTATGTCCACAATCAATTATTTAGAAAATTCTTTAGTAGAAATCGCCGAACATTCAAGTGAACGTGAAGTAGCTGCCACTAACGCGGAACGAGATGTAAATGATATGAAAATGGCTGAATACATGGAAAGCCATATTGGTGAAGAATACGTTGGTATCATCAGTAGTGTCACTTCATTTGGTTTCTTTGTAGAACTTCCAAATCTTGTTGAAGGTTTAGTTCATATCAGTAATATTCCGGGAGACTACTATGAATATGTTCCTGAGTTACTTTCTTTAATTGGCAAAAGTACTAAAAAAACATATCGAATTGGTGATAAACTAAAAGTACGTGTAGCAAATGCTTCTAAAGAAACTGCTCAAATAGACTTTGAAATAGTGGAGGATAAAAATGATCGAAATAAGAAATAAGAAAGCCTACTTTGATTATACTGTCCTAGAAGAAATAGAAGCAGGTATTTCTCTAGTAGGAACCGAAATTAAATCAGTCCGAAAAGGAAGTGTCGATTTAAAAGATTCTTTTATTACAATAAAAAACAGAGAAGCTTTTATTCTCAACATGTATATTGCCAAATATGAAGAAGGAAATATCTTTAATCATGATGAAAGGAGAACAAGAAAACTCCTTCTTCATAAAAAAGAAATAACCAAACTCAAAGAAAAAGTAAGTACCGAAGGCCTTACTTTAATACCACTAAAATTATATTTCAAAAAAAATCATGTCAAAGTACTTGTTGGTTTATGTAAAGGTAAAAAATTATATGACAAACGTGCCTCTATTAAAGAAAGAGATTTAAAAAGAGAAGCCAGACATTACTAATTTGCTTCTCTTTTTTAAGTTAAACTGCGAACTCTTTTATATTCATCATCTATTTGAGGCTCTATACCTACTTTCTCTATAAAAGTATACCCCATTATAGAAAACACTTTCTCCATCAATGAGACCATAACAATTGATATTGCCATCATAACTAAAAGAAGTAATCTCATCAAATACTGTTGGAACAACAAGCCTTTTACTAAAAGCATCAATAACACCAAACTTACCATTTAAACTAACCTTCAAATATACATCTTCCTCAGCATCAAATAGTACTTCCATATGTTGAAAGAATGGCGATATAAAACTTTTTTTAATATAAGAATAAGTAAAAGACTCATCACGTGACACATCATATTTTGTCTTAGTAGAAGGTAAAAACAAACAAATTCCGAAATTACCATCCCTTTTCACTTTGAAATATTTTAATTTTCCATAAAATTCTAACTGAACATCTTCATATATAATAGGGATTGAACAAATTTTATTAATACCAAAACCAATACAACCTTTATTACCATCTTTAGAAACCAAATATAAATCATCTTTCCAATTAACATATTGATCTAATAATTCGATAGTATCATATTGAGTAGGAATAATTTGTTTTTGAGAGCCAATTAAATATACTCCCCATTTATTATCTAACAAATTATGAATATATACACGTCCTTGATTAAATATAAATTCATAATTTTCCAAAGGTACGATTACTTCTATATTTTCCATAACAGAATGTTTAAGTATATATCCACTTTCTAAGCTTGTACGCTTTTCTCTATAATTAAACTTAACGAAAGCCTTTCGTCCCAATTGATCCTTAACCGAAACTGCTCCACTCATAACATCAGTATTTTTATACATTCCGTTAGAGTCAATAAAATCCCTAATTTCTATATCAGCAATCTCAAGTTTTCCCTTTACACCCAAAATTTTACATAAATAATCCAATAATTTACTCTCTAGTTCTTCATCGGATTGATTCATTAGTTTATCATACTCTCCATCACTTATCCAAAAATTATATTTTAAAACATTTTCTACCATATTCAAAACCTCCTAAACAATTTTAATTATATTACTTAAAATATTCAATAAATAAAATAATCGCATTAATAACTAGTATAGCGCCAATAATAACAAGAACTGCATTAGAAAAGAAAATACTATAAATACCAAGTGCAATTAAAATAACATTACTAAGCGTAGAAAAATTTTTATAATTGTTAAAACTAACAGATGTAAGAATTCTACTAACACCCATAAAGATAAAGAAGAATCCTAAAACATAACGAATAGAAGCTTCTAATACCCCACTAAGTACAATGAGTAACACGCCAATAATAACCGAAGCAATCGCAATCGTTAAATTAATATTTTTATATTGCACAACATCTTTATTCTGATAATACAGAACAAAAGATTTAATCCCATAAATAATGATAATAATTCCCAAAACATAAAATAATAATTCAACTACTTCGTTACTTCTAAACATTAAAAGTAAGCCTAACACTAAATAAATAATCGGATTAAGTAGACTTCTCGCTTCCTTTTTCTCTTTTTTTGGTTTAATAATTTCTGCTTTCATATTTCACCTCTACTAGTATTATATAATGTTTAAAAATTTTAAGCAAGGAAAATTGAATTGAACCCATGAGTATGATATAATTAAAATAGAATAAGGAGGATTTGTATGCTAGCAATAAAAGATGCTTTACAAGTATTAAAATCATATAATATAAATTCCCAAAAATATGAGCCAACCATTTATCAAAATGAAAATCATACAGGAATATGCATGGATATAAAAGACTCTTTATTTGGCTATTTAACGAGAACTTTTATTTTTGATGAAAAAACTGCCTTAAACAACTTTTTAGCATCTTTCTTCTGGTATAAGAAAAATAGCCAAAAATATCAAATAAAATTAAGCTTAGATAATTATCAAACGCCAACACCAAACATCATTTATCTTTATCAAAATAAACCCCTAACTTTAGAAAATATGCTAAACATAGAAAACTTTTTATTAGAAGGAAAAAAAGAATTAGAAAATATAACCGAAAAAGATTTTTATCTAAAAAGCATTCATGAATTAACAGACTATCTCATTCATTTTAAACAAACCAAAGAAAATATCAAACTAGAAAAAAATAGTTTAAAAACAGCCGAAAATGATTTAAAATTTGAATTATTAACGGAATTAACAATCTATTATGGAAGACAAAAACCTCTAAACAAAAAAGCAATCACCCTAGATAACCCAACTCCAATTGATAATACCCTTTTACTAGAAAATGAAAAAAATATTGCCGACAAATCATTAGAAGAAATAAAAGAATATTTGCAAGCCCTAATAAACATCATAAAAGCCGAAGAATTAGATGAAAAAAACTTAGTAAATATCTATTCCAATAGTGTTTATAAATATAATATTGAAATCTTAAAAAAACAAATTGACTTTGTTAAAAGCAAAATAAATGCTGAAAAAAACTTTAATTTAAAAGGAAGTAAACTTCATAATATTGATGAAGAGTTAAAGTCTTTCTTAAAAACAAATGTAGCACCTACCAAAATAGAAGTATTTTTAAGTGAAAACAAAGCCAAAATAGAAGAAAAATTTAATAAAATAACAGATTTAAAAATGGCTGTTCCTCTTATCACCGGAAAAGAAATAAAACAAGAAAAAAGAGAAGACACACCCATTATAATGGAAGAAGATCCTCAAAAAACATTATTAGATCAATTTTCTTTTTTAGATAAAAAAACACAAGCTAGCTTAATATTATATCACTCTATTTATAAACCAATTTGTAACTTCATTATTGACAACAATTATCCCGACATGAATACAATTATAAATAATTTTGATTTTGAACATTACTATGAAGAACTAGAAAATATCATTTTAAATGAAAACAACAATCATTATCTAATTCATTATTTTAATGGTATTAATTTTAATAGTTTAACTGACTACATCAACTCCTTAATTAATATTTGTAAAGACTTAGAAAGCACCACTTTTTCCTTAAATACTCCCATCCAAATCTTTGCAAACAACCAAACTACCAAATATAAACAATTGACTGAGTATCCAAATCAAAACTCTAAATATATCGTAAAAGCCAAAAATATCATCATGATTCCTGAAAAGATAGAAATAGACTGGGACACAGGTGAAATAACAAAAGAAGTAGAAGCAAGCTATTATACGAATAAAAACATAATAGAAGAAGAAAAAACAGTTACTTTAGCAAAATATGATAAGAAAGATATCCAAAAAGATGGTATAATAATAACAACAGATTTAATATTAGATAAAGAAATTAATTTAAAAGAAAGCCATTTGGAAGGAGAATAAATATGGATAAAGAAAAATTTTTAAAAGAATTAAAATACCAATTAAGATACTTAAGCAAACCAGCTCAAGAAGAAGAATTAAAAAACTATGAAAATGCTGATTATAATGAGAAAGTAGAAGATATTGCCAACGCTATTTATCAAAAAAGAGGATTAAATATCAAAGTAACCAAAAAAACATCTTTCTTTGATTCCGTATCCCAAATAATAGATGCTATCAAAAGTAAAAACAAAAAAGTATTATTAGACTTATTATTCTTTTTCTTATATGTATTTGTTTTAATTATTTTAATTAAAATACCATTTATCTATGTAAGAGATACTATAAGTACTATTTTTAATGTTTTAGTATCTAATAGTGTATTATATACCATTTGGAACTTAGCATTTGAAATATTATATGCAATAACAGCAATCCTTATCTTTATTAAATTTATCAAAAATAAAGCCAAAGATTATGAAAATACAGAACTCTAGTTTCTGTTTTTTTATTGTAAAGTCTTCATAAATTACAGATTAATACTTAAAAACGTGATATAATATAATTACATTAGGAGGAATGTATGAATAAAGGTTTAAAAATTTTTCTAATTACACTTCTAGTTATTTTAGTGATTGCCATTGTAGTACTAACAACTCTCAAATTATTACATCATAATACTCAAACAGAAAACACATCACCCTATAGCCAAACAGCTGTTAATGTAATGCAAGAATTAAATTTGTATGATGAAATAAATAAAAGAGATTATTCTAAAACGGTGGAAACTCTACTAGAAACAAATGAACTAGAAAAGAAATATTTAGATGATTATTATCAAATTGATTATGCAAATATCACTAACTTTGGTACTGTCATAAATGAATTATTAAATAAAAATTATACAAGCGAAGAAATTAATTATATAACAAAGAATATGGCGAGTGATATCAACATATTATTAAATATGGATTATGTAAATATATTAGCATTTAAAGATATTACAAATTTTGATATCAATAATTTAGAAAGATACTTAACCTATCAAGAAGAAAATAGCGAATATGATTTAGCAACAGTTGTTACTTATGTAAATATAGGATTAGATAAAGAAGGATATTCAGAATATAGCGAATACACCGAAGAAGAAGCTCAAAACGATTTAACAATTTTAGTTAACAAATATCACAAATTACCAGATGATTATGAACCAGACGATCTAGTTGCTCTATCTTATAGTAATGGTTATACTTATTATTTAAGGAAGGAAGCTGCCCAAGCATATGAACAACTTTCTAGCGCTGCTCTCTTAGATAATGTTATTGTTTATCCATTTAGTACTTACCGGTCTTACGATACCCAAAGTAAACTTTATAATCGTTATGTATCGAGAGATGGAAGAGAAGCTGCCGATACTTATTCTGCTAGACCAGGATTTTCAGAACATCAATTAGGACTTGCTATTGACATTCGAAGCAACACCCTAAATGATAATTTAACGGATAAAGATTATGAATGGATGTTAGACAATTCCTATAAATATGGCTTTATTGTTAGATATCCGAAAGGAAAACAACATATCACACAATTTATGGAAGAACCATGGCATTTAAGATATTTAGGAATAGAATTAGCAACTAAAGTTCATGATTCAGGATTAACTTATGATGAATATTATGATTTATATATGAAATAAACTCAAGACACCAATCTTGAGTTATTTTATACAAAAAATTTAAGTATATATCAATTTCACATAAAAATCCCAAAAAGGGATAACTACATAAAACTTCTAGAAGCTTCTGATTCGAGCTCTTGGGACATTCTCATCATATTCATAGCTCTATTTAAATATTCTTGCTGCATCTCTGGTGTTAAGTTAGGATTATTAGCAAGTAACAACATGTTATTAATTCGTTGTTGTTTTAATAATTCATTTTGATTATTAATAATAATCTCAAAAGCAGCCTTCATTTCTGGATCTATATTCATTGTATAACCTCCTAACTCAATTATACAAAACGTCCATATATTTAAAAAGTTCTTTTATAAATAATTGACAAAAATTTACAGAAAAAAACTATTCCGAAGAATAGTCTTAAACAAGTTCAAGTCTAACTTGTAAAGCATCATCACCATGGCGTTCATTTAACTTAATAATTCTTGTATAACCACCATTTCTAGTTTCATAACGCTTAGCAAGTTCATTAAATACTTTATTAACAACTTCACTATCATTGTAAAGGAAAGCTAAAGCTTTTCTTCTACTAACTAAAGTACCTCTCTTACCATAAGTAATCATCTTATCAACAAATTTTCTAACTTCTTTTGCTCTAGCTTCAGTTGTAACAACAGATTCATTCATAATACAATCACGAGTAATATTAGCAAGGATACTTCTTCTATGTCTAGTTTCTCTACTTAATTTTCTATATTGCATGTTAATCCTCCTTAATCTCTAAATTTAAGTCCCATTTCTGCCACTTTGTCTAACACTTCTTTAAGTGACTTCTTACCTAGATTACGGATCTTAGTAACTTCCACTTCTCTTTTAGAAATAAGGTCTTGAACGGTATGAATACCAGCTCTTTTTAGACAGTTATAAGCTCTAACAGAGAATTCAATTTCTTCAATTGGTGTTTCCAAAGTTTTAGTAATTGTATCCACTTTCTTCTCTTGCATTAAACCAGTAATATCACTAATACTGTTAAGATCAGCAATAATATTGAAGTGTTCAATTAAAATTCTAGCAGCAAGTGCCATTGCTTCCTCTGGCATCATAGAACCATCGGTATTAATTTCCATAGTTAATTTATCATAATTTTCATTTTGTCCAACCCGAGTAGATTCTACTTCATATTTAACAAGTTCGATAGGAGAATAATTAGAATCAATTGCAATTACTCCCACTTTATTTTCAGCAAATAATTTCTTATTTTCTTTAGCATCAACATAACCCTTACCATTAAAGACAGTAACTTCCATATCGATCTTACCACCTTCAACTAAGTTACAAATAACTAGTTCTGGATTAATAATATCAACATCAGCATTTTTATCAAAGTCACCAGCTGTAACAGGTCCTTCTGTATCTTTAAATAAGTGTAATGTTTTAACTTCTTCTGTATGATTTTTAACAACCATATTTTTAAGTGCTAAAACAATACTTGTTACGTCTTCTACAACACCATCAATCTTTTGGAATTCATGTAATACTCCTTCAATTTTAACAGAAGTAATTGCACTTCCTGGTAAGCTTGATAGCATAACTCTTCTTAATGCATTTCCAATTGTTGTTCCAAAACCTCTTTCAAGGGGTTCTAATTCAAATTTTCCATAGTGATTACTTTCTTGGTATTCACTAATCTTGTATTCTGGTTTTTCAAAACTAATCATATCTTCTACCCTTTCTTTTTTACCTAATTTCTTGGACGTTTTGGTGGACGACAACCATTATGTGGAACTGGAGTTTCATCCATAATAGATGTAATTTCAAGTCCAGCAGCTTGTAATGAACGAATTGCTGTTTCTCTACCACTACCTAAACCTTTAACAACAACATCAACCTTTTTTACACCTTGTTCCATAGCAGATTTTGCAGCAGCATCAGCAGCAATACCAGCAGCAAAAGGAGTTTTCTTTTTACTTCCTTTATAACCAATTGTACCACTTGATGCCCAAGCTATAACACTACCATCTTTTTCTGTAATAGTAACAATTGTATTGTTGTAAGTAGAATGAATATGAGCTACAGCTTCTGGAATATTCTTCTTAACTTTTCTTTTTCTTCTATTATATGCCATAATCTAACCTCCTACTTTCCTACTTTTTTCTTGTTAGCTACTACTTTACCTCTACCCTTACGAGTATGAGCATTACGGTTTGTTCTTTGTCCACGAACTGGAAGACCTTTTTTATGTCTTACACCTTGGTAGCAGTTAATTTCCATTTTATTTTTGATACTCATTTGAACATTTCTACGTAAATCACCTTCAACAACATGATTATCTACTTCTTTACGTAAACGAGCAACTTCTTCATCTGTTAAATCCTTAACTTTCGTTTCTGGATTAACATTAGCATTTAAACAAATAGTTTTACCTAAGCTTTTACCAATACCATAGATAGCAGTTAAGCCAATCCAAATTTGTTTTTCACTTGGTAATTCAATATTCTTAATACGTGCCATATTTCCTCCTCATTAACCTTGGGTTTGTTTGTGTTTTGGATTTTCACAAATAACCATAACTTTTCCTTTTCTTCTAATAATTTTGCACTTTTTACAAATTTTCTTTACTGATGGTCTAACTTTCATAATTTATACCTCCATTATCTTTTATTCCATGTTATACGCCCACGTGTTAAATCATAAGGCGAGAGTTCAACTGTTACTGTGTCACCTGGTAGAATACGAATCATATTCACTCGCATTTTACCAGAAACGTAGGCTTTTACAGTAAATCCATTTTGAAGTTCAACTAAGTAATCACTACCTTTAAGGACTTCAATTACTTTTCCTTCTACTTCAATTTTTTCTTCTTTATTATTTTGATTAACATTATTTTTAAAATTTTTCTTCATTATCCGTTATTCTCTCCCGTTAATATTTCATATCCATCTTTTGTAACTACAACGGTATGTTCAAAATGAGCACTTGGTTTTTCATCATCCGTAGAAATTGTCCAATCATCATCATGAAGATAAATATAACGTTCCCCTAAATTAAGCATTGGTTCTACCGCTAGTACCATACCTGCTCTTAAGGTAACACCTGTTCCCACACGACCATAATTAGGTACATCAGGATCTTCATGAATATTGGTTCCCACACCATGACCGACAAGTTCCTCAACAACACTTAAACCATGTGCATGGGCAAACTCTTCAATCGCTGCTCCAATATCTCCTATTTTAGCACCTTCATGAATTTTATGCAAGCCTGCTTGTAATGCTAGTTCTGTATTTTTAACTAGATCTTCTACTTCCTTTGATGCATGACCAACAACATAGGTTCTTGCTGCATCACTATGATATCCATGAATTTCAACACCAATATCAATCGATACAACATCACCATCTTTGATTCGTCTTTCCCCTGGTATTCCATGTACTACTTCATCATTAATAGAAACACAAATACTCGCTGGATAACCTTCATAATTTAAAAAAGATGGTACTGCATGATTTT
>CALVQH010000018.1 GCA_944358115.1 uncultured Bacilli bacterium
GAAATAATGGCTAAAAAGACATTTTTTATTAACATAATAATACTAAAAATGTTATAATTAAAAAGAAAAAATGAATGAGTAGGAGAAGAGTTATGAAAAAGAAAAAAAATGCGATAATGATAGCAGATACAAGATCACCTTTAATTGGCAATTTACTTGTTCAATTAAAGGAAACTAATGAAGGATTGTTTGATGAAGCAATTATTTATTATGATACTTTATCTGAAAAAGACAAAAAAATAATGGAAAAAATAATGTCATGTCGTTTTATTAAGTTTGAATATAAACTTCCGGATAACGTAAAAAAATTAGCAGCATTTGAAAAGTTCTCATCATTAATGTTTGCTCGATATTATATGTTTGACTTACTAGATGAATATGAAACGATTACATGGTTAGATACAGACGTATTAATATGTGGAAAGCTAGATTCGATAATTGAAAAAGCAAAGAAAAATGGTATGTCAGCAAATTTTGAAGATCCTGAAAATAAATCATATAAATCTACTGATATAGTTAGAACAAGTTTTTATACACCATTACCTAATTATGATATGAATAGGTATAATATGAGTTCTGGTTTAATTACGGTCGCTGATACTTTAAAAGGCTATAATAAAATGACTAAATGGTGTTTTGAAAAAACTATTGAATATGCAGATAATTTAGTTTTACCTGACCAAGGCATTTTAAATCTTTTAATTCAAGAATTTAGTATTGATGTTGCTAGTGTTGGTGAAAAAGGTGCTTATTGTTTCTATCCTAGTTACAGAAGAGATGCCAAAAATGCTAAAATAATTCATGCTTGGGGAGCTAGAAAGTTTTGGAAAAGTTGGTATCTATTTAAAACTTATCCTAAATGGTATGAATATTATCAAGAATGGCTAAATCTTGGAGGAAGTGATTGCTTTGGAAAAATAAAGCCAGATGCATCTGTAGTAATTCCAATGTATAAACCTAACATTGAATATTTTAACGAAGTGCTTGAGGATTTGCTGGTAAATCAGATCCAAGAACATGGCTTTCAATATGATAATTTTGAAGTAATATTAGTTGTAGATGGAAATGAAAATGAAGAACTAATAAAATTATTGAAAAAATATGATGATCCTAGAGTAAACATAATTATTAATAAGGAAAGAGCAGGAATTGCCAAAAGTTTAAACATCGGTATTAAAAAGGCTCAAGCAGACTATATTGCACGTATTGATGATGATGATCGAATCGAAAAAAATAGATTATATAAACAAGTAAAATATTTAAATGAACACCCAAAAATTGATTTGGTTACGTCTAATTTCGAGTACTTTGGAGATATGAATGAAGAAAGAATTTCTTTTGAAGGAGAGATGTCGCATGCATGGAGTATTTTTACTTGCCCATTTAATCATCCAACTATAATGTTTCGTAAAAAATTCTTTGAGGAAAACAATTTATGGTATGATGAATCTAGAAGTCATGTAGAAGATTGGGAACTTTGGCTAAGGTGCTTCGACAAAGGAATAAAAGTTGGAAATATTCCAGAAGTACTCTATTATCATAGATGGCATGCAGGTTCTGCCGGACAAAATCAAAAAACAATTGATATGATGCGTGAATTAGTTAAAAATAATTTTGCTCGCTTAGGAGTTGACTTGACAGAAGAAGATTTAAAAATTGTTGCACCTTGGAACGGAAAAGTATCCGAAGATGAACTTAATCGATTAAAGGAGATCTTTACACAAGCTTTAGCAAATAATCAAAAAAAGAAAATTTATGACAATAACTGTTTAGAAAAAGTATTTGAACTACGTTTATTTGAAGCTGAAAATGGTTATATGAAAGATATTGTTATTAAGAAAAACAAAGTCAATAACATAAACAAAAAGAACAAACATAGTTTAAAGCAAAAAATATTAAGTCCACTTTATAGGCCATTTAAAAGAGTATTTTATAATATTATGACAGAAGCTGTTAATGATAATTTAACACATCAAACACACCAATTATCACAAAGCATTGAAAAAAATAGTGAATCATTAAAGGAAGATATCAATAGCTATTTAAAAAAGAATAGCCAAAAATTAAAAGATGATAATATTTTAAATGAAAGTTTAAAGAATATAAAAGAAGATTATGAACATACTAAAAGTATGATGGATGAAATAGAAAATAAAATTAACTTACTTCATGATCAATTATATGATTTTGAAAAAAAATATGATTTTTTGAGAGACGAAAAATTATCAAATTTATATTTTGCTAAAAAAATTATTTTAATTGGTACGAGTGAACACAGTAATATTGGTGATGCTGCGATTGCAACTGGAGAATATGAATTTATTAGGAGGTATTTTAAGGATTATAAATTAATTGAAATATCCACTTATAAATTTAATGATTATTTACCATATTTTATGAACATTATTAATGATGATGATTTAATATTTTTACATGGTGGTGGAAACATGGGAGATAAATATTTAAAAGAAGAAGATGTTCATAGATATGTTGTGCAAAATTTTCCTAATAATAAAATTATCATTTTACCACAAACAATATATTTCACCAATGATAATGAATTAGAAACTAGCAGAAAAATTTATAATGCTCATTCTAATTTAACAATATTTACACGAGGAAATATAAGCTTAAAATTTGCTCAAGAAAATTTCCCTAATGTCAAAAGTTATGAAGCTATGGATTCAGCTTTAATCTTAAGTTACAAATTTAATTACGAAAGAAAGGGTATACTTTGCTGCATTAGAGATCTAAATGATGAAAGTGGGTTTGATTCCAAACTATATAATGATATCTTTAAGATAATTAAAAATAATGATTCTGGATATAGTTATACTAATAATTTGTGGGATTCTGATATTAGAAAAGACCAAAGAAATTTTGTGATACATGAGCAATTAAAAAATTTTTCAAAACACAAATTAATTATTACAGATAGATTGCATGGACTAATTTTTTCTTTGATTACCAATACTCCTTGTATAGTAATGAGTTCATATAATTATAAACTAAATGAATATGTTGATATGCTAAGAGGAAATAAATTTATTAGTTTTATTGATAAAGATTTAAATAAATTAGATAGTGAAATAAAAAGGATGCTAAAGATTGACAGTAGTAATTATAAGAATAATTTTGAAGAAATGCTGAAAACAACAGCAGACATTATAAAAGGAAATAATCATAATGACTAACAAATTTAGTATAATAGTCCCTGTTTACAATGTAGAAAAGTATTTAAAAAAATGCTTTGAATCTATAATAAATCAAACATACACTCACTATGAAGTAATTATTGTTTGTGATAAATGTTCTGATAATAGTGAAGAAATTGTAGACCAATATGTTAAAAAATATAAGAATTTTAAAAAAATATATGCAGAAAATACTGGCCTTGGTAAAGCGAGAAATATTGGTGTAAAAGAAGCCATAGGAAACTATATTTTATTTTTAGATAGTGATGATTATTTTGAATTAGATTTATTAGAAATTTTAAATAATGAATTAAAAGATAAACCAGATCTATTAAGATTTCAAGTTCAAAACATAAAAAATAATCAAGTAATAAAGTACGAAGAAAAGCCATTTGATCATTTAAATGGAATAGAAGCTTTTAAAAAAATAGTCAAATATCATTATATTGAAAATGCTTGGTGCTATTGCTACAAAAGAGCATTCTACAAAAGAAATAACTTTAAATTTATGGAAGGCTGTATAGCAGAAGATTACGGTTTAACTCCATTAATTATTGCTAAAGCAAAAACAGTAAAATCTATTTCTTATATTGGCTACAACTATATAGAAAGAGAAAACAGTTTAATGACATCAAAAGATTATACGAAAAAAATAAAAAAAATGGACGACATGATTTTACAAGCCAATTTTCTAAAAAATGAGTTAAAAGATATTAAATCAAATAGTTATTTTCTAACATTTATTAACAACTCATTAATCTATTATTCTACTAGACTAAAATATAAGGATTTTCAAAAATACAATAAAATTTTAAAAAAAGATAATTGCTTTGATCATTTGCAAGGGGGAAGTTTTAAAACAAAAATAAAAAATTTCTTAATTAAAAGTAACGCATATGTATTTTATCATTATATAGTGAGGTAAAAATGGCAAAAATTAGTTTAATTGTACCAGTATATAATACGGAAAAATATTTAAATAAATGTATTGATTCTTTGATTAATCAAAGTTATGACGATATTGAAATAATAATCATTAATGATGGTTCAACTGATTATTCTGAGAACCTAATTAAGTCTTATAATGACAAAAGAATAAAGTATATTAGTAAAAAAAATGAAGGAATAGGAAAAACTAGAAATTTAGGAATTGAAAAGTCTAGTGGAGAGTACTTAGCATTTGTAGATTCCGATGATTATTTAAATGAGAATTTTTGTGAAAAAATGCTTAATAAAGCAATAACCGATGATTGCGATGTTGTGATTTGTGATTATTACGAAGATCATAATGATGATTTAAAAAAAATTAATTTTATAAATTTTCCTGATACATCTTTAAAGCAAGATCCAAAATTAATTAATTTTATTAATTTAGGGCCATGCAATAAAATATATAAAAGAGATTTATTACAAAAAAATAAGATTAAATTTATTGAAAATCTAAAATATGAAGATGCCCCATTTGTTGTGAAATCCTTGATAAAAGCTAAAAAAATAGGAAAAGTAAATGATTATTTAACTTACTATGTAATTCATGAAAAAAGTGAAACAACAATAAGAGATGAAAAAATATTTGATATTTTAAAAATTACTGATATTATAGTTAAAGATTTGAAGAATGCAAATTTTCCAAATGAAGAAATGATAAATCTTGTAACTATGATTTTAACTGATTACACCATTCAACAACGATATATCAACGATAAACATAATCGTGATCAATTTATTAATGCAGCATTTAATTATTTAGACAATGTAGATCGTAATTGGAAAAAATGCAATTATTTAAAAAAATTTAACTATTTAAAAAGATTAGTAAAAACAAATAAAATATTAACTAAATTATACTGTGATTTATATAATTTTAGGCATAATTAAACAAATTATGCTTTTTTATTTTAATTAAATACGATATAATTAAATAAGCGAGGTAAAAATGAAAAAAAATAGATTACTAGAAATATTTTTAATAACATTACCATTATTAGACCTATTAACAAGCTTAAATAATAGGGTAATAGAAGATTTTTTATCAGTTGGAATGATCATTAAGGGTTTAGTCATTATTATAGCCTATATTTATATTTTCTTTTTCTCAGTTAGTAAATTTAAAAAAGTATCTATTTGCTATTATCTAGTGATAATTATTTACATTATAGGATATTTTCTATTTAAAACAGATTTATTAAATTTAAACTTTCTAATTGATGAATTAAAATATATACTGAAATTTACTTATTTCCCCATTTTAACGTTCGCATTACTAAATATATTTGATGAAAATAGCTTCAACAAGAAAAATATGAATAAAATAATGCTATTTAATTTAATTTTATATATTTTAATAATCATGATTCCAACCTTGTTAGATATAAATTTTAAATCATATTCAAATAGCAGCTATGCCGGATCAGTAGGTTGGTATTTTTCTGCCAATGAAGTATCAACAATTCTATTGTTATTATTTCCATTTATTTATCCATTATTAGAGAAACACAAATTAATATTTTTATTATTATTTTTTCTAAGCTTATTTACAATAAGTTTAATTGGAACAAAAGTAACATTATTTGGAATTATTATTATTACTTTTTTAATATTTATAACTACAGTAATAAAAAAGAAAAAAATATTTAATGACACGGTATTAATTACATTTTGCGCCTTTTTGATAACAGTTGTTTATATGGCTAATAATTATTCAGCTATGAATTTAAAAAGCTCTATATCTGCAGAAGAATCTCAAGAAATAATCGAAATAGAGAATGAAATAGCTGAATATTATGAAAAAAATACTTTTTTAAATTATTTTAAAAATTTAGGATCAATTTTACTAAGTGATCGAGATATTTATGCGCTAAATTCTTACTACATTTATAATGAGCATTTTAGAATTGACTATCCTTTCTTTGGTATGGGATTTTCTAATACCAATAGAATTGATAATCCCAGAGTAGAAAAATTAATAGAAATAGATATCTTAGACATATTTTTCCATTTAGGAATATTGGCAATTTTGATTTTAGCCTTTCCACTTATATATACAATAATTTTATATTTTAAATCAAGAAAAGAAAAGAAAATTAAATTTAATTCAAATATGTTCTTTTATATCATGATCATATTACTAACAATGGGAATTTCTTCAACCGCTGGTCATACCTATCTTGCTCCAGCAGTATCAATTTACATATCAATCTATTTAATCTATTTAATAAATGAATTTAAAATATTGGAGAAAGAGAAAATACAAAAGAATAAAATTGCCATTTTAGGACTACATTTAGGATATGGTGGAGTAGAAAATGTAATTACAAATACAGCTAATATGTTATCAGAAAAATATGAAGTTGAAATTATTTCGTTATATAAAAAATTTGATTTTATTCCTTTTAAAATGAATAATAATATTAAAATCACTTATTTAATGCCTATGTCTTCAAATAGAAAGGAATTTAAAGAAGCTTTAAAAACATTTAATATATTAAAAATAATAAAAGAAGGACTAAAAGCCACATACATATTAATGAGAAAGAATATGGTGATGAAAAAAGCCATTATAAACAGTGATGCTAAAATTATAATTTCTACTAGATATAGTTTTAGTAAAATATTAAACAAATACGGCAGATCCGAAGCAATAAAAATCCATCAAGAGCATACTTATAATGTAAATACAAAATATATAAAAAAATTAAATAACTTAACAAATATGAATTATATTATGCCTGTAAGCAAAGCATTATTAAAAAATTATACCGGAAAAGTAAATATTAAAATGAAATATATTCCTTTGGCTTTAAATTATCTGCCTACAAAAGAACAAATATCTAGTCTTAAAACAAATAATTTAATTTCAGTTGGCAGATTAGAAGAAGAAAAAGCAATGGATGAATTAATATATCTCATGAATGATTTAATAAAGAAAGATAAAACGATATTTTTGAATATATTTGGTGATGGCTCTAACAAAGAGAAGATCAATAATTTGATTTCAGAATTTAAATTAGAAAACAATATTAAATTATGGGGCTTTCAACCTCAAGAAAAAATACGAGAAATAATGACACAATCTAGCCTTTATCTTATGACCTCTAAAGAAGAATCTTTTGGATTAGTTTTAATAGAAGCGATGAGTTTTGGCGTTCCTTGTATAGCTTATTCAAGCGCTGAAGGAGCTAAAGAAATAATAAATTCAAATATAGGTTACTTAATCGAAAATAGAGATAGAGAAAAATATGTTGAGCAAGCCTATAACTATTTAAAATTACCATTAAAAGAAAAGAAAGCAATGGGAACTAAAGCTATAAAAACAACCCAAATATATCAATTTAGTAATGCCAAAGAAGAATGGCTAAAATTTATAGGAGAAATGTATGATAAACAATGATTTAAAAAAAATATATCAGAAATCAAAAGAAGATTTTTATCAAGAGTTAAGTGAATGGTTAATAAAAAAATCAAAAAAAATTATCATAACGGCTAATCCAGAAACTTTTATGATTAGCGAAAAAGATCAAGACTTAAAAAAAATATTGTCAGATTCTAATAATTCTTTAGTTCCTGATGGTATTGCAATTGTAAAAGCATGCCAAAAATTGGGAATAAACATAAAAGAAAGAATTACAGGTATAGAAATTTGTGAATATTTATTAAATTTAGCAAATGAAAATAGTTATAGCTTATACTTATTTGGAGCCAAAGAAGAAGTTATAGAGAAACTAGTAAAAAAAATACAAACAGAATATCCTAATATAAAACTATTAGGTTATCAAAATGGCTACATTAAAAACAAAGATGAAATGATGGAAAAAATAGTGAAGAAAAATCCTGATATCTGTCTAGTGGCTCTAGGAATACCAGAACAAGAAAAGACAATAGCAAGGCATATAAAGGAAGCTAAAAAAGGTATTTATATAGGAGTAGGAGGATCTTTTGATGTATTAAGTGGAGTAAAAAAAAGGGCGCCAAAACTATTCATAAAACTAAACTTAGAATGGTTATACCGAATCATAAAAGAGCCAAAAAGATTAAAAAGATTTTGGAATAATAATGTAAAATTTTTGCTAAAAATAAAAAAGTTGAAGTAATTTCAACTTATTCTACCGTAACAGATTTAGCTAAATTTCTAGGCTTATCAACATCTAAGCCTTTTTCTTTTGCAATAAAATATGCTATAAACTGTAAAGGAATAATTGCAAGAATAGGGCTTATAATAGGATTAATATTAGGAATATTAATAACATGTTCAACTTTAAGGTTTTGATTTGTAATTAAAATAATATTAGCACCCCTAGATTTTACTTCTTCCAGGTTACTTAATGTTTTTTCAGCAATATTTGGATCAGTAATAATTCCAAAAACAAAAGTACCCTTATCAATTAAAGCAATAGGACCATGCTTTAATTCTCCAGCTGGATAAGCTTCACTATGAATATAAGAGATCTCTTTTAATTTCAAAGACCCTTCCATAGCTATATGATAATCATTACCTCTACCAATGTAAAATAAATCTGTTTCATTGACTAATTTTTTAGCAATTTTTTTATACTGATCTTCATGAGAAATAACTATTCCCATTAAATTTGGTAAATCAATTAAGCCTTTTTTTAATTCATTGCTAAGAGAAACACTAATTTCTAAAACTTCACTCATATATATAGCAAAAGCAACAATTAATCCTACTTGCGAAATATATGCTTTCGTTGAAGCAACCGCTATTTCTGGACCTGCATGAGTATACAAAGTATGATCAGCTTCACGAGTAATGGAAGATTCAAATACATTAGATATAGCAATTGTTTTAGCTCCTTTTTCATGTGCTAGTTTTAGTGCGGCAATTGTATCAGCAGTCTCACCAGATTGACTAATAAAAATACATAAAGTACTTTGATCAATAATTGGATCACGGTAACGAAATTCACTAGCAACTTCAACGGTAACTGGTATTCGACATAATTTTTCTATTGCCAATTTGCCAACTAATCCGGCATGCATCGCTGTTCCACAAGCAACAATATAAATATGTTTTAAGTTTTCTAAATAACTTTTATTTAAGGCAAAACCGACAAATTGTACAGGTTGATTAAAGCTAATAATACCATTTAAAGTATTTTTTAATGCCTCAGGTTGTTCATGAATTTCTTTTAACATATAATCATCAAAACCATTTTTATCGATAGCATCTATTTCCCATTCTATCGTTTTACTATTTTTATCTATTTTTTGAAAGTCATGATTATAAAATGTAAGACTATCACTAATAATTGCACTTTCGCCATCTTCTAAAAAATAAAAATCTTTCGTATATTCAATAATGGCTGGGATATCAGAAGCAATATAAATACCATCATTGCCCTTACCTATTACAAGAGGGCTACCTTTTTTAGCAACCAAAATAGTATTTGGTAATAATGGACTAATAACAAGAATTGCATAGCTTCCCCTTAAATCTTTTAATGTACATTGAAAAGCTTGCATAACATCTTGATATTTTTGATAGTAATATTCCATTAACACCGGTATTACTTCCGTGTCTGTTTCTGACTGAAAAGAAAATCCTTCCTTGATTAATTGATTTTTAAGCTCCAAATAATTTTCAATAATACCATTATGAACAACTGCAAAATGTTTATTTTGATCCATATGAGGATGAGCATTTTCTTTCGATGGCACACCATGAGTAGCCCATCTTGTATGAGCAATACCAATAGTTCCTTTTAAGTTATTATAATCTAAACTTTTTTCTAAATTAGCGATTCTACCCTTATCCTTAACAACAACAATTTTTTCGCTTTGTAACAAAGCAATACCAGCAGAATCATATCCACGATATTCTAATGTTTTAAGGCCCTTTACAAGTTTAGAAACAGCCTCTTTTTTACCTACATATCCAACAATTCCACACATTTAAAAATCTCACTTCCTTTATTTTATAAGTAAATAGTACTATAAATTGAATTTAATGTCAAATTAGCGTTTAAAAGTATATAAAAAAATGATAAAATAAATACATAGTTAGTTAGGTGATGATATGAAAACATTAAGTATTATAATTGGAAAATTAACATTATTTGCCGGAAAAATACTTCATCGAGGTAGTTCCTTGCCAGGAAAACTAGCCTTAAAAGTAGATAAAAGAATTTTAAGCAAACTAAAATATCCCCAAATTAAACTAATGGTAACCGGCTCATCAGGTAAGGGAAGTACTGCTAAATTAATTAGTGATGTTTTAACCGATCAAGGGTATCGCATTTGTTTTAACAATGCCGGCTCTAACTTAAAATATGGAGTAACAACTACTTGTATCAAAAACTGCAATTTATTTGGAAAAATAAAAAAAGATGTATTAATATTAGAAGTAGATGAAAGATATACCAAAGAAGTATTTGCAGAAATTAATCCTAACTATTTAATTGTAACCAATTTAACTAAAGATCAACCCCCAAGACAATATCACGTAGATGTAATACTAAATGAAATTGAAAAGAAATTACCTAAAGATACAACAATTATTACAACAGTAGATGAACCTTTTCTACGTCATTTCGAGTTAGATGTACCAAATAAAAATATCCATTTTGGAATTGCTAAAAATAAATATTCTTATCATGAAGAGTTATTCGAAAACTTAAATACTTACTACTGCCCTAAATGTGGAGCTAAGTTAAAATATGATTATTACCAATTTGAAACTTTAGGAAAATATAAATGCCCAAATTGTGATTTTAAGTGGGAAGAGCCATTTATATTAGGAACTAAACTTGATTTAGAAGAAGGAACGATAGAAGTAAATAATAAAAAGATTAGTATTGGTGGCGACATGCTATTTAATGCTTATAACACCTTAGCAAGTTTTACTTTTCTAAAAGAAATAGGAATAGAAGAAGATAAAATAATAGAAAGTATCAACAACCATAATCATAATAAAAATATAGAATTCGTAAAAAATAATAAACGATATAAAGCCTTAAATTGTAAAGCTGAAAATGCAACTACTTATAATCAATGTGTTTATAAAGTTTATTTAGATAAAGAACTAAAAGATGTAGTAATTGGTTGGAAAGAAATTAGTAGAAGATACAATCATTTTGATGTATCCTGGTTATATGACATTGAATTTGAACTATTAAATAATGATTCTCTAAATAAAATATATGCTGTAGGAATCGATAAAGAAAACATCAAAAAACGTTTGTTACTAGCAAGAATACCTGAAGATAAAATTATAACTGCCGACTCTTTAAGTGAAATAAAAAAGAGCGTTGAAGAAAGTAAATCAAAGATAATTTATGGTATCTTAAATTTTGATTATATGGAGCCATTTGAAAGTACTTTTAAGGAGGACACACTATGATAACAATTGCTCATCTTTATCCTTACGAACTAGCTTTATATGGTGAAAACGGAAACATAAAAGCTTTAACTTATGAACTAGAAAAGCAAAACATAAAATATAAAGTGATTCTAATTGATAAAGAAACGAACTTAGAACTAGAAAAATATGATTTTATTTATATAGGGAGTGGTCGTGAAAAATACTTGGAAGACGTAAAAAAACGATTGTTACCATATAAAGAAGAACTCTTAAACTATATTGAAAGTGATAAAATACTACTGGCAACAGGTAATGCAATTAGCATCTTTGATTTTCTTGATTTCTATGAGATAGAATATCATGAGAATAGAGAAGTTCATGATGTCGATGCAACCACTTCTTTATGTAGTGGCAATATCAAAGGATTCCAAAACACCAATCATTTAATCAAAACAACTAAAAATATCATTTTTAATATCAATGAAGGCATCGGTAATCACAATACTAAAATGGAAGGATTTAATTATAAGAATTTTTATGCTACTTCCATAATAGGCCCACTATTAGCTAGAAATGATAAATTAAATCAATATTTTGTCAATTTGTTAACAAAAAACTAACCATTGGCTTTCCCTTTGGTTAGTTTTTCTATTTATAATTGGTACTATTATCTAAAACTCTTTTTAATATTAATTGTCCGGTATTTTCATCTGCAAGAGTTGGTTGATAATTATTAGTAGTCATCGTACTAGATAAAGTGGCAGGTATTAAAGTAAGTTTGGCATCTTTTAGCGTTTGATCTTGAAAAGTAAAATGCATTTGAATAATTATCGTATTTTTATCACTAGGATTTTTATTACCACCAAAAACAAAATTACCTAAAGAATATACAATATAAACACCATGGTATTTCTCGATTCCTTGCAAAACATGAGGATGATGCCCAATGACCAAATTAGCATTCCCACAATCTATTGCATACCGAGCAATATTTTCTTGCGTCCCATTTTGTCTATATTCCTTCTCAATCCCCCAATGAAAATTATAAATAATAAGATCAACTTGATTTTGCAAAAAATAATTTTTCGCTTGATCAATCTCTGCTTTTGCAGCACTTTCGCTAAATCCTTTAATCCCAGCTAATCCAACTTTAATACCTTGAATATCTAAAATATCATAAATACCATTTCCAAAATAAGATAAAGAAGCATTTTTTAGCGCTTGAATCGTATCTTGATAACCTTCACTTCCATAATCCATGGTATGATTATTAGCGAGATTAACTGCTTCTACACTACCTTCTGTTAAAATATTTGTATAACTAGGATCACCTTTAAAAGCAAATTGCTTTTGCGTGCGCGTAGTAGAATCAGTAAGTGGTCCTTCTAAATTAGCAATCGTTAAATCATCTTGACTTAAAATATCATAAACATTCCGAAAGAAATAACCATAATCATTTTGATTAATTTCTAAATAATAAGGAAGCGAGTAAGCATAACTTCCTCTCTCATCTCTCCCAAGTGTACAATCGCCAATAGCACTAATAGTAATTTCTGTTTCATTTTCTTGCTTTTTGCTATTGTTTTTATATCCGCCTGCATTTAACAAGAAAGTTAAACTAAGTAAATAGGCAAGCATTTCTCTCATATAATCACCTTCTTAGCGATTATTATAGCACATCAAATAAAAAGATCAAACAAAATGTTTAATCTTACTTATTCTTCTTTAAATTTTTATTAATAAGTCTAACTTTAACTCCTTTTTTCCTTGCAAATGTTTTTTTAACACCTTTTGGTAAATTAACTTTATAAGTTTTCATGCATCCACCTCCTATAAACCTTGACTAAAGCTAATTATATCACTAACTCGCCTAAATGCCAATAAAAATCGATAATCTTGACAATTAAAGTTGGGAATTATATAATTAATTTAGGTTTTAATGGAGTGATTAAAATGAATATAGCCCTTGGAATTTTACTTCCTTTTTTAGGAACAACCCTTGGTGCAGCTTGTGTTTATCTCATAAAAGATAAATTAAATAATAAAATAGAGAAATTCTTGCTGGGATTTGCCTCTGGTGTTATGATTGCAGCCTCTGTTTGGTCACTTTTATTACCATCTATGGACATGGCACAAAAAGAAGGAACCATTTCTTGGTTACCAGCTGCTATCGGTTTTGTATTAGGCGTTTTATTTCTTCTTTTATTAGATAAAATAATTCCTCATTTACATAAAGATAGCACCAAAGAAGAAGGTCCTCATAGTAGTCTATCAAAAATAACGAAACTAGTACTAGCAGTGACCCTTCATAATATCCCCGAAGGAATGGCGGTAGGGGTTGTCTTAGCAGGAGTGATTGCCTCTAATACGACGGTCACCCTAGCAGGAGCCATTGCGTTAAGTATTGGGATTGCCATTCAAAATTTCCCAGAAGGTGCAATTATTTCCTTACTCTTAAAAGCGGAAGGAAAAAGTAAAAATAAAGCTTTTTTATATGGTGTTTTATCTGGAATTGTTGAACCAATTGGTGCTATCATAACGATTCTTTTAGCATCATTAATTACACCACTTTTACCATACTTTCTAGCTTTTGCTGCAGGAGCGATGATTTACGTTGTAATTGAAGAATTAATTCCTGATGCCAAAAGCACAGATCATTCCAATTTAACCGTAATTGGTGTTACATTTGGTTTTGTCTTAATGATGATTTTAGATGTAGCCCTAGGATAGGAGGAACATATGTTAGAACTAAAAGATATTAGTTTTAAAAGAGATAATAAAGTAATTTTAGATCATATCAATTTAACTTTAGAAGATGACTTATTTTACTGTATTACGGGTCCTAACGGAAGTGGAAAATCCACACTTGCTAAAATCATTATGGGACTTGTAACACCCGATAGTGGAACCATTCTTTATAATGGAGAGGATATAACGAACTTAAGCGTAGATGAAAGAGCAAAATTAGGAATCGGCTTTGCTTTCCAAACTCCTGTTACTTTTAAAGGCCTAACGGTTTATGATATCCTAAAAATTGCTACTAAAAAAGAATTAAATAAAAAAGATGCTTGTGATATTTTATCCAAAGTTGGATTATGTGCGAAAGAATATATTGACCGAGAATTAAATAATTCGCTATCAGGCGGTGAATTAAAGCGGATTGAAATTGCCACAATTATTGCAAGATGTCCCAATGTTTCTATTTTTGATGAACCAGAAGCAGGAATTGATTTATGGAGTTTTAAATATTTAACAGGTATATTTAAAGAAATTGGAACGAAAAAGAAGGGAACAACAATAGTCATTTCCCATCAAGAACGAATACTATCTATAGCTGATGTGATTATTCTTTTAGAATCTGGCAAAATTAAAGATGTCGGAACCAAGGATACTTTATTAACTAGCCTTTTAAATTTTGACTGTCCAAAAGGAGGTAACCATGAATCAAACTGATAAAGAACTATTAAAAGAAGTGAATGACTCTTTTACCGAAAATGCCGAGGTTTACAACATTCGGAAAAATGGAGAAAGTATTGAGCGAAAAGTAAATTCTTATATTAATATTGTAACTAAGGAAGATAAAAGTGGAATTGATATTTATGTCAAAGAAAATACCCTTTTTGGTATCGTTCATATACCTGTAATTATAACAGAAAGTGGCTTAACTGACGTAGTATATAATGATTTTCATATTGGTAAAAATGCTAATGTAATTATTTTTGCCGGTTGTGGTATCCACAATGATGAGCACAAAGACTCAGAACATGATGGCATTCATCGCTTCTATTTAGAAGAAGGTGCCAAAGTAAAATATGTCGAAAAGCATTATGGTGAAGGAGTAGGTTCTGGAAAGAAAATTCTAAATCCAACTACTGAAATCTATATGAAAGATTCTTCTTCGATGACCATGGATAGTGTGCAAATAAAAGGTGTTGATAACACAATTAGAATCACCAAAGCTGAGTTAGGAGCGAGCGCTACTCTAGAAATATCTGAAAAGATACTAACAACGGGAAGTGGGACAGCAAAAACTGAATTTGTGGTTAATTTAAATGGTGAAAACGCTAGTGTTCATGTGACCAGTAGAAGTGTTGCCGAAGGCTCTTCTTATCAAGAATTTGTATCAAATATAACTGGAAACACCAAATGCTATGCTCATGTAGAATGCGATGCAATTATGAAAGAAAAAGGCCAAATAAAAGCAATCCCGGAAATTTATGCGAAAGACTTAGATGCCAATTTAATTCATGAAGCTGCGATAGGAAAAATTGCTGGCGAACAATTAAATAAATTAATGACACTTGGCCTAAATGAAAGTGAAGCAGAAGAAGTAATTATCAAGGGATTCTTAAAATAAAGTTTCATCTAAAGAGGAAATGATGTCAAAAATATCAAATACTTTAATGGTATTAAAATTACTTTCTAGTGGTACCAAATATAGTGCGAAAGATCTAGCTTTAAAATTAGAAACAAGTGAGCGTATGATAAGAACTTATATTGCTGACTTAGAAATGGCCGGAATTTATATTGAAAGAATAAGAGGGACATATGGTGGCTATGTGATAAACAAAAGCGTAAGTATCCCAACTATTACTTTTTCGAAAAAAGATATAAAAGCGTTAGATGATTTAATAAACGAAGCAACTAATATAAATCAAAAAAAGAATTTAATAGAACTTAGAAACAAAATATTTTTAAATATTCAAAAAGAAGAGTCATCATCCCTAAAAATGTCTCAAGAAAATTTAGAAAAATATAACCTAATTAGTAAAGCAATAAAAGAAAAAAGGAAAATAAGAATTAGTTATTTTAGTAAAGGAACAAAAAAAGAAAGAGCCATATTTCCCTTAGAAGTATTTGTTTATGATAGTAAATGGTTTGTAATTGTGATTTATTCGGAAGATGAAAGTGACATTAGGTATTTAAATTTTGAAAGATTAAATCATTTAACTTTATTGTAATACTTTCCATATACTTCCTAATTATATAGTATAATGTAATTAGAAAGAAGGGAATTTATGTTAAAATTTGATCATATCGCCGTATCGGTAAGCAATCTAAAAAAGAGCATTGACTTTTATCAAGCTCTAGAATTTGAGTTAGAAAATATTTTTCATGATGAAGAATATGACTGGGCAACCATGAAAGGACAAAATACAACCTTAGAACTATTTTGCTTTTAAAATACTAAAAATGATTATGTTAGTGATTTAGCTAAAATAGGGATTCATCATTTTGCCTTTCAAGTACCATCTATTGAGGAAGCGATATTAATAGCCGAAAAATTAAACCAAAAACCAGAAATTTATACTGGCGACTTAAATCGAAAATCATTTACGATTGAAGACCCAGATGGTATTGCCATTCAATTTATTGAAAAATAATGTGAAACAAAATGTGTAAATAAAGGAAAAAATGTTTCACATTTTTTACGCATTACGAAAAGACGAAAAAAGAATAAAGAATTTTATAAAAGGAAAGTGTTATATGAAAATATAGATAAAACATATGTGTAAAGTCATATATGTTTTTTTAATTGAATGAGAATGTTAATGATATAATATAGTTCAAGGTGTATTTTATGAACAAACACTATGAAGTAATTATTATTGGCGCTGGACCTTCTGGCCTAGCAACAGCCCTAAATTTATTAAAAAATGGAATAAAAGATATATTAGTAATGGAGCAAAAAACATTTCCAAGATATAAATGCTGTGCCGGTTATATTACAAATAAAACCAAAAAAGAATATGAATCTTTAGGGCTAAATATGGATAAATGTCACTATAGTTTGATTAAAGATTTTTGCATATTTTATAAGCATAAAGAAAGACAAAAAATTGTGAATAAGTTCTTATTTACTAACAAAAATATTGATCGGGTTGAACTGGATTATGCTTTCTTTCAATTAGCTAAGAAAAAGAAAATTGCAATAAAAGAAAATACCCATATTACTTATCACAATCAATTTAAAAACAAAATAAAGACAAATCATAATGAAATTTTTACATATGATTATCTCATTTTTGCTGATGGCACTTCGGGATATGGAAGTAAATATCAAAAAAAGAAGCAAAAGAATATAGCCATGCAATTAATAGAAAAAACAAATAGAAAAGACAGCATTGAAATTCATTTTGGTATTACACCTCATGGTTATGGTTGGGTAAGTACATATAAAGGAATAACTAATATTGGTTTAACTGATGTTTATAATCCCAAATTAAATTATAACGAAATCATGAAGGAATATTTAAAAAAATTAAATATAGATACAAACACTAAAAATCTTAAAGGAGCATTTACGCCAATTGGCATGAGCAAGGGAATAATAAATAAAAACATGTATTATGTTGGTGATGCCGTGGGAGCATGTGATCCTCTAACACTATCTGGTTTAAGATATGGATTATATACGGGAAAAATGTGTGCCAAAGCAATTAGTAAGAAAAAGGAAATGATTTATAGAAAATGTATTTTCAAACTAAAAATAAAATTTATAATTATGAAATTTATCTTAAAAGTATTTTACTTAAAAGGAGTTTTATTTTTAATCTTTAATGTGGGTTGTCGCTTCTTTCATCAATTTATTGCTTTTGCCTTCAATCACTTCTTCATAAACAAAAAATAACTAGTTTTTTACTAGTTACTTTTCATCTCAAAGATAATATCTCTAAGTTCCATAGCTCTCTCAAAATCAAGATTACGAGCAGCCTCACGCATTTCATCTTCAAGTGTTGCCAAAATATTTTCTTTTTCTTTCTTAGACATTTTTGGCTTTTCTGCTTTATTTTCAATCTCATTGGAAACAACTTCTTTAATTTCTTTCGAAATTGTTTTAGGAACAATATGATGTTCTTCATTATATTTTTCTTGAATTTCCCGACGACGGGCTGTTTCTTTAATTGCTTTATCCATCGCTTCGCTCATCGTATCTGCATACATAATAACATGACCATTCGCATTTCTAGCACAACGCCCAATCGTTTGAATTAAACTTCGTTCACTACGTAAGAATCCTTGTTTATCGGCATCTAAAATACAGATTAAACTAACTTCTGGAATATCCAGTCCTTCCCGAAGTAAGTTAATACCAACCACACAATCATAAACGCCAAGACGAAGTTCACGAATAATTTTTAGACGTTCTAGAGTTTTAATTTCACTATGCAAGTAGGCAACTTTAATACCCATCTCTTTTAGATAATTAGTAAGCTCTTCACTCATTCGAATCGTTAGTGTAGTAATTAAAACACGCTCATTTTTTTCAATACGATTACGTATTTCAGAAATAATGTCATCAATTTGTCCTTCAGTCGGCTTAACCTCAATCGTTGGATCAAGTAAGCCAGTAGGCCGAATGATTTGTTCAACATATTCTCCATGAGTATGCTCTAGTTCATAATCACCAGGTGTTGCTGAAACATAAATCGCTTGATTAATTTTACTTTCAAATTCTTGAAAATTAAGTGGACGGTTATCTAAAGCACTAGGAAGTCTAAAACCATAATCGACTAAAGTTTGTTTTCTCATGCGGTCTCCGTTATACATTCCTCTTACTTGTGGTAAAGTAACATGAGACTCATCAACAACAAGTAGAAAATCTTTAGGAAAGAAATCAATTAAACAAGTAGGAGTCTCGCCAGGTCCACGAAGAGCAAGATGTCTAGAATAGTTTTCAACCCCATTACAAAATCCCGTTTCTTTCAGCATTTCAATATCATAATTAGTTCGTTCTCTAAGTCTTTGCTCCTCTAATAGCTTTCCTTCACTTTTAAGTTCTTTAAGGCGATCATCTAATTCTTTCTGTATTCTCCTAATTGCCTCTTCCAATTTTTCAGGACTAGTAACAAAGTGAGAAGCAGGGGAAATGGTAACCGTTTTTTTATCACTAACAATAACACCAGTTACCGGATCAAAAGTGCTAATCCGATCAATTTCATTACCAAAAAGTTCAATGCGAATACCGTGGGCATGTTCGTTAGCGGGTATAACATCAATTATGTCACCACGACTTCTAAACGTTCCTCTGTGAAAATCTAAATCATTTCGCTCATATGTCATATCAACTAAACGATTAATAATATCATTTCGCTTAATTTGTTGCCCCACGTTAAGTACAAGCATGGATTTTTCATATTCTTCTTTCTCACCAATACCATAAATACAAGAAACACTAGCAACTACAATAACATCTTGATAATTAATAAGGGCACTCGTAGCGCTATGTCGCAATTCATCAATCTCATCATTAATAGATGCATCTTTCTCAATATAAGTATCACTAGAAGGAACATAAGCTTCCGGTTGATAATAATCATAATAACTAACGAAATATTCAACATGATTATTAGGAAACAATTCTTTTAATTCAGAATAAAGTTGTCCTGCTAAAGTTTTATTATGTGCTAAAACTAAAGTCGGCTTATTAATCTCTTTAATAACATTGGCAACTGTAAAAGTTTTACCAGTACCTGTAGCTCCTAATAAAACTTGTTCTTTTTTACCATTTTTAATTCCTTCTACTAATTTTTCTATCGCTTGTGGTTGATCGCCACTAGGCTGATATTTTGAAACTAACTCAAATTTACTTGCCATCTTCTTCACCCTTACTATTATCTTCATCTTTAAAAATATTATGAGAAAGCGACCTTTTTAAAATAAGAGGTTCTTCTTGCTTTTCTTTTTTCTTTTCCCAAAAAACTTCATCTAATTGATCTGTTACAAATAAATATTCAAGAAAATCATTAAAATCATGCATCATAGAACCTCCTTAAATATAGCACCTATATTCTATCACCGAAAGAATAGAAACACAAGCGAACATTTTGGTACAAAAAAACAAGATAAGTTATCTTGTTATAGAAGAATGCATATAACTATGTTGAACAATATCATGATGAGTAACTGCATCTAAAACCTGTTCTATTACTTCATTATCCAAAGTAGCTCTGCCAGTTTGAAAACGCCATTCATTTAATAAGTGAAAAAATAATTTCAAATAGGGAAAACGAATTTCTAAATCTTGAGGATTTAAAATTCCAAAATGATCCGTATAAGCAAGACAAGTTTGATTTAAAAAATTCTTCATTTCTGCAGCGGTTGAAAATTGCCTCTCTTCCTCAACATCTTCTTCTTTCATAATGGCAATGTAAGTATAAACTTTGCGTGAAAATCTTTTTGGAACCAATTGCTTTTTCGTCATATTTGGTAATTTTCTTTTAACAAGTTCTTTATGTTCGGGAATTTCACAAACAAGCCTCTTACAAACACAATGTATCCCTTCAATTTCTTCAATAAGATAAGCAATCGCATCTCCTAAAAATTCATTATAATGAAATTGATTATAAAAGACATACTGCTTATTTAATAATTGCATCTCTTTTTGCAATTTATTCTTTTCTTCTTGCACTCTTTGTAACTCTGTATCCATGAACCTAACCTCCAATCCCATTATAACACACAATCATAATTTGAAAAGATATTTTGCAAAATAAAATAAGAAAAGATAAAGAAATTTCTAATATGACATTACTATACATAAAAAGTCAAAAAACAAGATATTTTTCTTTTAAATTTCTTAAATTTTGATATAATAAGATTAAGGTGAAATGTATGAAAAAGAAGTTAAATGTCATCTTTTATTTAAGTTTTTTAGTTTTATATTTAGAAATACTAACAAAAATATTTGTCACGAAAAGTATTGGTGGCATCTTTTTAACATTCCTTTTTAGTATTCCTTTTATTCTAATTTTATTTTTAATAACGAATATCTTTAAAGAAAAAGGAAATAAGATACTAACATATATCATAAGTATTTTATTAATATTATATTATTGTTTTCAATTTTTCTTCCATCGTTTATTTAGCAACATATTCTCGTTTAACACCTTAGGGCTAGCTAGCAATGCGCTAGATTTTACGAATATTATCTTTGATGTCATCTTAAAAAACTGTTGGGTTGTCCTATTATATTTCTTACCACTCATCCTATTAATTATTTTTCGCAAACATATTTCTTTTGAAAGAGTGAGCTTAAAATGGATCATCATTACTTTTATTTTAACGCTAGTAATTTGGATTAGTTCTCTATTCTATTTGTTTATTGGCAAAGATAGTACTTATTCAGCCTATAATTTGTATTACAATGTAAATAGTGAGATTAAAACCGTTGAAACCTTTGGCTTATATACATATACAAGACTAGATATTAAAAGAGTGTTATTTGGCTTTGAAGAAAAACTTTCAACAACGGATGAACCGGAGTTACCAACAGAGGAGGAAGAACCAGATGAACCAGAAGAAGTTACCTATAATGAAATAACGATTAATTTTGATGAGTTAATAGCAAGTGAATCAAACGAAACCATCAAAAGCATGCTTACTTATTTCCAAAATAGTGAGGCAACAAATAAAAATGAATATACTGGAATGTTTAAAGGAAAAAATTTAATCTTTTTACTCGCTGAAGGTTTTAACATGATCGCGGTTGATCCAGAATTAACCCCAACTTTATACAAGTTAAGCCATGAAGGATTTGTCTTTAATAACTTTTATTCTCCCGTATTTTTAAGTACAACAGGTGGTGAATTTCAAGCAACAACAGGTCTAATTCCTACCCAATCAATTTTATCAGACTGGAAAAAATATGAGCCAACCATTTCTTATGCGTTAGGAAATGCTTTTACTCCTCTTGGATATACCGCTAATGGTTATCACAACTGGACATATACTTACTATAGTAGACAAAAAACAATGAAAACTTTAGGATTTACTTCCTATATGGGTTGTGGTAATGGTATGGAAGATTTAATTAGTTGTAGTTGGCTTCCAAGTGATGTTGACATGATTAATGCAACTCTTCCTTTATATCAAAATAATGAACCATTTGTTACTTATTATGTAACCGTATCTGGTCATGCTCCTTATGCTTATAATTCAACTGGTAATTCTATTGCCCTTAAAAATATTGATTTAGTACGTGATTTACCATATTCAAATAATGTAAAAGCATACTTAGCAACACAAATTGAATTAGATCGTGCTTTAAAAAGTTTAATAAATGGTTTAGACGAAGCTGGCATACTAGAAGATACTGTAATTGCTTTAGTAGGGGATCATTACCCATATACCCTTACCATTGATGAAGTAAATGAATTAAGTGATTATGAGCGAGATGAAATTGTAGAAGTTAATCGAAGCAACTTTATTTTATGGAATAGCGAAATGAAAACGGTAGAAGTAGATAAAGTAGGTAGTCAGATTGATGTTTTACCAACTCTACTAAATTTATTTGGTGTGGAATATGATTCAAGATTAATTGTCGGAAAAGACATTTTAAGTGATGCTCCAGGTTTAGCAATATTCTCTAATCGCAGTTGGGTAAGTGATTATGGTACTTATAAAAATGGAAAATTTACCTTAAAAGAAGGAGCCGAACTAGATAATATTGATGAATATGTAACCAGTATGAATAGTATTGTATCCAATCGTTTTACTCTAAGTGCAAATATCATAAAATATAATATGTATGAATACTTACTAAATTAAACTGGAAAAAAGAGGTTTAATAAAAGCTAAATAACCGAATAAAATAAAAATATGTACTACAGGTATTACTTAAGTACATATTTATTTTTTCGATCTCAATCTAATATTATAAGTATTAACGATTTCGAAGAGTAATATCTAAAAAGGAGCATATGCTTCTTTTTGTTTTAATTAGAAATCATTTCTTTCATTTCTTTTGCTTTCATTTTCTTAACTGGTTTATAGCGAATGCATTGATAAGTTTTTCCAACACACCAATCAGCACTATAACCAAACGTTTCACAAATTTGTTTTAAATCAGCCGTACTAATACTTTTTCTTCCCGTTTCATAATCACTAATTAAAAAACGATAAGTACTAATTCTTTTAGCCATTTTCTCTTGAGTCAAACCCTCATTTTTCCTAATTTCCTTTAATCTTTTTCCTAAATAGTGTTTATCTATTTCTTCTAACTCAACTACTTGATTATTTTTCTTTTTACTAAACCCCATCATATAATCAAAATTAACATGAAAAACATTACAAATTTTATTTAATAAAACAATTGTAATCTCATTATACCCATTTTCCCAGTTAGAAACATAACTAGTAGATATTCCCAAAAGTTGTGCCATTTGTCCTTGTGTTAATCCTTTCTCTATTCTAATTAAATACGCTTTTTCTTCTACGGAAGCTAAATTTCTTTCTTTTTCCATAACATGACCTCAAGTAATTATTACATGAGAAAAGAAAGATTTTTAAGAATTCTACATTAATAAGCTCAAAATATCACCAATTTATGGAAAATGGTATTTTTTGATAAGTTTTGGCAAGTTTTGTCGAATAGGATGAAAGAAAAGAAAAGATATGATATGATGATCGCGGTGATGATATGAAAGAAAGAATTTTAATTGACGATGTTGTCAAAAAGGTAGATGAACTACTATTAAATTTAGAAGTGTATTACACAATTAAAAATATAAACAGGCCATAATTTTCATCAGTTCTTATTTTCCTTTTTTGTAAAGTAATTTTTTCTCAAAATGTAAAATAAGAGATAAAAATTTGCCAAAAAAAAGAAAATCATTTATACTAAAATAGTGCATTAGGGAGTAATCAATGCCTATTTATGAGCTTTGACATTGGTTATGAATGGGAAGGCCAATGTCATTTTTTCGATATAATTACTTTTAATCGAACATTCATCTTTTTCACCCCATTTCTATAATCAAAAATAGAAATGGAAAAAATAAAGGCATTCATACCCTAATGCCTAACATAGATATTTAAAAATTAATTATAAAAAAACTAAAAATACTTAGGTTCATCAATCCTACCTAAAAGATAATCTGCAGAAACATGGTATTTACTGCATATTTGATAAAGGAAAGGGGTAGCAATTAAGTTTCTTCCTTTTTCGTTAAAAGCAATAGAAGAAAAAGTAGTATTTAATATATTGGCAAGCTTAACTTGGGTAAGCTTGTTTTCTTTTCTAAATTCTTTAAGGCGATTCCCTGCTATAACTTTATCAACTTTTTTTACATTATCATATTCTTTTTTATTAGTAAATCCTAATAAATAATCAACAGATACATGAAAATAGTTACTTAAACTAACCAAATGTTTAATGGGAATGATACTATTTTTTAATTCGTAATCTTTATAGGTTGTTCTACCTATTTTCAAATAGTCGGCAACATCTTTTTGTGTTAAATTGTAAATTGTCCTTAATTCTAATAATCTATCATTGTAATCCATAAATTCCACCACATCTATTTTCTCATTAAAAAATAAATAATAAATTTAATGGCGAAAATTGTGTTATTTTTCTTGACTTTTAGTATACCCAAATTTATAATTAATATATAAGCTAGGAAACTCATCATATATTTATGATAATCTTTTTTGATGATAATTTAAATGAAGCCTAGCGTCACATAGAAAGGCGTAAGTTATGAAATTTGAGGTTTTAAAACGAAGTAATTTAAAAAGAAATATTATGATAGGATTAGGCGTAGTACTTATTTTAGTGGCGATTATTTTAACATTTACAAAAGCAAGATACCGCGTAACAGAAAGTATTCCATTAGTAAACGGAACAATCAACTATGACTTAGCAGATTTAAATGCCGTAGCAGTCTATATCCAGGAAGGAGATGACTATTCTAAAAGTGATACCATTCCTTCAAGTGGATATACATTCAATGAAGAGAAAAGTTACTGTACAGTAAATGGAGAAGAAGATAGTAATATTACAGTTAGTTATGATGCAAACACTCAAAGTTTAAGTGTATCACCATTAACAGCACAAGGAACAAAATGTTATTTGTACTTTGATGAACAACAAATACTATTAAAAGATGAAATCTTAGCAAACAATGAAGTCAATAGTGGCACACCAGATTTCAGTCAAACAGCAACAACGGATGAAGGGGTGTATAAAACAGAAGATAACTTAGGAACAAGTTATTACTTTAGAGGAGCAGTTACCAATAACTACGTATCATTTGCAGGATTCTACTGGAGAATCATAAGAATTAATGGAGACGGTTCAATTAGAATTATCTATGATGGAACAAGTGCTCATGCCAATGGAGAATCTAGTACGGATCGTCAAACAGGAACAAGTGCTCATGCCAATGGAGAATC
>CALVQH010000019.1 GCA_944358115.1 uncultured Bacilli bacterium
TAAAAAGACACGATATAAATATTTTCATAAATTCTCCTTATTATTTTTTTTTATTTCCCTCTTTAAAATTAAATTTTTTTCTGATAAATAGTCAGTAACAGTAGTGGAAGATATACATAAATTATCATTAATACCTTTTCCTATTTCTCTATTATCAGAATTAATTTCTCTATGAAAATCACTTCCTACCGAATATAATAATTTATATCTTTCAGTTTCTTGTAATAATTTGATACTATCAGTCCAACTACAATCTGATTGGAATGTTTCAATTCCACGTAAACCAAATTCAACTAATTTTTTTATAACAATTTTAACTGTATCATAAGATAAATTATAAGCCATTGGATGAGCTAACACTGAAATTCCACCAGATTTATTTATTACATCAATAACCTTTTCAACATTTAATGGATAGTCTATTCCATAGCTCAACTTATGAGTCTTAAAAAAATTTGTAATCAAAGATAATAAAATAGGATCGTTTATATTTGCATTTATACAATTTAATACATCCCTATCAAACCAACAATATCTTTCAATATCTAATTTACTTATTTCGTCATAAGGAAGATTAGCAAAATTGGATTTTAATTCTTTCAAAAATTGATTATGAATATATAATCTTCTTTTTCTTAACTCAAAAAGTAATTTATTTAATTCTACATTATTAGGATCAAATCCATAGCCTAAAAGATGAAGCAATACTTTTTCACCATTTAAAAGTAAGTATGATGAGAATTCGACAGATGTTGTACTATACATATTATCTAAAAGATAAATTGATAACTCTTTTAAGGCATTTATGGAATCATGATCACAAATGGCTATAAAATTTGTATTATTTTTTCGTGCTTTATCAATTAACTCCTTTACTTCAAAATGTCCATCAGAATATTTTGAATGAATATGTAAATCAATAAAGCCTTTCGTTTCACCCATAAAACTCTCACCTCAATTTAATTATACATATAAATAAATAAATTTTCTAATTTTATTTATTTATATGTCATAAATTTTAGTTATAAAAAAGACAAACTATTAGTTCGTCTGAAATATATTTACAAATTCTTTTACGATTGGACTAGTATATTTAGCATGATAAGCTATACTTAATGGAACTAGTACTTGTTCTATATTAACTTTAACTTCATATAATTTTTTAGATTCTAAATCATCCTTTATAAAATCTTTTATCATCCAACCAATTCCTATTCCTTGCTTAATTATCCCTCTCGATATAGATGAAGAATTAGCTTCAATCAATGGATTTAAAACAATATTCTTTTTTCTGAAAAACAAATCAATCATTTTTCTATTGGAGGTCGTTTTACTTGGCAAAATAAGTGGATATTTTATTAATTCATTCGATTCAATTACACCTTGATCTGCAACAGCTTTATACTTCTTATTACATACAAAACAACTTTCTAAATCAGTTAGTTTATGAACTTTTATCGTTGAATCAACAATATCAATCATATCCGTATCAATAACAACATCCAATTCTCTTTTTAATAGCATTTTTATCATTTCATCTGATTTTTTATTTACAATATTTACTTTGACATTATTATGTTTATCATTAAATTTTTTTAAAAACTCTACGAAGTAAAAAGTACCAATATGGGTTGGAACACCCACATTTAAAATTTTAGATTGGCAATCATTGATCTCTTCAAGTAAATTGACATTAGCCTCCAATAATTCGCATAAATGTTCAGCATAATAATAAACTATTTCCCCCGTTTTCGTTAAATGTATTCCAGTAGAAGTGCGACTAAATAATTCAGTATTTAGTTGCTCTTCCAATTTTTTAATTGCTTGTGTAACTGCAGGTTGAGAAATATATAATAATTCTGCTGCTTTAGTAAAGCTATTACAATTAGCTACTACAAAAAAAGTTTTATACAAATTCAAATCAATATTATTCATAAACACCTCCGATTTATAATTTCAAATACAAATATATGATTTTAAACTCTTAAATAGTTAAATAAGATTCTAAAACCTTTTTAATCCTAATTAATTCTGTTAATAACTGATTAAAGTTTTGCTCAATATAATCTAGATTATTTTCTTTGCTATGAACTTCATGATCTAGGGCTAAATCAGCGAGATCCATAAAACCTAAATATTTTGCATCACTTTTTATAGAATGCACCAATGTAGAATATTCTGACATATTTTTATTAACTTTACATTTTCTTAATTTATCTAACCTTTCATCAAAATCTGCATAAAAAGTTTTTAGCATCTCATTATATGTTTCTTCATCTCCCAAAAGATTTAAAGCATTCGTTACATCAATATTATTTTCTTCTAAAAAAGACAAATTACTAGTATTTTTATTTTTAATCTTTTTGCTATCAAATTTTATTTCTTGATTAAAATTATCTTTAGCATTAAATATTTTATCAAGAATTTCAGCAATCTGCTTTTTGTTAAATGGTTTAGATAAATAACCAGCGAAGCCTTCTTCCAAATATTTTTCTTTAGCACCAGCAACAGCATCAGCAGTAAGTGCAATAACTGGAGTTCTAAAATCTGGCATCTCTTTTAATTTTTCTAAAGCTGTTTCTCCACTCATAACTGGCATCATAATATCCATTAAAATAAGATCATAATCATTTTTTTCATATACTTTTCTTAGACACTCTTCCCCATTGGTACACTCATCAATTTCAAAATCAAAATCAGCTAGAGCTTTTTTAGCAACTTTTATATTTAGTGGACTATCATCAACTATTAAAATTTTTTTGCTACCATAGTTTTGCTTACTTCTTTCTTTATTATTAAGTTGGTTTAATACTTCTATAGTATTAATTAGTTCAGTATTAGATAAGTCCTTCTTTTCTTCTCCTATTTCTTGTGGAATTTCGACAACAAATAAAGAACCTTTTTTATATTCACTCTGAACATTTATTTTTCCACCCATTAAATCAACCAATTTTTTAGTAATTGCAAGCCCTAATCCTGTTCCTTCCGTAGTAGAATTCTTCTCAACATCTAACCTTTCAAATTTTTGAAACAATTTAGAAATATCCTCTTTTTTAATCCCTCTTCCTGTATCTTGTACACTAATAAATAGCCGACATTTTTTCATATTGTTAATACATTTTACAGTTAAACTGACATAACCATCATCCGTATATTTAAATGCGTTACTTAATAAATTATTAATAATTTGCTTAATATGAGATCGATCTCCAATTAATTCCTCTGGTACATCTTCTGCAATATTAACATTAAAATTAATTCCTTTTTCCTTAATTTTTGTTTCATTTAATTTAACAACTGAATTAATCATTTCTCTAAGATCATACGGAGCAACCTCTATATCCATCTTTCCACTTTCTATTTTGTTAATATCTAAAATATTACCTACTATTTCAAGTAAAGTATTCGATGCAACTCTGATATCTTTAGCATCTTCTACCACTTCCTTTGGTAATTGTGATTCATAAGTTGATATATCTTCACTAAACCCTACAATAGCATTAAGAGGTGTTCTAATCTCATGGGACATACTGCTTAAAAAATCACTTTTAGCACGATTCGCTTTTTCAGCTTGATCTTTGGCGAGTTCTAGCATATTTATAATTTTTACGTCAGGATTTTCAATTGTAAAATACATAATTGCGGTTACTAATGAGAATGATGATGTAATTAATATAATTCCCGGATTAATTGTTCTAATAATAAAAGCAAATATAAAACAAATCATTAAAGCAAAAAGTGGAATAATCTTTTTTAACTTGATATTTTTATGATTTTTAATAAGGCAATAAAAGTCAAAAACGATGTATATAAAACACAAAATATAAATAAAATTAGTGGCAGCACCATAACTATAAACAGACTTACCATCATAGAAGTAAGATAACGGTAGCACACAGACGGTAATAATACAAATCATAAGGAATATATAATAAAAATTTCTTAGTTTTCCTTTACTTAATTCATTAACCTTTTTATTGTTAGCATCAATAGAAGTAATATACATGTATACAGTAAAAGTAGAAACAAAAACTACAAAATATACCAAAAATAATCTATTAATGACTTCATTTAAAATTGGTATTTCTTCTCTAACAGGAACAGTAAAACAACATAACAATTCTAGTATAAGTCCTAATAAATTGATTGCTAAGATAACATCATATATTTTTGTTTCAACAGTTACTATTCTTTCTTTTCTAAAATACATTATACATAAAAGTAATGTATAAATGATACTACAACATATCACCGTCATTCCTATGTACATACGAACTACACCTCTTCTTTATTCCTTTATTAATTTTCGTTCCATTGGTTTTTCTTGTAAATCTTCAGCCTCTAGTTGCAAATAATCCACTTTTCCTAAACCAGTAAATAAAAGTGCATCTCTAAATTTATAAGCAACAGGTTGAGAATATTCTGGAAGTTTTTCTTCACAAAGCTTTTTTATTTCTTCATATATTTCTTGGGTATTTTCCCTATATTGTTCTTTCAAAACAATATGTGCTTTAGGAAGTCTACCCTGACGATGTTCTTTGTCAGCAATACCTACTACTTTAACAGACTCTACTGCTGGATGTAATAAAATTACATCTTCAACTAGGCTCGGAAAAATTTTAAAACCATCATGTCTGACAATCATTCTTTTGATTCGATCAATAATAAACAAACTTCCCATTTCATCCATATATCCTAAATCACCAGTATGTACCCATATTCTGCCATCATCATGTACCCTTAGCATTTCTTTCGTTGCTTCATCATTATTGTAATACTTTAACATAGTATTAGGGCCAGTAACGCAAATTTCACCATGCTCATTGTAAGTTAGTTCTTCTCCAGTCTCTGGATCAAAAATAGATATTATGGTATGAACAAAAGGAATACCCACACTACCAATCTGATTATTTTCTGGTACAGTTCCTGCTACTCCACCACAAACTTCAGTTAAACCATAGCCTTTGACAATCTCAGAAGTACAACCATGCTTTCTTAAAAATTCATTAGCTTCCACTTCTAACTTTTTATCCATTGCATCTCCACCAACTGTTGGTGCAATCATATAACTTAAATCTTGGTTGGCTAGTTTTTTACTATTTATAATATGTCCCCAATGGCTAGGCACCCCTACCATATGAATTGGATGGTACTTTAACAATAATTCATCAAATTTTTTTGGATCAAATTGAGGAATTAAAATTGTTTCCATTCCGATAGTTAGTGGTAAATGTAGTCCCATTCCAAGGCCATAAGCAATAAAAGGAGGCATAATATCTAGCCAATTATGTTCTCTTTTCATGTCTATGCCGGTTAAAACACTTTGTAATGCAACTGCATTTATGTTTTCATTTGATAAAACTACTCCTTTAGGTACACCTGTAGTTCCACCTGTATGAACAATTGCTAAAGGACTATTTACTTCATAATTAGATACTATTTCTTCCTTTAAATTAGCACTGTTTATAAAAGTTGACCAATTTATAGTATTATTGTTGAAAACGATTTTCTTTTCTTTATCTCTTAGCCCTTCAATAAATTCTTTTGCTTTATACGCAAAATTAAGACTAAGAGGAAGCGATACAGCAGGAGATACAGATATAATTTCATCTACCACTCCTTCATCAACAAAATCTTTTACTTTACTATAATAGGAATCAACTATAAAAATCAGGTTTGATTTCACTTCTTTAGTATAATTTTTAATTCCTTCACTACTAGTTCTAGGATCAATCATATTTGCAATTGCTCCTAATTTACTTGTAGCATAAAATAAATAAACAGCTTCTGGAATATTAGGTAAAGAAACAGTGATAATATCACCTTTTTTAACTCCTTTTTGAATTAAAGCAACTGCTACTTTATCAATATTGTTAAATAACTCCTCATAAGTAATTTTTCTATTAAAATAGTTTAGAGCGATTCTTCCTTTATACTGTTTATTACATTCCAATAAATAATCATATACAGACATTTTAGGAATAGGTGTATTTTTTTGCTCTTTTGTGTAATACTTTAACCATGGTTTATCAACTGATGGTTTACCAACTTGATTTTTTTCAAACATAGATAGCCTCCTACTATAATTACTTTCTTTTTAAATTATATCATAATATGGCTGATTTGAATATAGTCCTTTTCAATTTAGCAATATTTATTTTATAAGCAATTCTTTTAAAAGATAGTAAATAACATTTACTACCATAGAATTTCCTGCTTGTTCATATAGTGCTGTTTCCTTGCAAACTTTACTAGCATTATCGTAATCGAGAGTATCAAACCCCATTAATTTCCAAGCCTCAATAGGTGTTATTTTTCTGATTTTCATGTACTTATTATCATTTATTACTACTTTAAAATTATTAGCTAAATTGCTACGCGTGAGTGTTGGTGCAAAACCATTTTCTGAATAAATGCGTGATGATTGTACAAAATTAGTACTATGATCTTTTCCACACAATCCTCCATGTTTGTATTTTTCAACATCTATTTCATAAATTAATTTATCTGAATTTTTTTTAGAAAACCATCTTTTATTGTTATATTCTTTGTATTTACTGCTGGACAAATAATACTTTTCAGGTACCTTTTCTTCTAAAAAATCTTTCAATATTTTATTATTATTAATTGGCTTTGGAAAAGAAAATTGTTTTTTTCCATTCAAAATGGCAACTAAAAAATACCTTTTTCTTGTTTGAGGTATTCCGTAATCCACTGCATTAACTACACTCTCATATAATTCATAGCCTAATTTTTTTAAATCATCCTTAAATAAATCTAACGTATTTTTAAATTTTTTGCTAGTTATTGAAGCAACATTTTCAAAAATTACATACTTAGGTTTCTTCTCAACTTCTTTAAGTAAACGAATCATCTCCCACCCCAAACTAGATCTTGTATTACTTTTTAATTCAAAACCTCTCATATTACCAGCGCATGATATATCTTGGCATGGAAAGCCACCTATCCATAAATCACAACATTTTAAATCTGTTCCTTTAATTTTTTTAATATCCCCCAGATTTAATGTTTCATCCACATTATGTATTGCACAATAACTTTTTATAGCATTTCGATCAATTTCAGAGAAGAATTGTAATTCATATCCATCAATTAAATTTTCATTTACCAATTTTTGTAGCGCTTTTTCAGGGCTTCCTATACCACTAAAAAACGTACCTACTTTAATAATTTCTTTTTCTTTCATTTCTATCATCCCCCTTTTTAATAAAAATAGACATAAAAAAAACTGATAAATATCTTATCAGTCCAGCAACTAATTTCTTTTTTTTAATTTAAATGTAACTTAGTGCCAAAAAATACAATTAAAACATTCTCATTCAGTACAATTAATTGTAAAATGCTGCCACTTAAATTGATACTAAAATTGAAAAAGTTTGATTACTAGGAGCATTTTTTGGTGCATCATACATATTTTTCATTCTAAAACGTTCACCATAAAAGCTAGTAAAATCAAGCATTTTCACATATTTTTTTGTAGTTGTCATTAGATATATGCAATCTCATCCGTTGTGATGAGTCCAATTGGATATGTTAATGCTCCATTTCCTTTACTAGAACCACTTGCTGTGAACAAATCACTACTGCTAGCACAACTAAATGTTGGTGCTTTGTTGGTAAGTAGTCTAATGTATGTTGCGTAGAATGTTTCAGTTGTTCCTATTCCTCCCCCACTTGTTGTTCCTGTATAATTTGTATATGGTGTTCTATCATTACAAAATCCGGCATTAGCATCAATATATCCTACATAACTCCTCTCCTTCTGGAGCTGTAAGCATAATTTCATCACTTTTTAAAATTGTTTTACCTTCACCATTTGTAATCGTTCCACTACTAATTGGTGAGCCTAAACTTTCAATGTTATTACCTACACATTCTTCATAATAAGTTTTTCCACTACTAATATAATCATTTTTATTGGTACATGTATAACTTACTTCTATATTACTTTCACTTTTATATACAGTATAGTTTAATGGAGTATTAAAAGTATTCGTACCATTAAAGATGACATTATACATTAATGGTTCATTTTCACCAGTTCCTATTACTTCTATACTGGCAATAGCAGTATGTCCTGGATAAATATCTACATTATTAAATTCAATATTACCATTAGCCGTAATACCTTTTGATTCAATCGCTGCTGTTGTATTTGTTGCAACACTTTCTTCACCTGTAGCACTACTACTTGCACTAAAATAAGCAAAAGATATTCCTGTTGAAAGTAATAATACCCCTACTAAATAAAGAGCAAATACTTTCTTATTTTGAAATTTCTCTAATAGCTTCCTCATCATAATAACTCCTCCACCATAAGCTGTACTTCATTTTCAAACTCATCAAAAGTGATTATCATGATTATGATGAGTTTCCTAGCTTATAGTTAAATTATAATTTGAGCTAGATTAAAAGTCAAGAAAAATGTCATTATTTTCCAGTAAAGATGAGTCATATTTTCTGTTCATGAGAAAATTGTTTTGGTGATAAATATGTTTTATAGTAAACGATTACAATATTTAAGAGAGAGAACTGGGATTACACAATCACAAGCTGGAAGCCTCATTCAATTGGATAGTGGTACTTATTCTCACTATGAAAAAGAAGAATTGCTAATTCCTATTAAGCACTTAAACACTTTTGCTAATTATTACAATGTTTCTATTGATTACTTATTTGAATTTAGTGATATACCTAATTATAATGTTTTAAAAAATAATATAGATAAGAAAACATCTGGTATTCGATTAAAAGAATTTAGAAAAGAAAATAAGCTAACCCAAGATAAACTCGCTCAAGCGTTAAAATCATCTAGAAGTACAATTGCTGAATATGAACGTGGAACAAATATTATTGCTACCCCTTTTCTTTATACCATTTGTAAAAAGTATAGTATCTCTGCTGATTATTTATTAGGAAAGACAAATTATCCCAAGTATTTGAAATAACTTGGGATTTTTCTATTCCTTCATTAGTTTTCTTCATATAGCCAATTAGAAATATCAATTATTTTAACACCCTCATATTGATAAGTATCATGGTAGGTTCTTGCTATAATCATTTTAGGATAGGCATCTTTTATTTGTAATAAAGGGGTTACTTCTCTTTTAAGAGTATCTTCATTACTGATATTATCTGATACTTGTATATAAATCTTTTCATCTTTTTTCATAGCAACAAAATCTATTTCTTTATTATACAACATGCCTACATATATTTCATACCCTCTTCTTTTTAATTCAATCGCTACTATATTTTCATATATTCGTCCATAGTTCATATTTTTAGTACCGATCATCGCATATTTAAATGAGGGATCTACTAAATAATATTTATCTTGGCTTGATAAATATTTTTTTCCTTGAATATCGTATCTTCTTACTTTATAAAAAGCAAAAGCATTACATAAATATTTAATATAGCTGTTAATTGTTTTATCACTTACACTTTTGTTATTTTTAGTTAATTCTCTACTAATACTTCTAACTGATATTATATTTGCTATATTATCCATAAGAAAATCACTTAATTCATCTAATAATTTAGTATTTCTTATTTTATATTTTTGATTAATGTCTCTTATTATTAAGGCATTATAAATGTCTTTTAAATATAAATATTTTTCTTCGTTTGTTTTATAAAGATATGATCCCGCCATTCCCCCTTCTAGTACATACTTTTCAAAAGCTTCATTTAAATCATTATATTCATGATAAGTACAATATTCTTTAAAAGAAAAAGGATAAATTTCAATTTCAAAAGTTCTACCGGTAAATAAAGTAGCTAAATCACTGGATAACAGAAAGGCATTAGAACCAGTAATATAAATATCATATTTTTCTTCAGCATGAATCCAATTAATTGCTTTTTCAAAATCTTTGCACATTTGAATTTCATCTATTAAAACTATATTTTGCTTATTATTTTGATAATGTTCATTAATATATTTATATAGACTATCGGCATTTTTTAAATAATCAAATTCTTTTAAATTAAAGTTAATGTGAATAATATTGTTATTATTTAAGCTCGACTTTATGTATTCTTTAAAGCCTTCTAATAGCTTAGATTTCCCACTACGTCTAACTCCTGTTATAACTTTAATATCTGGAGTACCCATTACATTAATTAATTTAGTTAAATACTTTTCTCTTTTTATTATTTTCATATCACTCACCGTAATAATAATAACATATTATTACGCATTTTTCAATTATTTTTGTTTTTGCGTAATAGAATACCAAAAGAAAAAAGATACTAAAACGTATCTTACATAAATTTATTCATTTCACGCATAACTTGATTTACTTGTTTTTTACTTGGTTTTCTGCCCATACTGGTCATCATAACCTCGATCATCTTTTCATTAATTGGTGGATTTTTCTTTAAATACTTTTGCATAAAATGTCTTGCTAATAAGAATCCTAATATTAATCCAACAACTAGTCCTATTATACACCATAAAATTTGTGCCCACATAAATATTCACCTCATCATTATATTACTATAAAACTTACTTTTTTACAAGTGAACAAGTTCATTTAGCCAAAAATAATCTTTATTTTTAAAATCACAAACGAATAAATTTTTCATTTCTTTTAATTCTGTTAAAAAAGATGGCTTTAAGACATTACTTTCTAGTAAAAGAAAGGCACTACTTACAATTAAACAAGAATCTTCTGGTATGTATTTATTTTGAATGCGATGAACATTATGAAATTTAGAGTAAAAATCATTATCTTTGCATTCATTAAATACCAAGTTATTTACTTTACTCTTATCAAAGGGAGATACAATTTGCATAAATAAATCATAAGCGACCGATACATCACTCTTATCAAAATTATGAATATCTTCCATCGTTTTATATAAATGGTAAGGATTATTTTTCATTAAGTTATAAAAACTTTTATTAATATTAAATATATAGAATGTACGCATTTTTCATCACCAGTTTCATCTTATCATATCTAAGTTGCGAAATTTGTCGAACGGTGTAAAACTTTTAAATAAATTTAAACTCCTGTTTTTAAATGATGACGTCTAAGATAAGTTTTTCGTAAAAAATCAACAGGAAATACCGAAGATGCTAGTAGTAAAACAATAAAGAATTCATTTGCTTTTAGGCCATATGTCCGAAATAAGTCTCCCCCATGATAAATTAAATAAATTTGAACACTTACAATAAAAAGAATAATTGCAATAAATACTTTATTTTTACTTAAATTGGCAAAAATATTAATTCTTTCACTTCTTGCATTAAAGGCATTAAAGATGCCAATAAAAATAAATAAAGCAAAATAGGCTGTCATTAAATATTTATAATCTTCACCAACGCGAATGAATTCTCTTACGATTGGTAGTTTTAAAAATAAAATACAAAGAATTGCAGAATAAAGCCCGGTAAATAAGACTTCACCAATCATATAGGAATTAATAATTGGTTCACTTTTGGGTTTGGGTGGCTCATACATGTAGCTTTTAAGAGGCGGTTCGAATGAGAAAGCTAGTCCTGAGAATGTATCCATAATCATATTTAGCCATAACATTTGAATAATTGTAATTGGCGTGTTAATGCCAATAAATGGACCAATAATAGATAGTATGAGAGCACACATATTTACTGTTAATTGATAGATAATAAATTTACGAATACTTTTAAAAATCGTTCTTCCATAAAGAATAGCTTTACTAATTGATAAGATATTATCATCAAGAATAACAATATCAGCAGCTTCTTTGGCAACTTCAGTACCACTACCCATGGCAAAGCCAACATCTGCTTTCTTTAAGGCTGGCGCATCGTTTACTCCATCACCAGTCATTCCGACAACTAAATTCATTTCTTCTAGCACCCGCACTAATCTTGATTTATCGGTAGGTAGAGCTCTTGCTACTACTTTTAAATTACCTACGATTTTTTTTAGTTCTTCATCACTTAATCTTGCTAATTCTTCACTTGTTAGCACAATATCTTCTTTTTCTAAGAGTCCAGCATCATGGGCAATGGAAATTGCAGTATCTTTGGCATCACCTGTGATCATAATCATGTTAATACCAGCACTACGAATTAGGCTTACTCCTTCTTTTGCTTCTGGTCGTAATTCATCTTTTATGGCAACAAAACCAACAAAGACTAAATGTTCTAAAGAATTTTTATTTTTAGTGTAGCATAGTGCTAGTACTCTTACCCCTTTTTTGGTTAGGCCTTCAGCAATATTTGTAATTGTTTTTTTATTTAAAAGAAGTTTTTCTTCTCCCATTTTATTTAGATAATAACTAGTATTTGGAAGTAATTTTTCTAGGGCTCCTTTTATATAAGTAATGTTATTATCTAACAAGACTTTACTATATTTTTCATTGCTATTAAATGGAGTTTTTTCAATCATACGTCTTTTTATATTTGGATCTTCCGCTATAAATTTTAAGCATGCCCTATCCGTTCCATTACCACCAAAGGCTTCCTTTTTCTCATTTAGTTTACTATCATTATTATAATATAGATTGTTATATACTTCTTCATAGTATTTTTTATTTTGTTTTAGAGAATTTATATTTTTATAATGAATATTCTCTGCACTAATAATTTCACTTACTTCTAATTTTCCTTTCGTTAATGTTCCTGTTTTATCTGTTAGTAAAACATTAATACTTCCCGCTGTTTCAATACCAACTAGTTTTCTTACTAAAACATTACTTTTTAACATTCGCTTCATATTACTTGATAAAACGAGAGTAATCATCATTGGTAGGCCTTCTGGTACCGCTACTACAATAATCGTTACACTAAGAGTTAACGCATAGATTAAATGGTCGGCCATTACTCGAAAATTAGTTAAGGTATCCATAATTAAATTTGGATCAAAATGATTATCAATCACAATTACTGAAAAAAGATATGAGATTGTAACCAAAACAGCGCCGCAATAACCAATTCGACTAATAAATTTAGCTAAACCTTGCAACCGTAATTTTAAAGGAGACATTGGAGAAGCTTCTGTTAGTTCACTTGCTAGTGCTCCATAAAGAGTCTTGTCCCCTACTTCACACGCAAGCATATAAGCATCGCCATTGTAAACTACGGAGCCTCGATATAATTTATTGGCATCTTGTAAATGATTGGGATTTAAGGGTGGATATTTTTTAGCTTCTTTGGTTTCACCATTTAAACTGGATTCATCTACCCGAAGTTCTCCTTTTAATAAATAACCATCCGCCGGTATTCGGTCTCCACTTTGCAGTACAATCACATCATTTTTTACAACTTCTTCTAATAATATTTCTGTTACTTTGCCATTTCGAAGTACTTTTACTTTAATTTTAGAGCTTTCTTCTTGCAGTCTTCTGAAAGCCGCTTCACTTCCATATTCTGATATTGTGGATATAAAGGAAGCGAGGAAAATGGCAATTAATATTCCTAATGTTTCGAAATAATTAGAATCTTGAAATAAGAAGACAACCTTAACCCCCAAAGCAATTAACAGTATTTTAATGATTGGATCGCCAAGAGATTCTAACAATAACTTAAAAAATCCCTTTGATTTTACATTGGTAATACTATTGGTTCCATATTTTTTTCTGTTTAATTCTACTTCTTCATTACTTAGACCGTGCAACATAGACTTGTCCTCCCTCTTTCAAACTATATGCACTTGTTTTCTTTTTTTGACTAAATTCCATTCCTGTGTTAAAATATCTTCTTGTTTATAGGGGGATATTATGACAGAAAAGAAAATTTTTTTACAATTTATTCAAAGTGAAGCTAGTACTTCTCAAGAATTTGAGGCCGCTAGAAAATATGTTATTCAAGCTAGTTTAGATGAAAAGAAACTGTTTTTAGATAAAATTGATGCAATTATCCATTTGGTATTGCAAAATATGATAGAAAAACATGTTTATGATTTTCATTATTTTCGGGAAATTTATCAAAGATATGGTCTTTTTGATCTTTATTTTCAACACGTTTTTCAACTTTATTTATATCGATATCAAAAAGATGATTTGGTGAATCAATATTTTAATCGGCAAGAATGTAGAGAAAGTATTATTTTTGCTGCTGCTAAAGCAGTATTGTGGAACAGAAAAGATTTAGCCAAAATAGCTAAACGTTATCATATTTCTTATGATCGTTTAAAACAAATAATTACAGAATATGCTCAAAAAGAATATCATCTTACTAATAATTTTAAAGATTATCGAACTTGCTACCGAGCTTTTCGAAGATTTTTAGATCAACATGATCATGAGCTCAATACTAAAGAAAATGCTTATACTTATTATAATGTTTATGCTCTTTTACCAGAAAAAGATGAATTTCAAAGAGTAGTACAGCAGTATTTCAACCAAATCATTCATTTGATTCATGATGAGGCAGCGATTAATCATTTTTTAGAAAAACATCATCTTACTGATTATGATTTATATTATTTTACGATGATCATACCTAATTTAGATGCTTCTGTTCAGTTGCAAATTTTTACAAGATTTAAAAAATATTATGATCTTTGTTTAAATGGACGCTTTATTACTAAAAATCTGAGAGAAAAATCAAATAGTCTTGGTATGTATCCACAACATTTAATTCAGTTGGGAACTATTTATGCCAAAGAAGTTTTAAAAAATGAACATATCGAAAAAGAAATTGCGCAATATCGAATTCGACGTGTTTATACTAAAAAAGCTTATTCTATCTTAGATAGAGTTGCCAAAGAAACAGATCCTATTAAAATTTATGAAGAACTTGCTGCTACCCGAATTGATCTTGATGATGTTTATATTTATTGCTATGCTATTCGTCAAGATTTAGAAAAGAAAGAGCAACAAAAATTAGAGCAAAAATTTTTAAAAGATTTGAAAAATTATCATGATAGAAATTGTCAAAGGAATTATTCTAATGATTATTTACTTTATCAAAAATATTTACAAGGAACAGATGATTTTCAAACATTTTGTGAGAAAAATGGTAAAAATGTGATATATTTCCGAAAAAAAGCTAGTGATTTAAATAATCCTTATGCTCAGGAAGTACAGGTGCGTATAAAAAAAGAAGCACAAGAGAAAAGTGAACTACAAATCCTTTTATGTGAAGAATTATATCAATCTATTAGGAATGGTATTATGGTCAATGGCATTCATAGAGATTTTACTTTAGTTGATTACTTTTATTATTTTGGAAACCTACAAATTCATAAGATGCGTTATCATATTATGAATCTAGCCGATCCTATCAAAACTACTTTATGTAAATTCTTTAAACCACTTCATTTTGTAAATAATGTACATGTTGAAGCAATTAGAAAATCTATTTATGAATATGATTCTTTAAAAGATGAAAATGGTTTTCCAATTAAGGGAACAGGGAAAATACTAACAGGGGAAGAATTAAATGAAGTTATTCAATTTTTCCAAGAAAATCAAATTCCTTTATATGATAAATTAGTAGCAATTGCCCTAAAATGTCATGCAAATCATAGTTTATATGAAAAAAATACTTTACAAAGAAAATGATTTTCATTACAATGAATGAGGGATGAAATATGTTTTTATATACGCTTGATAATAAAAGATACCATACTTTAAATTATTTTTTTCGTGAAAAATTCCATAGCAAAGTATTTAAAGTTGCTTTAAATGCAGGATTTTCTTGTCCTAATTATCAAACCGGAGGATGTATTTATTGCAATCATGGAAGTGGAAATCATTATGAGAATATAGATCTAGTAAGTCAATTTTATCTAGTAAAAGAGCCATTAGAAAAAAAGTGGCCTAATGCGAAGTATATTGCCTACTTCCAAGCAAATACGAATACTTATGCACCAGTAGAAGTATTGAAAGAAAAATACGAAAAAGCACTTCATATTCCTAATGTGATTGGACTAGATATTGCAACACGTAGCGATGCTTTAAGCGATGAAGTACTTGATTATTTAGAAGAACTTAACAAAAGAACCTTTTTGATGGTAGAGCTCGGATTACAATCTATGCATGAGAAAACTTTAAAATTTATTAATCGAGGCCATGATTTAAAAAATTTTGAAGAAGCAGTAAAAAGATTAAAGAAACGAAACATCTTTGTTGTCGTTCATATTATTAATGGCCTTCCGGGTGAGACTAAAGAAATGATGATTGATACCGTAAAATATTTAAATTCTTTAGGAATTGATGGGATTAAAATTCATATGCTTTATATTAGTCATGATACCCCACTTGCTCATATGTATGAAAAAAATCCATTTTCTCTTTTAACTAAAGATGAATATATTGATATTGTATGTGAAGAGTTAGAATATTTGGATCCTAAAATAGTTGTTATGCGTATTACGGGGGATCCATTAAAAGAGGAACTGGTTGCTCCTTCTTGGCTATTAAAGAAATTTTGTGTCTTAAATGATATTGATAAAGAAATGAAAAAAAGAGATATTTATCAGGGAGATAAAATTAATCCTTCATAATATCTCTTATTTTATTTTTCAGTCTTTGGATGGCATTATCTACTTGTTTATCATTTTTGCCGGTAATGAGGGAAATGGTACCGCGATCAAAACCATTTTTTAATAATTTAAAAATTTCTAATTCACTACTAGATAAACTCTTTTCAATTTTATTAATTAGTTCTTCATAATCTTCTTGTAATGTTAAATTATATAAGGGATCTGTTTTTTCATCACTAATCATATCTTTTAGGGTCATGCCCTCTTCATAATCATAATCAAGGGAATAAAAAGAATTTAAGAGTTTCGCTTTTTCACCATTATATTTTCTAATAACTTTTTTGATTCGGCGATCTACACAGACGGTAATAAAAGTTGATAATTTCACATTCTTTTCTTCTTTAAAAGAATGAAGGGCATCACTAAAAGCATATAGAGCTTCTTGCTCTAATTCGTGTTTATCAATTCCTAGTTCTCTTGCTACATTGCGATATTTTTTTAATAAGATATCAATAATATATCGATATTTTTCCACAATTTTATTCTTGGCTTCTTCATTATTTTCCAGAGCTAATTTAATTAATTCTTCGTCTTCCATTTTTACTCCTTCATCATACCATAAATTAAAATAGCGGCTGATACACTGGCATTTAAGCTATTGATTTTTCCATACATGGGAATACTTATAATTTCATCACTTACTTTTCTAACAATGTTGCTAACGCCACTACCTTCCGCACCAATTACAAGCACTTTTTTATCAGCATAATCAACATGACGATAATCAGTTCCGTCCATATCTGCAGTATAAACAAAAAATAAATTCTTTTGGAGTTTTTTTAGGGCATCACTAATATTATTTACTAGAACTATTTTAACATTGTTAATTGCACCGGCACTTATTTTCATAACTGTTTCATTGACCCGAACACTACGATCTTTGGGGATAATGATTCCTTTAATGCCAGCACATTCACAAGTACGAATAATTGCTCCTAAATTATGAGGGTCTTCTAAATGATCTAAGCATACTAAGAAGTTTCCCTCTAATACATCTTCTAATTTATAATAATTATAATCATCTATGTCAATTACTACTCCTTGATGATGTTCACTCACCATTTTATTTAAACGAAATTCGGGAGCAAATTCATATTTTATTTTATTTTCTTTTAAGTAAGTTAGAATTTCTTGGTCTTTAAAGCCTTCTTTTAAATAAACTTTATGAATTTTATTGGTTGGGGTTTCTTTTAACACATTTTTTCCACATACAAGCATGTTATCACCTATGGGTTAGTATAACAAAAATCATTAAAAAAGTAAAGGTTTTGATCCTTTACTTTAAGCCATATCTTTTATTAAATTTATCTATTTGGGATAAAGATGGAAGTGTTCTTTTTTAAGTCATCGAAAAACTTAAATCTTGTCTATATAATTCCGTATTTTTAATTTCTTCTTCATTCATTGTCCTTCTTTTTAACATATCAAAAGCTGCTTCACTTAAAATTACATCTGATGAGCCAAAATGAATGTGTTTTATTAAAGAATTTGTGATATAGCCATTACTAAATTCTAAATCTAATTCTAAGGCACTAGGCATTAGCTCATTTATATCAGATAAGGTAGGAATGGTAATATTTAAAGCATTGTTTCTCATTTCCGTTGAATATTTATGCGAATGACCATGTAATATGATGGGAGCATCTGTTTTTCTCATTGTTCTGGATCCAATATGATGATATAAATGAATTTTATCATTCTTTAAATTTATTTGAGTATTATTATAGCCACCAATGATGATATCATGACGATAATTGTTGCATACTTCTATTAAATCAACTGAAGCATAAGTAAGGGCGCTTAAATCATGATCTCCACCTACACTAAAGGTTAATATATTTTTATCATAAGGATAATTTTTGATAAAATATTCGATTTGTTTATATATATTGGTTATTTTTTGTCTCCCTTGTGTAAAAGCACCATCAATCAAATCTCCTCCACATAAAATGATATGAATTCCATTTTTAATACAATAGTTAAAAGCCCGATTAATTAAATCCAATCTTTCTTTTTCATTTCCTAAATGAAGATCAGATATTAGTAGTACTTTCATACTATTTTCATTCATATCAGTAATAATAGTTCTATTTTGATTAGTAATTTTATAATTATTTAATTCTTGGATACTTGAAACATTTTTATATTTTATAGAACCATCTGAATAATATTTTTTGGAAAATCTTATTCCATCGTTTTTTAGTTTTAATAGTTCTTCGTATAATTCTTTTGGTTCCATATGTAGTATCTCACAAATTTCTCTGTTATTTTTCCCGTTTCTTAATAAATAAAATAACATGGAAATATCCTTTTTTTCTTCTATTTTGGTTGGTTCTGATACTATAACCGTTTCATTAGAAGGTTCCGTTTCCTTCTCTTTTTTTGATAGCATTCTTTTGATTTTAGGAATTAATTTGCCATAGAACTCCTTACTATCTATTTTGCTCCAATTGGTGCTTGATACTGGATTATCAAGATCACACCCATATCTTTTTTCTATTAACGCTTTTTCTTCTACAGATAGCTCGTTTAAGGCAAAATTAATTTCTTCTTCGGAATATTCATGTAAATATTCATAAATTGTTTGTAATTTTTTACTCATAATATCCCCCTCTTTATTTAAAAAAATCCCCTTAAATTAGGGAATATTATAGCATGGCCTTCTCTTCTTGCCAAATTTTTACTTTCTTCTTACTCTAGCTAGTTCATGTGTTTTTTTAATTCTTCCATCAAGCCAGGTAGTATCATTGGGTCTAATATAAAATAAAGTATTGTCATAATATTGGGATATAGTACAATAATCATTGATTACTTTATCCGTACTCCAGTTTTTGCTGTATCCTAAGGCATCCTCACTTAAATAAGTGTCATGAGTTTCAATGAATTTTACCATTTCTTGTCTATTGGAACCATCATAATTGCCTAAAACATACATATATTTAGCATATTCATCAATAATTTTAGGGTTTTCTTCAAATATTACTTCCCCATATAAGAACATACCATACTTTTTTAAGCGATAAATTAAATTAGGCCAAAAACGGTATCCTTCACTTGGAAGGCCAATTGATTTGGCGGCATCAAAACGGAATCCTGTTACTCCACAGTCAATTAGTTTGTTTAAAAAATCGACAATCATATCCTCCACATCTTGGTTATAAACATTTAGACCGGGTAAGCCCATACAATGATGGATGGCATCTTTCCTATTTTTCCAGTCAGTTACATTTATTGGTTCTTTCCAATACTCTGGATGATTTCTTAAATTAGGATCTACTTTTTCACTGGGAATTAAAGGATGCAAATTATCTCCTCCCATATGGTTAATGATGGCATCAGCGTATACCCGAAGGCCAATTTTCTCACATTCTTTACATAATCTAATTAATTCTTCTTTGGTTCCATAAGCATTTCCTATTTGAAAGGAAATTGGTTGATAAGCTTTCCACCAAACCGTAGTATCTTCTTCTTTTAAAGGTTCGATAGGCGGAATTTGAATGGCATCAAAGCCCTGTTCTTTTATTTTTTCGATCTTGCTTTCCAGCTCTTTTAGAGTACTAGGAAAGCTATAAGCAATTCTCATATTACACACTTTCTAAATGATTTACAATGTTTTTAAATTCGTCTCCTCTATCTTCAAATTTTAGATATTGGTCCCAAGAGGCAGAGGCAGGAGATAATAAAACAATATCACCAGGTTTTACTTTTTCTTCTATTTTTTTCATCGCTTCTTTTAGAGTTGTAAAATCATAGGCTTCTACCTTATTTTCTTTGGCAAAATCCATAATTCTTTTTCTGGTTTCTCCTATTGCATAGATACATTTTACTTTGGATAAGTAAGGAGTTAAATCATGGAAATCTTGACTTCTTTCCATTCCGCCTAAAATAAGATGAATATTTCCTTCAAAACTTTTAAGTGCCGTTATTGTGGCCGTTGGATTCGTTGATTTAGAATCATTGTAATAGGTAACACCATGAACTGTATTTACATATTCAATTCGATGCTCTACGCCCTTAAATTCTTTTAGGACTTCATTTACATATTGAAAATCCACTTTTAACTCTTTTGCTACCAAATAAGTTGCTAAAATATTTTCATAATTGTGAGTTCCTTTGATTAAAATATCACTTGTGTCGATTACTTCTTTTTTATCTATATATATTTTTCCATCGGCGATATAATTTTCATCGTTATTAAAATAATATTTCGTTGATGGAATGTCTTTTGTTAATTCTAAAGAATCATAGTTAGCCGCATTTAAAATAGCAATGTCTTCTTTTGTATGATGATTAAATATTTTTTTCTTTACACTTTTATAATTTTCATAAGAGCCATGATAATCTAAATGAGTTGGGCAAAGATTGGTTAGTACACTTATGTTGGTTTTAAAATCAACCATATCAATTAATTGATGATCGGATATTTCAAGGAGTAAAATATCATGATCCTGAAGAGTACCTACAATGGCAGATAAAGGAGTTCCAATGTTACCACCTAATTTTACAGGTACTAAAGCACGTTTTAATACTTCATAAATTAAAGTTACTGTCGTAGTTTTTCCATTACTTCCTGTTACTCCGATGATTGTTACAGGTTTGTTGATGTAGTGGTATGCTACTTCCATTTCATTTACAACCGGTATGTTTAAATCTTTTGCTTTTTCTACACAAGGATGATATGGAAAAACGGCAGGATTCTTAATTAAAACATCAAAACTTTCATCTAATAAACTTTCTGGTTCACCAGTTTTTATGAAAGTTATGCCTAATGCTTCTAATTCTTTTATTTTTTCTTCCTCTTGATCTTTTTGATCCGTTATAATAATTGTATTATTTTTACCACTTAATAACTTGGCAACTTCATAGCCACTTCTAGCCATCCCTAATATGAATACTTTTTTATTTTCTATCACTTCTATCACCTAATTTAATTATATTCTAAAATCAAAGAAAAAGCAATTTTATCTTGCTTTTGTCTCCTGTAAATCTTCTACATAGTTATTAATGAGTTCTTTTATTTGTTCTAAACTAAATACATAGTCAATTTGGTTTTCATTTAAAATATTATCATATTCAAAAACATCATATAAATCTATTGTTTCATCTATTTTTATATCAAGGGGATATCCTAGTGGTTGTAAAAGTACACCTACTTCAGTATTAATAATATACAAATCCGCTAGATAGAATATTCCTTCCTCTTCAACTGTTAATGTATACATAGGACTAATTGTTAGCGTTTCATCTTTAATTGTAATATTTCTGAATACTTGAGATTCTTTTTCAAAATAGAATAAATAAGGATCATTTAATACATAGGATAATTCGATTTGATCAGCATTTTCTGTATAATTAGAAATATATGACTTTAAATGTATCGAATTAGACAAATTAAATAAAGATTGATCACTTGCATAGATGATATTACCAATTTGGTTTGTAATTAAATAAGCGGATTCTCCTTCTTTATTTTTGCCAATACTGATATCTAGTTGATCTATTCTTTCTGTACAAAGTAATTCCCCGTTCATATAAATAGGAATCTCTTTATACTCCATGGTATTAATATTACCATAATCGGCAATTAACTTTTGATAAAATTCGTTGGTACCAAAAATAGCATTATATTTTAAATAAGCTAGAGAAAAGTAAAATGGAAAGTGACGAAAACTCGTGGTAGAATCAATATTATTGGGATCGAGTTCTTTTACAGTTTGATCTTCTAAAATTTGTACTTGGTAATTGTCTAACTCGTCAAATCCAATCGCGGAAAGATATAATTTTTTATCATACGTAATAGCAATTTTAGAAAACTCGCTATATTTTTTATATAATTGGTCTAATTCTTCTACTGATATTACTTGATATCCTAATTCATTTAGTTTATTATTATATTTTTCTAAATAATTGTATAGTAAATCGGAGCTTTCATCTAATAGTAAAGAAAAATGAGAAAAAGATTCATAAGGATTATTCTCTTCTATATTTAATAAAGATAAAGAAAATAATTCGTCTAATAAATCAGAGCAACTTGATAAATAGATACTAGTTCCTAAGTTCAGAGTTGTATCTTTGAATATGTCAACGCATTTACTAATGTAATTAAAATCAATGCTAGGATAATCTTTTTTTAGAATACTCATTAATCCTTCTATTCCATAATTCATGTAATCTTCATAAGTATAATTAGTAAAGGATAGCAAATAATCTAGGATTAATCCTTCGTTTTGATAAGAAATATTTCTTGCAGATATTATATTCTTAATATAATTTGTCATGGCTTCATTTAAAGCATTATTGCTAGATGCACGATAAACGCCAAAATTCGGCCAGTAAAAACTCCACATGACATGAGCTAATTCATGATATATAGTTGCTAGATTGGCATTTGGAGATAAATTGATTCTATTATTTATAGAATCATAATTTGCCTCTGAATTACCAAATTTTTCTTGATATTCTTCTTCCGTTAACTCTACTATTTCCAGCGTTTTTACATTTTCATAAAATACTCTTAAGTCAATATTTGGATATTCTTCATATACTTTATTTATTAAATTATTAATTATTTCTTTTTTATACTCATTTAAATTAGGATTATTGTTTGCAGCGGTCATTATATCGCTTTTGGTTACTGATTGATAGCCTAAAATATCATCTAATTCTTTTAGATCACTAACTAATTTTAAGTCTGGGGTTACATTTTCAGCTATTAAAGTTAATGTTTCTTCCTCTTCTGTTAAATGATAAACTTTAAAGAGATTTTTTATGGAACTATCTAAAGAATGGGTTATAACGGCAAGGGATATCGTCATGGCAAGGGCTCCACTTATCACTCTTACTTTTTCATTAAAACTATATTTTCTTAAATCTTCTTCAATGAAATAATTATGATAATTATAAATATGATTTAAAACTTGAAAATCTTCTAATGTTGGATAAATATATTCTCCTTTTTTATCTTTTTCTAAAAAAGTACAGCGATTATTCTCATCGATAAATATAGTAAATATTTTATGATTATATTCAATATCCATTGCTTTTTTATACGTTTGATGCATCTTTATCACCGATATCATTATACTAAATGCAAAAAGAAAAAGCAATTAACTGTTCATAATTGCTTCTACATAATAGTAAACATCGTTATGCCAATTGGGATTGGCAGCATATTTTGTATTAATTGCCTCTGGAGTAGTTAGGCCTTTGGCATAATAATTATTGGCTAAATTATTGATAAATGCTTCTAATCCAGCTTCTAGGGTAGCAAATGAAGCATAACGACCACTACTAGCTTTCATTCCACCAACATTATTCGCGTTTCTTACTAAAGAACTACATGTCCATTTACATCCGGTTTCCACTAAAATGATGGAAGCTGCTACTACAGGGTCTACTCCTTTTTCTAGAGCTAAAGAAGCAATCGTTGTTCCATAACCTTCTAATGTTGAATTTAGGACATTATCAATTTTTAATCCTAATTCTTCTAAAGTTAGGCCTTCATATACTATTTTTTCTTCTTCTGCTTGCTCTTTTTCTAAAATTTCTTCTAATGCATACCGATTAATTGGGGTATCACTTCGATATAAGACGTTGTTTACTATAATATGTTCTGTTAATGTTTTTTCTTCATTCTTTTCCTTATATCCTATAATTAAACTACTTGTAATTAAAACAACCATGGCCATTTTAATACATACATTTTTCATCTAAATACTTCCTCCTAATAACGCGAAGTGATAACTATTTTACCATAATCGGTCTTGTTTGTCAAATTAGTACAAATTTGAGTTTCGGTTTTTTATAAAAAAAGTAATGTTTTTTTGAAATGGCTAATATATTTTATGCATCTCTTTATTTT
>CALVQH010000020.1 GCA_944358115.1 uncultured Bacilli bacterium
TATACTTTTGCTGAATTACAAGCATTAAAAAAATAAGTGAACATCACTTATCTTTTGCCATGGCTGTAAATACTAACTAAAATTATGATAAAAATTTTTGATTAGTAGAATCTGCCATTGTTAAAAACTTTAATAAATGGTAAAATATTTTAGGAGAAGTGAAGAAGATGGAACAAGTTATTATTATATCAACAGAAGAAAATAAGAAACAAATCTTAAGAGAAAATAGTCAAAAGCATTCTTTTTGCTACTATAAGTTCTATACTTTTCAAGATCTTAAGAAAAAGCTTTTTTTTGATTATGATTTTCGGGCTTTATCCTTTGTTATGGATCGTTATCAAGTTAATTTATCTGTTGCGAGAATATATTTAGAAAATTTATATTTTTTAAGTGATTTAGATGATGAAAAAGTTGTGTTTTTAAATCAATTAAATGAAGAATTAGAAGAACAGGGACTTCTTATTTTTTCTCCTTCTTTTTCATCTTTTTTAAAAGGTAAGAAAATAGTTGTTTATGGTTATCCTTTCTTAACAAAAGAACAGAAAAGGATTTTAGCTCAAATAGATGCTTTTATTGAGTATCAAAATCCAGAAGAAAAGAATTATCAACCTTTGATTTATGAGGCAAAAACCATGGAAGAAGAAGTTGAATTTGTAGTTAAAGAAGTCGCTAAATTATTAGAGAATCATGTTCCTATTCAGCGTATTAAACTTATTGCTTCTTCCAATTATCTTCATGTATTAAAGCGTTTCCTTTCTTTTTACCATATTCCTTTTAATTGCTCATCTATCCATTCTTTTTATAGTACTTTTATTGCTCAAGAGTTTTTGATGCATTATGAAAAGTATTCTTTGGAAGAAAATATTATGCGTTTAAGTGAAAAATATATGAATGTTGGAGAACTTGTTTCCATTGTTAATCGCACGGCGATGATTCAGGATAATTTTAAGCGGAAGCAGTTTATTATTGAAGATTTAAAACGGATAAAAATAAAAGAAGATATTTATGATCAAGCGCTTGAGATTACTTCTTATCAAAGTTTTTTTGATGATCGAGATTATGTTTTTTGGCTTGGCTTTCAAATTGGGGAATATCCTAGTATAAAAAAAGATACAGATTATTTGCCAGATTCTATTAAAGAAAAATTGGGGATGGATACGACTTTAGATTATAATTTTTATGAAAAAGAAGCCGTTTTACAAAAAATGCGTAGTATTCGTCATTTAGTTATTACTTATAAGTTAAATGGACCTACAGGTGCTAGCTATCCCTCTACTTTAATTGAAGAGATGAATGTTCAAGTAAAACCAGTTGTACTTGATGATGAGATTAGTTATTCTAAACTATATAGTGAAATTAAATATGCAGAAGCATTAGATGATTTGTATAAGTTTAATTTGATTGGGGACTTTCTTGCTATGTATCAAAATAATTTAGAAATTCCCTATATGAAATATAATAATCAATTTACAGGTGTTTCTAAAAAGTTACTTACAAAAAAAATGAAGCAAGAATTAACTTTGTCTTATACGAATTTGGAGATGTATCAAGAGTGTGCTTTTCGTTATTATATTAGTAAAATACTTCATTTAGATATTTTTCAAGAGAACTTTAAAACAATTTTAGGTAGTATTATGCATCATATTTTAGAATTAGGAGTTATGAAGGATATTGATATTCCGGTGGAAATGATGAAGTTTGTCAAAGAAAAAGAATATGTGTTAAACGCAAAAGAACTCTTTTACTTGGAAGAATTTAGTAAAGAACTGACAGGAGTATTAGAAGTTATACGAAAGCAACAACAACATTCTCAATTAAAAAAGTATTTGTTTGAAAATGAATTTTTTGTTTATAAAGATCGAGATGATTTTAATATTACTTTTAAAGGAAATATTGATAAGGTAATGTATGAAGAAATACGAGGTAAGGAAGTACTTGCTGTTGTTGATTATAAGACAGGAAATACTAGTATTACTTTAAAAAATTTAGAATACGGTTTAAATATTCAGCTTCCTATTTATTTATATTTATTAAAAAAATCGGATCGTTTTCATGATGCTTTGATTGCGGGTTTTTATATTCAAAAAGTACTAGCTAAAAAAGAGGCTATTCAGTTTTCTAAAAATTATCAAGAAATACGAGAAAGTAGGTTGCGTTTACAAGGATTTACTAATCAAGATGAACGATTAATGGAAATGATTGATGACCATTATCAAGAAGGAAATATTTTAGCCAATGTTCAATTTAAAAAGAATGGAGAATTAAGTAGTAAATCTAAAACGCTTACGAATGAAGAAATGGATGATATTATTTCTAGGGTAGATGAGCTTATAGATCAGGTAATTGATCAAATTTTAAAGGGAGAATTTAAGATTAATCCAAAGGTGATAGAAGGAAAGAATGTGTCTTGTACTTATTGTCATTTCCGAGATTTGTGTTATCATAAAAGACAAGATGAAGTTGTATTAGGAGGTGAGGCGCTTGAAGTGGACGAAGGAACAACAATTAGCAATTGATAAGGAAGGAACCAATTTAATTATTTCAGCGGGTGCTGGTTCTGGTAAGACAGCAGTTTTATCTGAGCGAGTTTTACGAAAATTAAAAGAAGGAATCGATATTCGCAACATTTTAATTTTAACTTTTACGAATGAAGCAGCAGGAGAAATGCGAGAGAGGATTCGGAAAAAAATAAAAAAAGAAGGATTAAAAGAGCAGCTTAATTATTTGGATGCCGCTTATATTACTACTTTTGATGCTTATGCTTTTAGTTTAGTTAAAAAATATCATTATCTTTTTAATTTAGATCACCATATCTCAATTATTGATTCTTCTGTAATTCAACTAGAAAAGAAAAGAATTTTAGAAGAAATTGTTATGGATTTATATGAAAAGAAAGATCCTAATTATTTAAAACTAGTTAGAGATTTTACAACCCGTGATGATGATATTATTAAGACAGCTATTTTAAGTATTAGTAATACTTTAGATTTACGTTATGATAAAAAAGAATATTTAACTTGTTATATGGATACTTTTTATCAAGAAACTTATCTTGATCAAATCTTTCAAGAATATTTTTTGTATTTGAAAAATTTAACTCTTTTAATTGAAGAAGATTATTATGCTTTAGAAAGCTTTTTAACTGAAAAAGTTCAGGAGAAATGTTATGAAGCGCTTTCACCTATTTTTAAGCCTCGCAACTATGATGATTTATATCGCTATCAAGTGAATTTACCACAATTTAGAGGATTAGATCCGGAAGCAAATCCGATTAAAGAAGATTTAAAGGGACTTGTTAAAGAATTAAATGATCTTACTGTCTATTCTGAAGAAGAGTTAAAAAAGCAAATTAAAAGCACTAAAGACTATGTACAAGCAATCATTGATATTATTTTAAAGTTAGATGAGAAAATTTTAGAATACAAAAGAGAAAAAAGTTCTTTTGAATTTATTGATATTTCTAAGATGGCTATTCAAATTGTGAGAGAATATCCTTCTATTCGTGAAGAGATTAAACATACTTATCAAGAGATTATGATTGATGAGTATCAAGATACCAATGATTTACAAGAAATGTTTATAAAAGAAATTGAGAATCATAATGTTTATATGGTAGGAGATATTAAACAATCTATTTATCGCTTTCGAAATGCTAACCCGCGAATTTTTAGAGAAAAATATGAACAATATAAAAAGCATATTCATGGAGAAAAAATTGATTTATTAGAAAATTTTCGATCTCGGAAGGAAGTTTTGATAAATATTAATGAAATCTTTCAACTTCTTATGATTCCTGATTTAGGGGGAGTTGATTATGAGGATCATCATGCGATGATTTATGGTAATCATGCTTATGATGAATTAGGAGAAAATGATCAAGATCATCATTTAGAAATCTTTCAATATCAAAATACAGATAAAGAATTTAGTAATACGGAAATAGAAGCTTTTTTCATTGCTAAAGATATTTTAGATAAGATAGAACATCAATATTTGGTTTATGATTTTGATTTAGGGCATAATCGAAGCGTTACTTATCAAGATTTTTGTATTATTTTAGATCGTGGTACTTATATGCCTCTTTATAAAAAAATCTTTGAAACTTTTCATATTCCCTTAGAAATTTATAAAGATAGTAATTTAACTGAAGGGGAAGATATTCTTGTCATGCGAAATATTATTCAGTTAGTGCTTGCGATTTATCATGAACAATTTGATGGCAATATGCGTTATTATTTTGTTAGCATTGCTCGTAGTTTTCTTGGTAATAGGGAGGATGAAGATATTTTTAATGATTTAGAAAGTAATTTGATGTATCAAACTGATATTTATTTAAAGGCAGGGGAGATTGCTAAAAGTATTGATCATTTAACTCCTTCACTTTTATTAGAAAGAATTATTCAAGATTATGATTATTATCAAAAATTAATATTAAAGGGAAATATAAAGGATGCAATGATGCGAATTGATTATTTGTTAGATTTAGCAAGTTCGATGGAAAGTATTGGTTATACAATTGAAGATTTTTTAGATTATTTAAATCAAATGATTGATACCAAAACAGAGATTCGTTATAAAGAAGGGAAAAGTACCAGCAATTCGGTTAAAATTATGAATATTCATAAATCAAAGGGATTAGAATTTCCTGTTTGTTATTTTGCTGGTTTTGATCAAAAATTTAATTTGCGGGATTTACAAAATCGTTTTTTGGTAGATGCTACTTATGGTATTTTAACCCCTTTTTATCAAGAAGGTATTGGTACTTTATTTACCAAAGAATTAATTAAAAATAAATATATGGAAGAGGAAATTGCTGAGAAAATAAGACTTTTTTATGTAGCACTTACTAGAGCAAAAGAGAAAATGATTATGGTCATGCCAGCTTTTTCGTCACAACATATGGTAAAAACACGAATTGATTATTTAACGGGAATGAAATATCGTTCTTTTTATGATTTTTTAACTTCCATTTCGCTTAATTTAAGTAAATATGTGAAAACAATTTGTTTGGAGGACTTGTCTTTGTCTAAAGATTATGAATTTGGTGTAAAAAAAGAAGCTTTTCGTTTATCTAGTGATCAAAAAATGGAATTTAGAGATTTGGAAGTAAATGCCCAATTGATACAAACCGAACATGCTTCTAAAACAATTCAAAGTGTCATTGATTATCAAGAAGCAAAAACGCTCGAATATGGTACCAAAATTCATGAAATGTTAGAAGAAACAGATTTTAAACATGTAAAAAATCCTAATTCTTATGTAAAACATTTACTAGATACTTTTGATTTTCTTAGTGCTAATATTTATCAAGAATTGGAGTTTATGTTTATGAAAGATCAAGAAGAATATCATGGAATTATTGATTTAATGCTTGAATATGAGGATGAAATTAAAATTATTGATTATAAACTTAAGAATATAGAAGATGATGCTTATCAAAAGCAATTATCAGTATATTATGAGTATATAAGAAGTGTTAGTGATAAGAAAATATCTTTGTATTTGTATTCAATTATGGATAATAAAGTGAAAGAAGTAGAAGCTTTATCTTTATAATTATAAATATTAAGACTGACAGCTTTTGACAAGTAATTTATGAATATTTCTTGAGTTCAAATTAAATCTATGATAATATAATGATATAAGGAGGATTTAATATGTGGATTGCTATTATAATTATTGTAATTGTTGTATTAATTTTATTATGGGCTGTTGCAACTTATAATTCTTTAGTTGATTTTCGTAATCGAGTAAAGGATGCTTGGAGTCAAATTGATGTTCAATTAAAAAGAAGATTTGATTTAATTCCAAATTTAGTGGAAACAGTAAAAGGTTATACAAAACATGAAAGTGAAACACTAGAAGCAGTAATTCAAGCTCGTAATACTTATTTATCTGCAACTCTTCCAGAAGATCAATTAAAAGCTGATGGAGAGTTAACAAATGCGATTAATAAGTTATTTGCTTTATCTGAAAATTATCCAGATTTAAAAGCAAATCAAAATTTCCAACAATTACAACAAGAACTACAACAAACAGAAGATAAGATTGCAATGTCTAGACAATTTTATAATGATATTGTCATGCAATATAATAATAAGATTGAGATGGTACCATCTAACATTATTGCAGGATTATTTAAGTTTAAACAAGAAAAATTCTTTGAAGCCGGGGAGGCTGAAAAAGAAAATGTTAAAGTACAATTTTAAGGTTAACAAGTTGTTAACCTTTTTTTGAAAGGATTGTTATGAAGAAAGTTATTTTGAGTTTATTTCTGTTTTTATTTGTTCCTCATGTGGTTGATGCAGCAAGTTATACAATTACGGATCAGCTGATTCAAGCAGAAATTCAAGAAAATGGAGATTTAAAGATTAGTGAATTAATTGTAATGGAAGGAACTTTTAATGGCTATGTAAAAGAACTTAGTTATGCTAATGAGCTTCTTACTGATGAGTATACGACTAATTATGAGAATAATGCAATTTATAATGCAAGTGGAATAGAATTAATTAGTATTCAAGGAAAAGAGGTTAATCAAGTTAGTTTTGATACTTTTTCTGATACTGATTTTCAAGACTTTACACTTGATTATAGTGCTCAAAATGGTGATACATTAAAATATACAGTAAGTACCAATTATCGTGGGTATGATTATACTTTATATTATGCTTCCAATCAAAATAAAGTTGCTTTTTTAATTACTTATATAGTCGATCAGGTTGTTGTTTTACATAAAGATGTTGCTGAAGTTTATTGGAATTTTATTACTCCTAATGATTATGATGATATTAATCACGTAGAAGTAAAAGTATTACTTCCTAATCGGGATGATACAGATTATTTTCGAGTATGGGCTCATGGTGATTTATCAGGAGAAGTTAATAAATTAGATGATCATAAGGGGGTTTTGGCGGTAATTCCTTATATGGAAGCATCTTCGGTACTTGATATACGACTTACTTTTGATAAAAGCTTAATTACTGATACAAGTAAAGTAAAAACAAGTAATGATATTGCTTTAGATGGTATTATTGAAGTAGAAACAAAAAGAGCAGAAGTTGCTAATGAGCTTCGAGCATCTTTAAGAAAAAAAAGAAATATAGCGATTGTGATTTCTTGGGTTTTGATTGGAAGTGTAGTTGGCCTTGCTTTCTTTGTCTATTTTAAGTATGGCAAAAGTCCAAAATCTAGTTATTATTCTAAGTATAATCGAGAATTTATTGATGATTATAATGTTGAAGTTATTGATTATTTAATGAAAAAGCAAATTACTCCTAATGCGTTATCTGCTTCTATTATGAATCTTATTTATAAGAAAAATATTCGGGTTCAAGAAATAGCACAAGAAAAAAAACGAGAGAAAAATTATGAGTTTACATTAGAAAATAAAGATCATTTAAATGATAGTGAAAATATTTTGATAGATTTCTTATTTGATACGGTGGGAAAAGGAAAAGTAAATGAAAATAATCAAAAAACATTTACAACAAAAGATTTAAAAAGTTATGCAAGTGGAACTAAGACTTGTAATACTTTCATTAACAGTTATACAGCATGGAAGAATAATGTACTTCAAAAGGGAATTGATCAAAAGTTTTTTGAAAGTAGTTCTGTTCCTAAAATTTTAGGTATTATTGTTTTATTTGTTTCTATCTTTTTACTCATGTTTATTGTTTCTAATCATGTTTCTTATATTCCGAGTTATATTGCTATTATCCTTGCAATCATTTTCTTTATTTATTCCATTGCTGTTTATAAAAAGACACAAAAGGGTAGTGAACATTATGCAAGATGGAAAGCTTTTCGAAATTTCTTAAATGATTTTGGCTCTTTTGAATTAAAAGAACTTCCAGAAATTATTTTGTGGGAAAGATATTTGGTGTATGCGACTATTTTTGGGTTGGCTGATACCGTAGAGAAAAGTATGAATGTTAAAATAGAAGAGCTAGATGCATCTGGTTTAGCAAGTGATTATTATCCTGTATTTACTTATATCCATATTAGTCCTATTATCCATTCTAGTTTTAATGAAGCGATTAATAGTGCTTATCATAGACAAGCCGCTAATTATGCAAATACGCATTCTGCCAATTCTAGTGGTGGCGGATTTGGTGGCGGATTCTCTTCTGGCGGAGGTTTCGGTGGTGGAGGATCTTCTGGACATGGATTTTAAAAAAACTACTAATTATTCGTTAGTAGTTTTTAATTCGCTATAAATAGATTTATCAAAAACATGGTCTTTACTTGTAATGTTAGCATCAGCGGTTGTTAATTCTTCGGAATTAATTAAAAAATATTTGTGATATAAATAATTAGTACCGTCACTACTTACAGGATCATCCCAAGTAAGATCTAAATGTAACCATTCTCCATTTACTTTTACGGCGTTCCAAACATGTCCTTCGGTTGTGTTATCTGTTTCTTCGGTTGTTGCTACTTTATAATTATCATAGCCCATTTTTGTTAGAAAAATGGCCATTAAATCAGTATAACCATTACAAGTAGCTAATCCATTAAATAAAGGCCCATAAGCAGTATAACTTTTTGTCTCATCTGTGTTTTCTAAATCATATTTAGTGTTGTTAATAATGTAGTCATGTATGATTTTTATTTTGTCATAATCTTCGGTGAGATCAGGAGTAATTAATGTATTTATTAATTCGTCTACTTTGGCATCTATTTTTTTTATTTCATCTTTGGTGTATAAATAGTTTACTTTAATTGTAATTTCACCTGAATCTGATATACTGGCTTCAATACTGGAAAAAGAATTAAAAGGATGAACAAAATTATTTAAATGGGTTAATAATGTTTTATTTTTGGTTATTTCTTTCATATCATTTACACAGTTTGTGTATTCTTTAGGACAGTAGAAGGTAAAGTCAGTAGTGCCACTATTGATGAGAGTATACATGATATTTAATATATCTTCGATACCATAGGGACTAAAGTTATCGGTATTGGAAACAAAAATGTAATTATTTGATTTATAGTAATCATTTTTAATTTCTATTTTGTTTGTAGTTGTTGGATTTAAAAAAAACATTAATCCATCTGTTATTTTATCTATACTTAATAAGACAATTAGAATACATAATAAGCAAATTATGGGAACAATTAATTTTTTCATGTCATCACCTAATATAAGTATAGCAAAAAAAAATGAAGCCAACAATCATTTGTTACTTCATATTCTTAATTTTTAAAGATAATCTTGATTTTTGTCTATCAGATGTATTTTTCTTTACTAAGCCTTTACTTACTGCTTGGTCTAAATATTTTTGTACATCTTTCCATAAAAGACTTGCTTTTTCATGATCGTTACTAGCAATTGCTTTTTCTGTTTCTTTAATTAAGTTTTTTACTCTTGCTTTTAATTCATGATTATTTTCAGTCTTTTTTGCTATTACTTTAATCGCTTTCTTAGAGCTTTTAATATTTGCCATTTTTAAACTCCTCCCTTGTTTGTCAGTATCCATTTTATCAGAATATTTACTTTTTTTCAAGTTTTTTAGCAATAAATTGACTTTTAATTGTTAGAATGTTACAATATTTTTTGCTTTTTTCTTATTTTTACTATTAATATATGCAGAAAGGGGAATTTTTAATGGCAAAAATTAATTATCCAAAATGGAGTCATATGCAAGAGCAATATATGCAGATGTATCAGTTTTTGGGGTTAAAAAATGAAAGATGGAGTATTCTTTTTGAGAAAATAGAAAATAAATTAGATACTCATCAAATTGATTATGATGGTGCTAGATATCTTTTAGATCGCTATTTTAAATGTTATATTGATAAAGAGATAGAAGAGGGTAGAACAAGAATTATTAATAATTTACTTATTTTAATTAAAAAGAAGAATGCACAGATCACTTATCTTTTCTCAGAATTTTTTAAAGCGATTCATTCTTTATCTATTGAAATTCCAGAAGAATATTATATTAAATTAAAAGAAGAATCAGTTATTTTACAAAGAATGCTTGCTGAGGCTGACTTGGGGAGAGTTTCCTTTCAAAACTTAGAAAGTAGTTATCAAAAAATTGCTCTTTTACTCAGCTTTAAACCGGTGCATGTTTCTTTTGGGGAAGTTAAAAAAATTTATGAAAAATATGAGGAATCATTAGATGAAGTAGAAAAAGAGAAATTGGCTTTTCATTTGAAAGATGCTTCTTATTCATTAAAGTTTAAATATCTTATTATATATGATAAAGTTTTAGAGGGTATTTATGCTGTTTATTGTCAAGAAATTGAAAAAATATTTCCATCTTCTTTTTACCGAGCTATACTTTGCTTATCTTTAGAACATTTAAAATATGTTGTAGCTCAATATCAACAAAATCAATCTTTAAGTATTACTCATTTAAAAAATCAAGATTATCTTTGTTTAATTGCTAATCATATGAATCAAAAGGTATTTATAAATTCTTTAAATAATCATAGTGTTAAGGAAAAAGTTGGTAAAATGCAAGTAGCTGCTAAGAAAAAAGGGAAAAGATCTAGTCGAGAAATTTATACTTATTTTCAATCAATTAAGCCGAATTTGACCGAAGAAGATAAAAAGGTTATTGATACTTTATTTTCTTGTTTATCGAAGAAAAGCCAAGAAGGGATAGAAGGTTATATACAAGGGATTTATCAGCAAAAAGAACCTATTGGTAAAAAAGCCGGTAGTGATATTCAAAAATTAAGATATCATTTTAAAAAATATTTAGTTACTGGGCGCCTTACCAAGCCTTTTGGTCATCGTGAGATTTATGATTGCTTTTTGTCTATTAAACCAAATTTAACTGAAGAAGATAGACATAAAATTGATGCACTATTTAGTGCTTTACCTCAAGAAAGTCAAGAAGGGATTATAGGTTATTTAAAGGAGATCTATCATCAAAAGGATTCTATTGGTAAAAGAGCTAATAGAGATATTCAGGTATTAAGAGAGAACTTTAAAAAGTATTTACGTACAGAAGATACTTCAAAAAAGAAGGATTTATCTAATATGCCAAAGATTTATTCATATTTTATTTCTATTAAACCCAAATTAACAACAGAAGATAAAAAGGTCATTGATATATTATTTTCTTGTCTATCAAAAGAAAAACAACAAGGAATTAAGGAGTATGTTCAAGGAATTGATGAGCAGAATAGTTCAGCTTATTTTGATATTGAGAAGTTAAAGAAGCAATTTCAGAATATTTATTCTATTCGTTTATTAAAATATCAAGCTTTAGTATCTGCGATGATAAAAATAGAAAAGAGTTTTTATCAATTAGGATTGAGTTTTGAAGAATATCAAGATTATAAGCAATCATTGGAGCAAAAAATTCGAAATCGTGGAATTACTAATCTTTTTGCTATTATGCGAGTATTTATTATAGAAAGCTATGATACTATTAAACAAATGAAAGAAAGACAGAATCTTGTTCGTGAGAAAAAATAATTGTTTATATGATTATTTTTTAAACTATAAGAAAGATCTAACAAAAGAAGATAGAGAACTGATTGAAGAGATATATCTTCTTTTTTCTTTTGTATAATATGTTATTTATGAAAAAAGCGTTTATGGATGTTGCCAAAATTTTAAAGAATCATCATTTTCTGATAATATCAATATAAAAATGTAGGTTTTTGATTTTTGTTAAGACATAGTGACTAAAAATTGCAAGGTTAAATAATCGTCAACAAGGTGATTTTTAAAAATTTTGCTAATTTAAAGGTAAATTTGAAATCTAAAATACTCTTTTTTTATATTTGTTTCGTAATTTAGCAATAAATTGACTTTTACTTGTTAGAATGTTACAATATTTTTTGCTTTTTTCTTATTTTTACTATCAATATATGCAGAAAGGGGAATTTTTCATGGTAAAAAAGAATCATATCAAATGGTTGCGGGTACAAGAACAATATATGCAAAAATATTATTTTTTGGGTTTGAAAAATAAGGTTTGGAATCTTCTTTTTGAGAAAGTAGAAGAAAAATCAGATATGGATAATTTTGACTGTCAACATGCTACAAATCTTTTAGATCGTTATTTTAAACGTTATATTGATAAAGAGATAGAAGAGGGTAGAACAAGAATTATTAATAATTTACTTGTTTTAATTAAAAAGAAGAATGCTCAGATCACTTATCTTTTCTCAGAATTTTTTAAAACTCTTCATGATTTAAATATTGAAATTTCAGAAGAATATTATATCAAATTGAAAAAAGAATCGGTTATTTTACAAAGGATGCTTGCTGAGGCTGACTTGGAGAGAGTTTCCTTTCAAAATTTAGAAAGTAGTTATCAAAAAAATGCTCTTTTACTTATCTTTAAACCAGTGCATGTTACTCTTTCTGAAGTAAAAAGAGTCTATACTCGTTATTATGATTTATTACATGAAGAGGAAAAGAGAGGCTTGTTAGAACGATTAGAAGATTCTTCTTATCTGGCAAAATTTAAATATTTAATTATGTATGATTCTATTTTTCAAAGTATTTATGATACTTATTGTGAAGAAATAGAGAAAATAGAAAATTCTTCTTTTTACAGAGTGTTACTTGATTTATCTTTGGATGAATTAAAATATATTGTTGAGAATCATGAGCAATATCGCTATATGACATTTGAACATTTAAAAAAGCGGGAGTATCTTTATTTTATTAGTCGTTTTATTAAGCAAAGTAAAGTTTTGGATACACCATCGGAAGAAGCAATATCTTGTCAAAGTTATGCTAGAGAAACTAGGGATGTACGATGGAAGAAAAATGATCGGAAACTTTATGATTATTTTGTTTCCATTAAGCCAAATTTAACCCAGGAAGATAAACGAGCAATTGATACTTTATTTAGTTTTTTATCTAAAAAGAAGCAAGAAGATATTAAAAACTATTTAAAAGGAATTTATCTTCAAAAAACTACGATTGGAAAAAGGGCAAATCGAGATATTGAAAAATTAAAATGTCGATTTAAAAGGTATTTAGTTACAGGACAACTTTTTAGTTCTACGCGTTATCGAAGTCTTTATTCTTATTTTACCTCAATTAAACCTGAGTTAACCCAAGAAGATAAACAAGTAATCGATAATTTATTTAATCGCTTGCCAAAAGAAAGACAAGAGAAAATTAACAGTTATTTAAAGGGGGATATTTTAACAGGAGATCCTATTGTTAAAATTGTGTATAATGATATTGGAAAGTTAAAATATTATTTTAAAAAATATATTATGACAGGAAAAGTTTATGGCCCAGATTGTTTTCAAGATGTTAAAAAAATTCAAAATCTTTATTCGTATTTTATTTCGATTAAACCGGATTTGAATGAAGAAGATAAAAAAATGATTGATTTTTTATTTTCTCTTTTACCAACTGAAAGGCAAGAAGGAATTGAAGGATATATAAAAAGAATTTATCATCAAAAAGATTCAATTGGTAAACGTGCTCATCAGGATATTTTAAACTTAAAACATCAATTTCGAAATTTATATACATTTCATTTAAAAAAATTTCAAACTTTATTGTTAGAGATGAAGGAAATAGAAAATCGCTTTTATCAACTTGGTTATACACCAGAAGAATATCAAAGTTATAAAAAAAACTGGGAACAAGAAATAAAAAGAAGAGGAATTATTGATATTATTTTAATGATAAGAATATTTATTGGTGAAAGTAATGAGATACTTAAACAAATAGAAGAAAGAAGGAGTTTATAGAAGTATATCTTCTTTTTCCTTTTGCATAATAATAAGGGTGTTATTTATGAAAAAAGCGTTTATGGATGTTTCCAAAATTTTAAAAAGTCATCGTTTTCAAATAGATGAGAAGAAATATCGTGGTTATCGTGTGAGTCATTTTTGTGTTGATTATAAAAGTGAAAAGTATGCAAAAAGAGGTAGGGGAGAGTATTATACAATTACTTTTGATTATGTGTCTTTACATCAAAAACAAAAAGCAATCAAAAGAGAATTAATTAAAATTTTAAGAATATTTCTTAAAAACTTAAAGACTAGTGATCCGCTTATTATTGGACTTGGCAATTCTAGTATTTTGTGTGATAGTTTGGGTGTAAACACAACCAATAAAGTGATGGCAACGAATCATTTTACTGATTTTTTAAATATTCCCAAAGTTGCTTTATTTAATCCAGAAGTAACAGAGAAGACAGGAATTCGCTCTTTTAGTTTAATTGAAATGGTTGTAAAGAAATTAAAACCAAGTCTAATCATAATCATTGACTCTTTAGCTACTACTCATCCAGAATATTTAAATCATTGTATTGAAATTAATAATACTGGTATTATTCCCGGAAGTGCAATTAAAGATAATAAAAAGATTGACGGAAATACATTTGGTATTCCTGTTATTGCTATTGGCGTTCCCCTTGTTTTAGAAATGGATAAAAATATGTATACAACTCCTCATGTAGGAGAAATTATTGATGTTACTAGTGATATTATTGGGGAAGCTTTGAATGAATTATTTTTTTAAAGTATGAAAATAAAATGTTGTCATTAGTGATAAAATTTCTTGCTTCTATATTGAAAATATGCTATATTAAATATGTAAGTGTTATCCAGTTTGGATAACGCCTGCAGGTTTAGCAGACGCTAATTCAGCGTCTTTTTTGATGATCGTTTCTAATAATAGAGATGAGCATCATTATTATAATAAACAAATACTTTATTTCTTCGCTCATTTACATCCTCCTACTTTCGTATAAACCTCCTGAAACAAATCAAGCAATTTAAATTACTCATAAAAGAAAGCAGGCGCCGCCATACTGGATAACGATTATTTATTATGAGGTAATATATAGAAAAAAGCAAGAAAAAGCGTTCGACAAAGTTCGACATTATGTCGAAAATAAAAAAAGAACCTATCACTTTAGATATTTAGGCTCATCTATTTTACCTAGAAGGTAGTCAGCAGAAATGTTGTAATTTTTACATATTTGATATAAAAAGTGGGTAGCTATTAATTGCTTGCCAGATTCATAGCTAGCAATCGTTCCATAAGAACAACCGAGAATATTTCCTAGTTTGATAAGAGTTAATTTGTTTTCTTTTCTTAGTTCCTTTAGACGCATACCAGCTATTTTTAAATCAATGTCTTCTTTTATTTTTTGATATTTTTTTTTACTTGTAAAACCTAATATATAATCAATTGAAACTTTAAAATAGTTGCATAAAGTGTTTAAATGAATTAAGGGGATTGTTGTATATTCTCTTTCAAATTTTCCATAAGTATCTTTATCAAAACCTAACATTTTGGAAATATCTTGTAAACTTAAATTTTGATTTTCTCTTAATTCTTCTAATCTTGTACCATAATTCATGTTAACTCACCAAAGACATTTTCTCATAATTTAAAATTTAAACTTGATAAACGGACAAATATTTAAATTTTTCTTGACTTTTGGTCTAGCTCAAATTATAATTTAACTATAAGCTAGGAAACTCATTATAGATTTATGATAATCTTTTTTGATGAAACTTAAAATGAAGCCTAGCATCATATAGAAAGGTGTTAGATATGAAATTTGAGGTATTAAAGCAAGGCCATTTAAAGAGGAATATTATAATAGGAGTAGTAGCAGTACTAATTATTAGTGCTATCATACTAAACTTTACCAAAGCAAAATACCGAGTGACGCAAAGTATACCTTTAGTCAATGGAACAATAAATTATAGTTTAGCTGATTTAAATATTGTAGCTATAACTGTTGATGGGGAAGCAAGCGATACCATACCAGAAGGTAATTATGAACTTGCAAGTACATCATATTGTACTTATAAAGATGGAAGTACAATAGAAGGACTAACATTAAATTATGATAGTAATACAAAAGCATTTAGTATTACACCATATACAACGAAAGGAACAAAGTGCTATTTAGATTTCGTAAAAGGTGACCCAGCAAAAAATACATTGGATAAGTTAGAATTAGTTGCAAACGAAGGAACACCGAACTTTTCGAATATAACAACAACGGATGAAGGGGTGTATAAAACAGAAGATAATTTAGGAATCAGTTATTATTTTAGAGGAGCAGTAGAAAATAATTATGTTAAGTTTGCAGGATATTATTGGCGAATCGTAAGAATTAATGGAGATGGTTCCGTTCGAATTATCTATGATGGAACAAGTGCTCATGCGAATGGAGAATCTAGTACTGATCGTCAGATAGGAACAAGTGCTTACAATAATTCATATAATCAAAGTTACTATGTAGGATATACCTATCAAACAGGTGCCCAAAGACCAAGTACTCAAAATAGCGGGACAGTAAGTACGATCAAAGGAGTATTAGATAATTGGTATTCAACTAATATTGCCAATAAAGGATACGATGATAAAATAGTAAGTAGTTCAGGATTTTGTAACGATCGAAATACCAGAAGTGGAGATAGTTGGGTAGCAAGCGAAAGTACCTTCTATTATGCAGCGTATGATCGAGTATACGAATCAATTCAACCAACATTAAAGTGTAGTAATACAAACGACATCTATACCACAAAAGTAGGATTAATCACAGCAGATGAAGTGATGTATGCAGGAGCAGGAAGTATTTACAATACAAGTTATTACTTATATACAGGGCAGAATTATTGGACGATGTCTCCGTATGAATATGACGGTTGGGCTAGCGTGTTCATTGTGTATTCGTATGGCAACCTCGACAGCAGCCGCCGCGTGAATAGCACGTATGGTGTTCGACCTGTAATTAATCTCTCTGCTGATGTCACACTAACAGGTTCAGGAACTGCAACTGACCCTTACGTCGTTTCTTGAGTTAAGATTTTTGTCTTAACTTTTTTTCTGTGAGACAATCTTTGACAATTTTTTTAAATTGCTTGGTATATAATCATAATAGGTGATTAGAATGAGGCAATTTATTACAAGAAAACGAATTAAAGTACCTAGATATAAGCTTTATTATTGGATGTTTGCTGGTATTATTTTGACCTTTTTCTTTTTATCCATTTTTGTTCATCTTTTTTGTCAGAATATTAATCAAGAAAAGTTTTTACCTATTCTTTTGGGTAATTCATTTGGAATAGGCATAGAATCCTCTTCATTTCAAGATTATTTTTATTTAAATTCTTTTGGTTTATCTATTTTAGAAGATGAGACAGTAATGGAAGAGAATCCTTCTTTAGAAGATGTGGTAACTCATGATTTAACAAAAACAGTTTATTTATATAATACTTTTCAAACGGATCAATATAAAAATAATTATTTTAGCAGTTACAGTATTGGCGCTTATGTTTTACAAGCTAGTTTTATTTTAAGCGAGTATTTAAAAGATTATGGTATTGGTAGTTTGGTTGAAGAAGAAAGTATGGCTAAAGTGTTAAAAGAGGAAAATATTTCTTATACGAATAGTTATGCAGCATCGAGAATATTATTAGAAAAAAGAGTAGAAGAAAATCCTTCTCTAGCGTATTATTTTGATTTACAAGTTTCTGATTATGAGAAAGAGGCAACAACAGTAGAAATAGATCATGTTAGTTATGCAAAAATATTGTTTGTGGTAGGAACTGATAATGGAAATTATGTTGCAAATCAAAGTTTTGCAATGCGATTAAATGAAATTTTAGAAGAAAAATATCAAGAATTATCAAGAGGAGTCAGTCTTAGGGGAGGAGTAGGATATCAAGGTGTTTATAATCAAGATTTTTCTTCTCGTGCTCTTCTTATTCAAGTGGGGGGTATTCATAATACTATCGATGAAGTGAATCGATCACTAAATATTTTAGCAGAAGTTCTTGCTACTTATATAAAGGAGGAAAATCATGAAAAAGAGTAAAAAAAGTAAATATTTTTTTCGGACTTTGTTTTGTTTTTTTCTTGTTTTTGTTGCTTTGTTAATCGCATATGAATCGGGTTATTATGAAACAAGAATGAGTAACCGGGCAGTACTTACTAAGGAAGCAATGGAACGATTTGAAAATGATGTGAAAAATGGGGAAGTCGTTGATGTAAATGATTATTTAAAAAGAGAAAGTATTGATTATTCTAATGGAGTTACAAAATTAGGAAATAAGATAGCAAATGGAATTAGTGATGTTATGACAAAGGGATTATCTGGATTATTTGATGCTTTAAAAGGACTTTTTTGGTAATTTAGTAGATTTTATTATCAAAATTTAGTACAATCTTTCTTAGAGGGATTTATTATGTATTTTAAAATTGTTAATGGTGCCGTAGAAGTTGGAGAAAAGACAATATTAGAAGAAATTAATATGGAAATTAAAGATAAAGATCATATTGCCATTGTTGGAAGAAATGGGGTTGGTAAGACAACTTTGTTGAAAGCTCTTATTAATCCTACTTTGTTAAGTGAAGGAGTAGGAGAAAATCATTTTCAAGTTACTATCTTAGGTAGTCCAGTTATTGGATATTTAAAACAAAATGAAGGTGCTCACGATGATAAAACATTAAAAGAGGCAATCTTAGAGCTTTATCAACCTATATTGGATTTGGAGCAAAAATTAAAAAAGTTAGAGAAAAAGATGGAAAAAAAAGAGGCTTCTTTAGAAGAAATCGATCGTTATATTTTATATCAAGAAGAGTATCAAAATATAGGAGGATATGATTATCAAAAAGAGTATTTAAAAGCCTTTTCTAAAAATGGATTTTGTGAAGAAGATTTATCTAAAAAATTATCGTCTTTTTCAGGAGGAGAATTAACGAAAATTAACTTTATTAAGTTGCTTTTAAGTAAACCAGATTTATTAATTTTAGATGAACCAACGAATCATTTAGATATTGATGCTATTTTATGGTTAGAAGAGTATCTTGCTCATTATCCTAAAACTTTTGTCTTGGTTTCACATGACCGGATGTTTATTAATCACGTAGCTAATAAAATTTATGAAATTGAATATGGAGCTACTATTCTTTATCATGGTAATTATGCTTTTTATGAAAAAGAGAAGAAAGCTCGCTATGAACTAGCACTTAAAAATTATGAAAAACAGCAAAAAGAAATTGCTCGGTTACAAAGAATAGTTGATCGATTTCGCTATAAGCCTTCTAAAGCAAGTATGGCTATGTCAAAATTAAAGCAGATTGAGAGAATGGAAAAAATAGAGGCACCTAAAAAAGAAAATCAAAAGACTTTTCGAATTACTTTTCCTCATTTCAAAGAAAGTGGTCGGGTTGTTTTAACGGTTAGAGATTTGCGATTTGGCTATACGACATCTTTGAAAGAAGTAAGTTTTACTTTAGAAAAAGGAAGAAGACTCGGAATTGTTGGAAAAAATGGAATGGGGAAGTCTACTTTATTAAAGACTATTATGGGACGTATTCCTCCTTTAAGTGGAGATATAACCTTTGGTTATCAAGTTACAACGGCTTATTTTGATCAACAATTTGATACGCTTGATCCTAATTTAACCGTTTATGCAGAATTTCAAAAAAGTTATCCTAATGCGAATGATTATGAAATTCGTAGTGCTCTTGCTCGTTTTCTTTTTTATGAAGAAGATATTAATAAACAGATTTCCGTATTATCTGGTGGGGAAAAGGTGAGTCTACAACTTTGTAAAGTAGTTTATAGTGGAGCTAATTTTCTCATTTTAGATGAACCAACCAATCACTTGGATATTTTATGTAAAGAAAAATTAGAAGAAGTATTGGAGAGTTACCCTGGTACTATTTTATTTGTTTCTCATGATCGTTATTTTATTCAAAAAATAGCTGATTCGATTTTAGATTTTACTAATTCAAAAGTTACTTATTATGATTATTCTTATGAGGATTATTTAGAAAAGAAAAAAGAAACAGAAATGGTAACAATAGAAGAATTACAAAAACCAGAAAAGATGCAGCATGAAAGATTAGAAAAGAAAAAGAAGAATCACTCTCTTGATGAGAAAATTCGTAAATTAGAAAAGGAATTAGAGCAATTGCAAGCGCAAAGGTATTTAGAAGAAGTGTATTTAAATCCTATCAAATATCAAGAAGTAGAAAATAAAATAAAAGTTTTAGAAGAACAGTTAAATGAACTTCTTGCAAAATGGTAAACATATCCTATTGATTTATTTAGAAAAATAATTTAAAATAATAATAGTCATGGAGGACGCATGAATGAAAAAAATGATTAAGTTATGTACTATTTGTTTGTTTTTACTAGGATTATCGGGATGTGGAGAAGATAATTTGAGTAATACTCAAGTTTATACAACTGTTTATCCAATCGAATATTTAACGAATTATTTATATGGTGAAAATCATCAAGTTAGCAGTATTTATCCAAAGGGAGCAGATGTTGCTACTTATGAACTTACGGATATGCAAAAAGAAAATTATAGTAAAGTTGGACTTTTTGTTTATAATGGACTTACTTCAGAAAAAGAACTGGCAAGAGAGTTTTTAAATCAAAATCCAGATCTTTTATTAATTGATGTTGCTTATGGTTTAAATTATGAATATGCGATTGAAGAATTGTGGTTATCACCAAATAATTTCCTTATGTTAGCTAAAAATATACGGAATAATTTAATTGATTATACGAATAGTACAGTTTTAATTGAGACAATTGAACAAAAATATAATGAAATAGAAGAAGAATTATCTTTTATGGATGCGGAACTTAGAAGTGTGGCAACTGAAGCAAAAAGTGAAGGAACGGCAACGCTAGTTGTATCTAGTAATAAATTACAGTTTTTAAGCAATTATGGATTTGATGTTATTGTTTTAAATGAAGAGGTAAATGGAGAAGCCATTCAAGATGGATTTGATGATGGAACTTATACAGACTTTTATTTATGTGATACTGATCCTAAAAGCGAGTTTATTACAAATTTAGAAAGTGATGCAGAAGCCAATATTATTACAGTTGATACAATGTATACTATTTCTTTAGAAGAAGCAAATAATAATGAAAATTATTTAACGATTATGCGTGATTTTATTGACAATATTCGTAATACTGTTTTAGGCTAACCTTGAGTTTAGCCTTTTTCTATGGTAAAATATTTTTACTGGAGAGTGATACATTATGTTTGAATATATGGGAGATCGAATTAGTAAAGCAATTAAAAATATTCGAGGAATGGGTACCATTACCGAAGAAAATATTAGTGATGCGATGCGAGAAATCAGATTAGCATTACTTGAGGCTGATGTTAATTATCAAGTCGTAAAAGAGTTTGTGAATCTTGTTAAAGAAAAAGCATTAGGACTTGATGTTTCTAAAAGTTTGAAGCCAGATGAGTTATTTATTAAGTTAGTAAAGGATGAATTAATCGAGCTTTTAGGTGGAGAGTATGAGCCATTAAAAGTAAATCAAGGTACAACTGTTTTAATGCTTTGTGGTCTTCAAGGTAGTGGTAAAACAACGACAGCGGGAAAATTAGCTAATTATGTTAGAAAAAAGTTTCATAAAAAACCACTTTTGGTTGCTTGTGATATTTATCGTCCAGCAGCGATTGATCAATTAGTTGAAATTGGAAAAAGTCTTAATATACCAGTATTTACGAAAGGTAAAATTAATCCAGTAGAGATTGTTCAGGAAGCCATGGACTATGCGAGGGAAAACGGACTTGATTATATTATTATCGATACGGCTGGACGGTTGCAAATTGATGAAGAGTTAATGCAAGAATTACAAGATATTAGTTCTCATTTTAAAATTGATGAAACTATTTTAGTTATTGATGCAATGATGGGACAAGATGCTATTAATGTCATTACTGGTTTTCATGATAAATTAAATTTAACAGGAACGATTCTTACTAAATTAGATGGTAATACCAAAGGTGGTGTTGCTTTATCAGTTCGTCATTTAACCCATATTCCTATTAAGTTTGTCGGTGATTCTGAAAAAATGGATGGTTTAAGAGAATTTTATCCAGATCGGATGGCAGAACGTATTTTAGATATGGGAGATATTTTAGGAATTGCTGAAAAAGTAGAAGATTTGATTAGTGAAGAGGATGCGAAAGATCAAGTAACTAAAATGCGTAAAGGCAAGTATGATTTAGAAGATTTTCTTACTAATATTAAACAAATTAAGAAATTAGGTCCTCTTGAAAATATTTTGAAAATGCTTCCTGGAGCAAGAAAAATGGGGCTTAATAGTATTAATATTGATCCCAAGCAACTTTTACATATCGAAGCAATTATTAGCTCTATGACACCAAAAGAAAGACATAATCCTGATATTTTAAAAGCTAGTAGAAAACAGAGAATTGCTAAGGGTAGTGGAGTTAGTGTAGAAGAAGTTAATCGTTTATTAAAGCAATTTGAATCCATGAAAGATATGATGAAAAAATTTAGCAGTGGTAATATGAAAATGCCATTTTAAGGAGATTTAATGAAGAAGTTTATTATTTTTGTATCCTCTATTTTTGAACTTGTATTTTATACATTTTTTATGGTTTTACTTGGAAATATTGAAATTATGAATGCAGGACTTGATCTTTTAATTCATTTTCTATCTTTAATTGTTGTTGCAGGTGTGTTTTACTTTTTGATTCGCTTTTTATTTCATAAGTTGGGATTGAGGGCGAAAAAGGATATTTATTATGTTGTGGTGATGAATCTTTTGTTAGGAATGGTAGCGCCTATTCTTCTAATTATTTTAATTCCTAATGAAACCCTTACTAATTTTGCTTTTTTGATTTTATTAAGTGTTGTTTATTATGGCTTTCTTATTAATTTTATTATTTGCCTTTTTAATCACTTTCTTACTAATAGAAGAAAAAATTTATGACAAACACCTAGGCATGATTATTATTTAATCATAAGATAAACTAGAAAGGGAAAGTGATTATCTTGAAAATTAATAATAATCGTGATTATGAATCAATGAAAACAGAAGAGTATTTTAATGCTCAATATAAAGCAGGAGAAAAAGATGGTTATCCAGAAGCAGGATGTTGTGAGGCAAATATGGGAATGGGCATGCCTTATATGATGGGAGATACTATCCCTGGAGTTGTATGTCCACCAGTTTATGAGTGTCCAAGAGAAACCGTTTGTCATAGGTATATTTGTCATGAAGTACCTCATATCATTCCATGCAATACTAGAATTATTAATCATCATATTTATCGTCATACTTATATGCCAACTTACTCTTGTTGTGAAGAAAATGATGTACAAAATGTTTATGAAAGAAGATGCTGCTAATCTTCTTTTTTTGTTGGCGAATGTTTAAACTTTGTATATACTATTATTAGGTTGGTGTATATTATGGAAGCTAAAATTCAAAAGTAGGGCAATTCCGAAGGAATTCGTATTCCCCATAATATTATCAAAGAACTTCATTTAAAGACAAATGATATTGTCAATATTAAACAGAAAGGAAATCAAATTATCATTACTAAAATAAATCCTAAAGTTTCTTTGCAAGAGAGAATTAATACATATCAAGGAGAGAATTTGTGTAAGGATTTTGTTTGGGATGATGTGCAAGGTAAAGAAATATGGTAAAGAAAAAAGAATATATTCCTATGAAACGCGATATTGTTTTTGTGGATTTAAATCCTATTAAAGGACATGAACAAAAAGGTTTTAGAGCGGCTGTGATTATTAGTAATAATCCCTTTAATCAATTACGAAAATGGTTATTGTTTGTCCAATTACATCAAATACTAAGGAATTTCCTACTCATTATTGTTTAAAAGATACAAAAAAATTAGTGGCTCTGTTTTGTGTGAGCATATTCGTAGTATTGATTATGAAGTTAGAAATTTAAAATATGTAGAAAAAATGAGTCAAAGAGATTTTACTAATGTAATGGATTTAATGACTTCTTGTTTGGAAGATTAGGCTTATTTTTTAATCGCAATTTATCTTGAATTTTAGATTATCGTATGGTATATTTGATTAAAGGAGTTGAAGTATATATGTATTGTTCAAATTGTGGGGAAAAGGTTCAAGAAGGCGCTGCTTTTTGTGCTCATTGTGGAAATTCTTTAAAGAAAGAAAGCAATGTCAATTCCACTAATAATGCGCCAGTAATGGTTCCATCTGTTCCTGGACATGGAACTGCTACAGCTAGTATGGTTTTAGGAATTTTGGCTATTATTGCCGGTGTTATTACTGAGTCTGTAAATAAAATTGTGTAAATAGAAATCTCTCTATGATAAAATAAAAGAAATGGAGAGATTTTTAAATGAA
>CALVQH010000021.1 GCA_944358115.1 uncultured Bacilli bacterium
AAAAATCCTTCCTTGGTTTTATATTTCTATATTACCATAGAAAGGATCTACTTTACACAAATTTATTTACAGACTCGCTAACCTTCTAGCTTATGCAATTTTTCTTCTTCTTGAGCTAATTTAACACGCTCTTGTTCTACTAAATTACTTGGAGCTTTACTAACGAAATTGGAATTAGCAAGAAGCCCTTTTCTTTTTTCAATAGAAGCCTTCAAACTATCAATTTCTTTTTGAAGAAGCAACTTATCTTCTTCACTAACTTGCTTTTCAAAATAAATTGTAACATCAAATTCTTGATAATTAACTGAATAAGCCGGCATATCAAGTTCTTTTTCTACAACATTTTCTATTTTAAGCATTTTTTGAATTAAATCATAATCAACTTGATTATTAAATTTTACTTGAACACTTTTATCCATATGATTCTCTTGATAAGTTTTCCGATATAACTTCATAAATTCAATCATATGATCAACTATTTTTGCCTCTTCCAAAAACATTTCTTTCTTATCAAATTTAGGATAGTCACTTACCATAATATTTTCTTCAACATTTGGCATCATTGAATAAATTTCATCCGTAACATAAGGCATAAATGGATGTAACATTTTAAGAATTCCTTTTAATACTTTAACAAGTACTTTTTTAGTTGTATCTTCATTCATATGAAACTTAGCAAATTCTATATAATGATCACAAAAATCATCATAAATAAAATTATAAATAACGGACCCAGCATTATTAAGTTCAAACTTATCCATATATTTTGTAACATTTTTAATCGCTTCATTATATTTGGTTAAAATCCATTGGTCAGTAATAGAAAGGTGCCAATCACTCTCATCATCTTTAAATCCCTCTAAATTCATAAGAACAAATCTCGAAGCATTCCAAAGTTTATTAATGAAATTCCAAGTTGATTTCAACCCATCTTCATCAAATTTCATATCAAGTCCATTTGATACAGCCGTTGTTAAGTAATAACGTAGTGCATCTGCCCCATATTTTTCAATCATATCCATAGGATCAATACCATTACCTAAACTCTTAGACATCTTCCGGCCTTCTTTATCACGAATAAGTCCATGAATAAGAGAGTATTCAAAAGGTCTTTTTCCCAAAAACTCTAAGCCTTGAAAAGTCATTCTGTTAACCCAGAAAGGAATAATATCATAACCTGTTACCAAAACAGAATTCGGATAATATCTTTTTAAGTCTTCCGTTTCGTCTGGCCAGCCTAAAGTTGAAAATGGCCATAGTGCACTAGAAAACCAGGTATCAAGTACGTCTTCATCTTGTACCCATCCATCACCCTTAGGTGCTTCCATACCAACATAGACTTCACCATCTTTATACCAAGCAGGAATTCTGTGTCCCCACCAAAGTTGTCTAGAAATACACCAATCATAAGTAATCTCCATCCAATGATTCATAATTTTTTCAAACCGTTTTGGAACAAAATTAACCTTTTTATTTTTATCCTTTTGTACCTCAAGAACTCGATCTGCTAAAGGACGCATTTTAACAAACCATTGTTTAGATAAATATGGTTCAATTAAAGCGCCACTTCTTTCACTAAATGGTGCATTATGGGTAATGGATTCTACTTCAAGTAATAATCCTTGCTCTTTTAAATCACTAATTAATTTTTCTCGAGCAAGGAATCGATCTAATCCTTCATAACCACCAGCATTTTCATTCATCGTACCATTAGGATTAATACAAACAATTCGCTCTAAGTGATGTCGATTTCCTACTTCAAAGTCATTTGGATCATGAGCCGGTGTAATTTTTACACAACCAGTACCTTTTTCCATATCAGCATGTTCATCTCCAATAATCGGTATTTCTCTACCTACAATTGGTAAAATAACTTTTTTGCCAATAAGATGATTATAGCGCTCATCTTTTGGATTAACCGCAACAGCTGTATCACCAAATAGTGTTTCTGGCCGAGTAGTTGCAACATCTAAATATTCATCACTATCTACTAGTTTGTATTTTAAATGATAAAAAGCACCCGGAATATCTTTATAAATTACTTCTTCATTCGATAAAGCTGTCATACTAACCGGATCCCAGTTAATAATTCGCTCACCTTGATAAATTAATCCTTTATGATATAAATCAACAAATACTTTTCGAACTGCTTTTGATAAACCCTCATCTAAAGTAAATCTTTCTTTCGAATAAGCTAAAGATAATCCTAATTTAGCCCATTGTTTGTGGATATTTTCGGCATATTCATCTTTCCAAGCCCAAGCATGTTTAAGCCACTCTTCACGTGATAATTCTCTTGGATTAATACCCATATCTTTTAATTTTTTATCAACTTTTGCTTGTGTCGCAATACCGGCATGATCCATTCCTGGAACCCATAAAGCATCAAATCCTTGCATTCTTTTATAACGAATGAGTACATCTTGAATCGATGTATCCCAAGCATGTCCAATATGAAGTTTACCTGTAACATTAGGAGGTGGAATTACAATACAAAAAGCCTCTTTACTTTTGTCTACTGATTCAAAGTATCCAGCATTCTTCCAATTTTCATATTTTCCTTCTTCTACTTTTTTATGATCATATTTCTTATCCAACATACCTATTCCTCTTTTCTTTTTTTAAAATAAAAAAGGTAGCACCAAAGGGTGCAAAATGCACGGTACCACCTTTTATTTCACTTAAATGGATAACGTCTTTTTAAGACGGGCTATAAGCCAGCTTCCAAGCTACCTTCAGATTTTATCTTTACTTATTTCCACCAATCATAAGCTCTCTGGAAAAGACAATTCATCTTACTCCTCTTGTTCATTGCTTTTAATAAATGTATTGTAACAAATTTTAATCATTTTTTCAACCACTAACTTGAACAAGTCCATTACTATCAAATGTATAAGTAGTATTAGTACTCTTAATCGTAACAACAAATCCCCCATTAGACTCTGTTACAGTATAACTTCCGGCATATTCTTTTGTTCCGACATCCAAAGACTCTGATAAAGCAAATGTTTGATCCGTATATTTATGAATATTAAGTCGATTACTAGAATCAATGACTACATAATAATTATTCTGTAAATCAACATAAGCATAAGTACCTTCATCTACTCGATTACCATCAAAATCATATACCATATATTGATTATTATTCTCTACTTTTAAATAACGATTAGCATAATCAACAATTCGATATCCATATGTTTTTGTCATTTCTTGTCCAACATTATTAAATAATTGATAAGTTCCACTAGAAGTTCCTACTTCATAATAATCTCCTATTTTTTCAATAGAATCATAATCAAAAGCAATCGTACCAGAAACATTATCTCCAATACGAAGAAGTCCATAATCCCCATCACTCTTAACTTGAGCCATGACATAAGTAGCATTAGTATTAACAAAAGTAACTTCTTTTTTACCAGTATAAGCTCCACTATCAACCGAAGAATAACGAGCTAAAACTTTTTTATCACTACTTGTTGCTTTTAAATCATAAAGAACAATTGTTGGATTATTTAAATCAATCGTATCTAATATAAAGACATAACGATTATTATAAATAGGAATCCAACCTACACTACTAGAACGATCTTCTTCTACCTCATTATGACTATAAAAAGAATCAGTAGCAATTGTACAATTGGTCAAATCACTTGAATTTTCATTTGAACATTCATAAGTACCTAATATGTCACTTTTCTCTTCATCTTGATAAAAATAGAGAACCCCATCATAATAACCAAGATAACCATATTTAGCACTCATTTTTCCATCTCTTAAGTCAATTGATTCAGTACGATCTTTACCATCACGCGTATATGTAACATCTAACATATCATCATTAATAGAAATCTCATAAGCTTGTCTAGTCTCAATTAAAACTTTATCTTCACTATAAACATGAAGTGGATTATAATAAGTATTATCAAGCTCAACCCCTACTTCATTATACTTATTGTTTTGATAATCTCGAATATATAATAAATTACGATCAATTAAAACAGCATAATCATCTAAAAGTTCAATATAATCATAAGCATCATCAAAAATCAAATTACCATTATAATCATATACATAATAGCCATTATTATTAACAACAATATATTCACCATTATAACTTTTTACTTCATAACGAAGCCCACTACTTAAATTTTTACCATTTACATCATAAATATAATAACGATTATTTGTATTGACAACCAAATTACTATCATTACTTAATCTACCAATATAATCATAGGAAAAATCTAATATTTCTTTTATTCCTGAAGTGCCAATATCTAAAACTCCATAGCGGTTATTTGTATCCCTTACTACCACTAGATCACTATCACTAAATCCTTTTACTAAAGTATAAGTTCCTTCGCTATTTTGTTTTTCTATATTATATAAAATAAGATCTTCATCGTCGGTATTTTTATTGTCAAAAACAAAAACATAATTATTTTGATAAATTTTTGATTGTCTTTCTACTACCGATTCATCTTCATAAACATTCTTTTCTCCATCAAATAAATCTTCATCACTATAACTAGGAACAAAACACAATTCTTCAGATGCATTCGTACATTCATAAGTACCAATTTCATCTCCATCTTGATTTAAGAAAACTAAGGTTCCATCACGATATATATAATTATCCATCTCTACAATTACTTCTGGTTCCTCAGGCTTTGGCTCGTCTTTTTTATTATCTTTTAAAACCAAGAATAAAATAAGGGCTATAATAAGAAGTAACACGAAAACAAAGCCAACTATGATTAATATTTTTTTCTTTTTAGGCCAACTAGACCAAACTTCTTTAATACTCCGTCTTGCTTTTTTTTCTTTATTTTTCTTATCTTTTGAATCAATTTTTTCTTCTTCCAAATTTTCTATTTCTTCTTTTTGTCCTTCCACCGCATCTTCACCACGAAGTCCAAAAGTAAGATCATCTGTTAAATTCTCTTTACTAACTCCTTCTGTATTAATATCATCAATCACACTAGGTACATCATCTTCTGGTATATCAAACAAATCTCTAGTTTTCTCTAAATCATCATTATACTTCATCCTAAGACACTCCTTTATGATAAATCCAGTATATCATATTTTTATAAACTTGACTAGAGTTTTAAAGCAAGAAAAAAATTAGATTTCTCTAATTTAGTTGTCCACTAAAAAAGTTAGACCCAGTCTAACTATTCAGCATCTTTATTAACTTGGATTACTTCTTCATTCTTATAGTAACCACACTTAGTACATGCACGATGAGGTCTAATAGTTGCCCCACATTTAGGACATGTAGTTAATGCTCCAACCTCTTTTTTCAAGTGAGTACGACGCATTCTTTTTTTCGTTTTACTTGTTCTTCTAAAAGGAACTGCCATGTTTTCACTCCTTCCTATCCAAAAGCTCACTTAACTTAGCAAGTCTTGGATCAATTTGATCATCTTTATTTTTATCTTCACCCAAACTCCAACCATCACCAGATAGGTGTGCATCTTTAGTCGTAGTAAATCTCATGGGTACTTCCAGAACAATATTTTCCCACAAAATCTTCATAATATCAAGTATATTTTGCGATTTTTGATAAGTTTCTAGAAAATTTTCATCATTTAAATCATATTCTTCGGAAATTTTTGAAGTAAAAGGATAAGGAATAGGATCTGCTGTAACACTATCAGGTAACACCATAACTCCTTCAATCGTTAAATCAAACACCAACATCGAAGCAGAATTAAGAAAAATACTTCCTGTTACATGACATTGTTTTAAATCAAGAATCCCTATTTTTTGATATAAACTAGGATCAATAGTAAAATCTTGATCATAAGTTACAACCTCTCCATTACTTAAACTAGCCAAATTAAGTTCCATAAATAATCACTTCCTTAAAAATAGTATAACATATTTTTAAGAAATCGTGTAGGGGTCAGTAGCAGTCCCCGAACCAGATAGTGTGATATCAGCACGAAGATTAATAACAGGTCTTACACCATAACTATAGCTTATATTTTCAGCATAACTAACATCCCCAAAATTAAGAATGGTAAACATTATTGCTCCGCTAGAATTGGCATTTATAAAAAATGGTGTCATTGTCCAATAGGACTGCCCTGTATATAAAAAATACATTTCATTTTGTCCACTTCCTCCTGCATATATTGCCTCATCTGCACTTATTAAACCGATTGGATAAGTTAGTGCTTTATTTCCAACATCAGCATCCTTTGTTGTATATAAATCTTGGTTATTTGCACAAGTAAAAGTAGGATTATAATTTAATCTTGAATATGTTACATATTCAGTATAAACTTTCCCAAGTCCTGTTCCAGTTGTTGGAGTTCTATCCCCACAGAATCCAGAATTGTTATCAATATATGAAGAATAATCCATCAAATTCTGTGCATACCAATTATCAATTACAGTTTTTATTACTGACGAAGTTCCAGTTCCATGTACCATACCAGACGAATACATATATCCCAAGTACATATTATCATATGCTGAACTATTAAATGCACTTGTCCCTATTTGTGTACTCGTTCCCGTAGTAACATTACTTGTTCCATTATAGATTAATCGAATTGTACCATTACCATTAATTCGGAGAATTCGCCAATAAATATTAGCAAAATATACCCAATTGTCTGTTAGAGCTCCTGCAAAGTAATATACTTCTCCATCTTCATCATATTGAGTATCATCTAATGATTTATAAATAGTTCCTGTAGTTGTATTTGTTACGGCAGTATTAAAATTATTTCTTGTAAGAATTGTAGGGAAATTGGTTAATATATAATCTTTTGTAGATATTTTATATTCGTCAAAATATAAATAGCATTTACTATTTTTTGATAATCCTGAAAAAGTATGATAACCATCTATTGTTTTTAATACAGCATTAGTATCTTTAGTTTGATTATCTGTTGTACAATAACTCATTTCTTCATTAATAACATAGCCACTACTTGGCATTATATCAACATCTACATATTCTCCACTTTCATTTTCTTGATACATAGCAATTACTTTAAAATCATATGGTGTATAATTAATCGTTCCATTAACTAAAGGAATTGATTCTGTTACTCTATATTTTGCCTTGGTAAAATTAAGTATTAATGCACTAATAATTAGAACTGCTACTACTCCTATAATAATATTCCTCTTTAAATGACTTTGCTTTATAACTTCAAACTTCATAATCTAACACCTTTCTTCATGATGCTAGGCTTCATTTTCAATTGCATTAAAATAATCTATCATATATTTATGATAAGTTTCCTAGCCTATAGTTAAATTATAATTTGTGCCAGACTAAAAGCCAAGAAAAATATCAATATTACATTCATTTATTAAATTTAAAAAATGAAAATGAGAAAATAATATCGGTGATTTTATGATATACAGCGAAAGACTAAAATATTTAAGAGAAGAAAAAGAACTAAAGCAATACGAATTAGCAAAAACACTTGGATTTCATAAAAACGGATACGGTCAATTCGAACGCGAGGAAACACTTTTTCCTATTATACACTTAAATACATTATGTAATTTTTTCAATGTATCAATCGACTATCTTTTTAACTTCACAGATAAACGAAAATATCTTCATTCTAGAAAAGAAATAAATGCTGAACTCTCTGGCAATCGCTTAAAAGAATTTAGAAAAGAAAACAAACTAACTCAAGTAAATCTTGCTTCTTTTCTAAAAACAACCCAATCTAATATTGTTGGTTACGAAAAAGGAAAATTTATTATTGCTACACCCTATCTATATATGATATGCAAAAAATATCATATTTCAGCAGACTTTTTATTAGGAAAAATTGATGAACCAAAATATTTTAAATAATTTTATCATACATTTATTATTTTGATTCATAATTTAAATGCACTTTTCCAATTGCTATTTTTATACTTTGCGCTTCTACTTTACTTTTTCTAATTGATAACTCAAAGGAATAATATCTTCTTCTCTAACAAAGTTAATAACAAATTGATCGCTTTCCTTGGATATAATAATACCTATCGTTTTATTATGAAATGGCTTTTTTATCTGTTTATCCACTAACTCCATATAAAATTTAATTTGTGCTTTATCCTCTTTTTTTAAATTTCTTAATTTCAATTCGATCACAATAAAAGCATTGAATTCATAATTAAATAGTAATAAATCAATATAATAATTATTTTTACCATTACTAATTTTATATTGATGGCCTACATAGGTAAATCCATTCCCTAATTGTTTAAAAAAAGAATCCAGATTAGCAAGAATATTGATTTCTAATTCTTGTTCTGTTTTTATTTCTTGATTAACTTCAATAATAATAGGATTTTTCATATCATTAGTAATGGAATATGTTTGAAAAGGGATAATTTCTACCTTCTCTGGTTTATCAATTAATCTTTCATATGAATTTGATTTTATCTCTCTACGAAGTTCTCTAACTGATAAATTATTCTTGATACATAAATTTAAATAATAGTTCATTTCATTTTTATCTTTAATAGGTAATAAAATATAAATAATTGACCAAGATATTTGGGACACTGTCCCAAGTATTGGAAAACAAATATAAAATTGTCTAAATCTAGATAAATTTGTATAGTCATATCCTTTGCCATACATTTTTGTTAATTTAATTGACCATTTCTTAATAAGTTCATTTCCATACTTTGCTCTTTTACTTCCACCTTGCGCTTCCACAATTAACTTACCAATAGTCCAATAAGTCGTTACTATATCATTATTTTCTTCTAACCTTCTAGCTTTCTTATTTATCTCATTTCTTTTAACTAAATGCTCAATTTCTACGTAGTATTTTTCTTCCATTTAAAACTCCTTTACTTTTTCTAATTGATAGCTCAAAGGAATATATCTTCTTCTCTAACAAAGTTAATAACGAATTGATCACTTTCCTTGGATATAATAATACCTATCGTTTTATTATGAAATGGCTTTTTAACTTGTTCATCAACTAACTTCATATAAAATTCCATTTGCGCTTTGTCTTCTTTTCTTAAACTTCGTAATTTTAACTCAATAATTACAAAAGCATTGAATTCATAATTAAAAAGCAATAAATCAATATAATAATTATTTTTACCATCACTTATTTTATATTGATGTCCTACATAGGTAAATCCATTCCCTAATTGTTTAAAAAAAGAATCCAGATTAGCAAGAATATTGATTTCTAATTCTTGTTCTGTTTTTATTTCTTGATTAACTTCAATAATAATAGGATTTTTCATATCATTAGTAATGGCATATTTTTGAGAAGGAATAATTTCTATTTTATCTGGCTTATCAATTAATCTTTCATATGAATTAGATTTTATCTCTTTAACTAAATCTCTTTTAGAAAGATTATTTTTAATACATAAATTGATATAATAGTTTCTCTTATTTTCATCTTTAATTGGTAATAATTCGCGATAATGACTCCAGGTTAAATATTGCCCCGCTGGGGCAATATTTGGAAAAGTTAAATAAAATTGCCGAAATCTTGATAAATTAGTATAATTATATCCCTTACCATAAAGTTTAGTAAGTTTAATTGACCATTTCTTAATTAGTTCATTTCCATACTTAGCGTTTTTCCCTCCTCCTTGCGCTTCCACAATTAACTTGCCAATTGTCCAATAAAAAGTGACTAAAGTCTGATTTTCTTCTAGCTGTCTAACTTTTTTATTTACTTCGTTTCGCTTAACTAAATGTTCAATTTCTACATAGTATTTTTCTTCCATTAAAACTCCTTTACTTTTTACAGTTGATAACTCAAAGGAATAATTTCTATCTTCTCTGGTTTATCAATTAATCTTTCATATGAATTAGATCTTATTGCTTTGCCTAATTCTCTTTCTGATAAATGATTCTTAATACATAAATTAAAATAGTAATTTCTTTTATTTTCATCTTTAATAGGGATAAGCCGGCGATAAATTGTCCAAGATAAAGTGTGGCGCATTGCGCCGCATTTTGAAAAACTTAAATAAAATTGACGGAATCTCCTCATATTAGAAGCATCATATCCTTTGCCATACATTTCTGTTAATTTAATTGACCATTTCTTAATAAGTTCATTTCCATACTTTGCTCTTTTACTTCCACCTTGTGCTTCAACAATAATTTTGCCGATGCGCCAATATGTTTCTACTAAACTATAATTTTCCTCTATTCTTCTTGCTCTTTTTCCTATTTCATTTTTCTTAATTAAATGTTCAATTTCTACGTAGTATTTTTCTTCTTGCATAATTACTCCTTGTTTTCCATTTATAGCATATTCCCCTTATTCTGTAAATACTTTTAAATCTTTTTGGTCCCCGTTTTTTAGTTCTGTTACAAAGTTCGACATTTTTTAAAATATTTTTATTTTAGATGTTCAAAACTTACTTTTTTTGATATACTTAAAAAGGTGATAATAAATGGAAGCAGTAGGAATTATTTGTGAGTATAACCCCTTACACAACGGTCACATTCATCATATTGAAGAGACTAAAAAATTATTTCCAGGAAAAGCAATTATATTAGTATTAAACGGATATTTTCTAGAACGAGGTGAAGTGAGCATTTTATCAAAAGAAAATAAAACCAAACTAGCCCTAATTTATGGTGTTGATCTAGTCGTAGAACTCCCCTTCATTTTTGGCTCTCAAAGCGCCGACATTTTTGCTGATGCAGCTGTTAAAATACTGGGAATCTTAGGTTGCTCTTATCTTGTTTTTGGAAGTGAATCAAATAATATAGAAGCCCTAGAAAAAGTGGCAGAAACACAAGAAAGTGAAGAATATAATCAAAAAGTTCAAGAATTACTAACAACAGGTATCAACTATCCAACTGCCTTAGCAAAAGCTTTAAATATTGATGTAAACGTCTTTAATCCCAATGATCTATTAGGTATTTCTTATATCAAGGCCATCAAAAAAAACAAATTAAAAATAAAGCCAGTAACAATTAAAAGAACAAGTGATTACCATAGCTTACAAGAAGAAGCAAATATCATTAGTGCCAGTAACATTAGAAACAAACTAAAAAATCATGAAGATATCTCTAATTATGTTCCCCGAAAAGTTTTAAAATGCATTGAAAATATTTCTTTAGAAGATTTGTTTCCTTATATTAAATACAAAATATTAACCGACCTAGACTTAAGTAGATACTTAACAGTAGATGAAGGGATTGAAAATCGACTAAAAGAAAAAATAATGGAAGCAAATACCATAGAAGATTTAATTAAAAGCGTAAAAACAAAAAGATATACCTATAATAAAATTTCTAGAATGTTAGTTCACATTTTAATTGGCCTTCCCAAGGAAATTAATAAATTAGCATCTTTAGAATATATTAAAATACTGGGATTTAATAAAAAAGGAAGAGCTTACTTACATGATTTAAAAGAAGATTTAGAAATATCTTTAGTTCCCATACCTAATTCCTTCCAATATAAGTACGAATTAATATCATCTCAAGTATATAGTTTAATTAGCCAAAATAACATTTTAGTATATGAAAAAAGCAATAAACCAATTTTCTTTGAATAGTTTATTGCTTTTTTATTTGGCAAACCGGACAAAAATAAGTACTTCTTCCTCCTATTTTGACATTTTCTATTTTAGTACCACAAACAAAGCAAGGCATTCCTTCTCTTTTATGAACCTTTAAATTCTGTTGAAACCTTCCTGTTACTCCCAAACTGGAAGTATAACTACGAATCGTCGTTCCACCCATTTGAATTGCTTCTTTTATAATTTTATCAGCACTCTTTACAATATGACAACACGCTTCCATAGAAAGTTTACAAGCCGGCATAAAAGGACTAATTTTCGCATCAAATAAAACTTCATTTGCATAAATATTTCCCAGTCCACTAATAATTGTTTGATCAAGTAAAGCTGTCTTAATAGGAATATGTTTATTTTGAAATTTTTGAACTAAATATTCCGCGGTTAAATTTGCATCTCCAGGTTCTAAGCCTTGTTTCTTGATACATTCTGTATTTTCTAAGTCTTGTTTTAAAATCAAATTCATTCTTCCAAACTTACGAGTATCAGCATACCTTAAAGTAGTATCATCAAAAAAAGTAAAAATGACATGTTCATGCTTTTCTAAAGCATCACTCTTGTCTTTAATAAAATACTTACCTTCCATTCGCAAATGAGAAAGAAGATAATATTCTTCCGTCTCAAATATTAACCATTTTCCCCTTCTTTTAATATCAATAAAACTTTGACCAACTAAATTCTTTTTAAATGATTCTAAATCACTTTCTACAATCCTTGCATATCTGACTTCTACTTTCTTTATTTTCTTATGTAAAATTCTTTTTTTAAGTGTATTTCTTACAGTTTCAACCTCTGCTATTTCTGGCATAAAATCCCCCTATTTTGCCTCATACAAATCTTTACCTTCGGCAATACCTACTTTAAGTGGAACTGACAGTTGAATAACATTTTCCATAACATCTTTTACAATTTTCGTTACTTGCTCTTTTTCTTCTTTAATTGTATCAATCACAAGCTCATCATGAATTTGCAAAACCATTTTGCTTTGAATATTTTGCTTTTTAAATTCTTCGAAAACAAGAACCATGGCTTTTTTGATAATATCTGCACTTGTTCCTTGAATAGGTGTATTAAGAGCAATCCTCTCTCCACTAGAACGAATCATATAATTTCGATTATTTAACTCTTCAATCGTTCTTTTTCGATTAAATAGTGTCCGAACCGAACCAGTTTCATAAGCTTCTTTAATAATATTATCCATATATTTTTTTACCCCCGGATATAACTCATAATATTTTTCAATAAACTTTTGTGCTTCCTTACTACTAATATTAAGATTTTCACCCAAGCCAAAACCACTAATACCATAAACAATACCAAAAATTACTGCTTTGGCTGTAGAACGCATCCGTTTAGTAACCTCTTTTTCATCTACCCCATAAATATCAGCCGCAACCTTCGTATGTATATCAGCACCATTACGAAAAGCATCAATGAGCTCTTTTGATCCAGAAATATGGGCAAGAATTCTAAGTTCAATTTGTGAATAATCAATACTTAAGAACAAATCATTAGTAGGAACAAAAGCTTTTCTTACTTTTCTTCCTTCTTCCCCCCGAATAGGAATATTTTGTAAATTTGGTTCTACACTAGAAAGCCTGCCTGTTCTTGTTAATGTTTGTTTAAATATTGTATGAATTTTACCATCAGGAAATTTAGCATTCTCTAAACTAGCTGTATAAGTAGAAACAATCTTACTATAATTTCGGTATTCTAAAATAAGATCAATAATAGGATGTTTCCCTCTTAGTTTTTGTAAAGTAGTCGCATCCGTTTTATAACCAGTTTGATTTTTCTTATTGCTTGTAAGTCCTAATCGCTCAAATAAAACTTCACCCAGTTGTTTAGGACTAGCAATATTAAATTCTACTCCTGCTAAAGCATAGATTTCCCTTGAAAGACTATCTAACTTTTCTTCTGCTTCCTTTTTTATCTCATCTAACACTTTACTATCTACTTTTACACCAAAAAACTCCATGTCAGCTAATACTCTTGTTAAAGGCATTTCAATATCTTTAAACAATTGATACATATCTTCAGTCTTTAATTCATTAATATAACGATCTCTCGTATCATAAATAAAACGAGATTTTAACACGATATCTTTTTCTAACAAGTTCATATCTTGAAATCCACTCTTTTTGGCATCTGCAAAAAAAGTAACATTAATTCCCTCTGGATGCATCAAATAAGCAATATCATCTTTATTAAATCCATTTAAAAGATAAGCCGCAATCATTAAATCATAATTAATGAAAGGAAGCATTACCTCAGACTTACGAAATACAATATCAAGAGCTTTAGCATGATAGGTATAAATAACTTTATCTTTTAATAACGCTGGTAAATCATGAATACTTTCTTTTTGTAAAAAATAATTGTGATCTTTATCACTAATACCAAGCCCTAAAACATTAGCCTTATGATAATTTTCATCATCTAAAAAAGCATAAATACTAACTTCATCACCTAATTTTAAAGAAAAGACATCTTCTACTTTCTCAAACGAAATATCATCTTTCACTACTTCTTTTCTCTCGAAATTCTTAAGAAGAGAATAAAATTCTAAAGATTCAAAAATACTTTCTAATTCTTTTTCATTCGCTCCCCGATATTTAATATCTTGAAAAGTAATACCAAGAGGAACATCCCGATAAATAGTAGCAATATCTTTACTCATAAAAGCATTTTCACGGTCTATTTCTAGTTTTTCCTTCATTTTTCCTTTAATCGAATCAATATTTTCATAAATACCTTCCAAAGAACCATACTCTTGAAGTAATTTTAATGCTGTTTTCTCTCCTATTCCTTTTACCCCAGGAATATTATCCGAAGAATCCCCAGCTAACGCTTTTAAATCAATAATTTTAATTGGATCAATTCCATAATCAGCCTGGAAAGTTTCTGGATTATATTTAATATAACCTGTTTGTTTTAAAAGCTTTACATCAACAACAGGACTAATCAATTGTAATAAATCATGATCGCTTGATATAATAGTTGCATCGTATTCTGGATCTAAATCAGCCATTTTAGCAAGTGTTCCAATAATATCATCAGCCTCATATGGCTCTAATTCTAAATATTTAATTCCCATCGCATCTAATAATTTTCTAGCAATAGGCATCTGTTCTAACAACTCATTCGGTGTTGCTTGTCTTCCTTTCTTATAAAAATCATATTTTTGTCTTCGAAAGTTTTTTCCAACATCAAAAGCAACGGCAATATATTCTGGATTTTCTTCATGAATAATCTTATTCATCATCGTTGTAAAACCATATAAAGCATTGGTTGGAAATCCTTTACTATTACGCATAATATTTCCTGTATAAGCGGTCGCATAAAAACTGCGAAACATAAGATTATTACCATCTACCAAAATAACTCTTTTCATTTTCTAACACCTCTAACATCTAGAAAAATTATATCATATTTTCTCAAAAGAAAAAAGGAAAGTTCACTATTTTACTTTTCCTTCTTTCTTAATAATTTCATCTCTCTTCCCGCTTCTACTTGCTTTTCTACCATTTCTTTCTTAGAAAAAAAGCATTCTTGAATAAAAGGATATTGAAAGAGAAGTTGTGAAAGTTGATAAAGTGCATCTTTTTTACCTTCCTTATATTCAATTTCCACCATATAAACAGGAAGATATTTTTTATCCTCTTTTATTCCTACTGTTTGATCAAAACAAACTTCAAATACTCCACCTTGATATAAATAATCATAAACAATTCTAGAAGTATTCAAAACTACTTTTTCTTCCAAGCAAATATTTTCCATGCCACATTCTTTTTTTAAAAAAAGCAAACTATCAGTTAAAGAATCAAAATTCTTTTCTATTCTTTTTGTAATATCACCATCTAAAACCGGAATTTTAACCGTAAATTCGGTTTTTCCAGCCACATTTCTTTTACGAATTTGCATTCGCTTTTGTGCCAAAGAATCCCCTATATCATAATAGGTATCAGTATTCTCTACAAATCGTCCATTTCTTAATCCTAAATTTTCTCTTATCATAAGAAATCCATCTAATGGATGAATTTGTGAAGTAAAACTAAATTTCTTTTCTATTTCCATAAACACTTATCTACTCCTTTCACATCTTCTTAAATAATCTCGAAAAATATTTTGAAATCTTTCTTTAAATGCATAATCACTCACCATGATATTTTGAATTTGATTGCGAAAAACTGCATCCATTTGATATCTCTGCCAAATAGCAAATTTAGCTTCTGGATGAGCATTTAATAATTCAAAATCAAGAACACGAGTATATGGATTTTTAATTCGATCTTCATAACTTGGTATCCATCCCATTCGTATCACCTCAAATCAAGAATTTATTCTATCACGAATTTTTCTTCTTAGCTAGTATTTTCTTAGTCTTTTTTGCTTCTAATCGGTAATGTACATCGGTAGCAAGAATACTATAACAAATAGAAGCAACAGGAACACTAATAAGCATACCTACAACTCCTGCTAGACTAGCTCCAATTGTAACAGCAACAAAAACCCATATTCCAGGTAATCCAACCGATTTACCCACTACTTTTGGATAAATCAAATTTCCTTCAAACTGTTGTAAAATAAGAATAAAAATAACAAAAATAACCGCTTTAATTGGGCTAACCATAAAGATCAAGAAAGCACCTACAATCGTTCCAATAAAAGCTCCATAAACTGGAATAAGTGCCGTAACTCCAATTAATACCGAAATCGTCGCTGCATAAGGAATACCAAGTAATAACATGCCAATAAAACATAAAACTCCAATAATCACTGCCTCTAAACATTGACCACTTACAAAGCTAGCACAAATACGATTTGTTAATTGTGCAACTTTTTCTAATTTACTTACTTTTGTAATAGGTAAATATGCTTTTAAAACATGATCTATTTGAGTAAATAACTTTTCTTTTTGAACTAATAAATAAATCGCAAAGACAAAAGCAATGACCAAATTAACTAAAACAGTAATAACATTAGAAGCAACACCCAAAGTAACCTCTAAAATTTGATCTCGATTATTTTTAATAAATTCTACAGCAGTATCACCAAAATTAGTAATTCCTTCTTCAATATTTTGAATGATACTTGGATCAATTGAAAAGCGATCAAGTATTTCCTGAACATTTTCTTCATACATAGGCATATTATCTACAAACAAAGATACCGTATTTTTTAATTGTGGAATAATAAGAAGTAATAAAACAACTATAAAAGTAAAGACAATCGCTAAAGATAAAAGTAAACTAATTGTTCTTTTACTTTTTTCTTTCATCTTTGCTTTATTAAGTAGCTTTCTTTCAATAAATTTAATTAAAATATTAAGTACAAAAGCAATGACGATCCCCAAAATAAAAGGCATTACTAATTGAAATAAAAAGCTTAAAAAATGCCATATTTCTTTAATATGAATAAAAGCAAAAATAAGAATAACCGTAAATAAAATAATTTTAAATATTTCTTTTCTATTTTCTTTTGTAAGCATATGCATCACCACTACCATTATAATATACGAATGAAAAAAAAGAAACATGAAAAGAAAAAATAGATCAAAGTAGATCTATTAATAATCTTCATTAATGCTATCAATAAACTCCATTTGTTCATCAACAACACTTTTTAGTCTTCTCTTAAATATCACAACTCTTCTTTTTAATGTCTCAGCATCTTGCTCTATTTTATCCGCTTTAAGTAGTGCATCATTCACAATTCTCGAAGCATTTCTTCTCGCATCATCAATTACCCCTTTTGCCTCATCTCTAGCAACCTTCTTAATTTGATTAGAAGCATCTTCTGCTACCACTAAAGCACGATTAAGGGTCTGCTCCATATTTTGGTATTTCACTAATTCTTTTTTTAAACTTTCAATCTCTTCATCTTGCTTTTTTAACTTAGCAAGCATAGATTCATATTCTCCGGTTACTTCATTTACAAAGTTATTTACTTCTATCTTATTATAACCACTTAAACTCGTACTAAACTTTCTCAAAAGAGCCTCACCTCGACAAATAGACAACTAATTATTTTACCATTCTTCTTCTATATCTGCTTTATTCTTTTCTGATTCATCACTAATTTTACCTTGAACATTAACATTCTTAGGGGTACACAAATAAATCCCTACCCCAATCTTCTGCATGGTTCCTCCAATCGCATAAATACATCCACTTAAAAAGTCAATAATTCTTTTCGCTTGATCAGAAGTAACCCTCTTCAAATTCACAACAACACTATTCCGATTCTTAAGATGATCTGCAATTTGTTGTGATTCTGAATAAGCTCGTGGTTCAAGTAAAATCATCTTATTTCCCGTTTTATCAGCTTCTGCTAATGCTTCAGACTCACTAATATTATAAAATTCATCTTCTGTACCAGTTAAAGCATCATCATCATCTACATCTTTAAAAAGACTTTTAAATTTACCTAGAGCCATTATGCACCCCTCCTATTATTTAAATTACTCTTTTATTCTATCAAATATTTAAATAGAATGCAAGACTTTCCCAATTCTTTTTAAAAGAAAAAAGACATTAACAATTATCATTAAAAATTAATTTAACAAATACTGTAACATCTTCATCATTTAATTCACTTTCAAAATTCAAGCTTTCTACCATAGCTGAATAAGAAATTTGTTTATTTAATAACTCTGTCAACTCTTTAGAATAATATCGTGGAACAAAACCAAGCTGACACTTTTTTGAATCATGAATAAAAAGAACTTTAATTGCATGGTCATCAAACTCATTATTAGGATCAAGTTCCAATGTAAGTAAATCATTAACTTGAATAAGATGACAACACTCACTAATATCGTTTGAATGTCTAGTTCCAGCAATATCAAATTCAATCTTCTTAGAGTCAAATACCGGAACAAACTCATAACTATCCGTAACTAAACGTCCCTTTGTAGCACTTAAAATATCAAATTGAGAAGAGCTAGAATCTAAGTCATAAGAATTTAAAATATTTAAATAATCTGGTCTTTTAGGATTAGGCAACCTAGTTGCAATATTAGCAAATAGTTGCTCACTTTCATACTCTTTTTGAAGATCTTCAAATCCAGGAAAATAAGTAAACCCATTCTTTAAAGCATCATCCAGTTCAGGATTAAGATAAGAAAAAGTATAAATTTTATCAAAACTTAAAATTCCTACTTTATATCTTCTTCTCGTTTTAGGTTGTCTCCAAATTAACCATAATTCTCGTTTCATAATCCACCTCATTCTATAATATTTAAAAGGATTTCTTTTCTTCTTTTTAGGTATTCTATTATATATTCTTTATGTTTATTAATCAACAAGTCATCAGGAATTGCATTTACAATTTCTTCTATCTTTTTATTCGTAAGCTTCTTTAAATTATAAATTTCTTTTTTAATCAATTCTGGATATTCAGAATATAAATACTCAATTAATTCAAAATGTTTATATCTAGTTTTCTTATCTTCTTTATAAAAATAGGTTTTACTTCTCTTAATATATGCATCAAAATCCTTTTTATGATTATAATAATCATTAGCTAAATTTACATTTTTAAATTCTTTCAATAAGCTACATCCATTATCATATAAAGGAGAAATAAAATAATGATGATCTTTAATAGAAATCCCCCAATTTTCTTCATGACGATCCTGTTCTCCTACAAGGGCATCAAATACCATAATCTTAATAAATCCCGAAAATAATTCTGGATCAAGATGATCAAGAACTTTTTTTATGTTTGAAATTGTATAAAATTTTGACCTTTCTTCTTCATTCTTATTTAAATAAGATAAAATATCCACATGTTCAGTCAAATCTAAATCTACAAATAAGTAATCCAAAATACCCAAAGCACCATCATTATCACAAGCAAGCTCTACTCTAGCGCAAGGATAATTTAATACTTTTGCAATCTCATAACACATTTTTTCAGAACAAGATTCACTAACAATATAATTAGCTCCTTCATACTTAAAAAAGGCTTTATTTTTACTATTATCAATTACTAGATATTTTACTCTTGATCCTTTAGAACTAAAATGATAATCTAAAATTCTAAAATCTTGATTTAAAACTTTAATAGAATATTTTTCCATAACCCCTCCGATATATGTGATTATTATAGCATAAATACATATGTTCGTCAAGAAAAACTAATAATTATAAGAAAAAATGTTCAAATTATAGATATTCCATAATTTGAACATTTTGAGCCAACTTATCAACTAAATCTTTTTGATCATATTTATTAAATATCTCTACAAAATTACTATTATCCATTAAGAACATATCATGATAATGAACAAAAATATCAATTAAGTTTGTTACGCCCATATCATTCAAATATTCTAAATTCTTAGATACTAACTTTTTATGAGCTTCTAATTCTTTAATAAGTGAACTAGTTGAATTTTCTTTTACTGCTTCAATATCTTCTTTTTTAAATCCGAATCGTTCTAAAAACTTCATCTAGCCATCCCTCTTTCTGGAAGTCCAAATTCCTCTGCCATGATATCTTCAATTCTATTATTATCATCATCTTGTGGTTCCATATCTAAACCATCAAACATAACAGATTCTACTAAATCATACAAAGTTTTATTTTCTTCCTTATATTCTTTATTTAAAATATGAGGTCCAATTTTAATAATTGTATTATGAACAACTTTATTTAAGAACTCATCATCTGGATGTTTTAAAAGAGCAGTATAAAGTTTTTTCTTCACATCATTCATAACTTGTTGATCCTCAGCATTCGCTCTTACCATAAAATATTCTTCAGCTGCTTGTTCTGTTTGAGTTCTATCATCATGGTTAGGTGTATAATCTCCCATATTTGGTGCTTCACTTGCTGTTACAATCGTATCAAGTGGCTTTTGTTTCGTATATTCAGCAAACTGTAAAACATCAAATAAAGCTGGTAAGAAAGTTTGATTTTCTTCATCAAAGAAAGCCATATTATTATTTTTACACCATTCAACACGATCCACAAACACAGGATGCAAAGTATCAATAGAAAGATCACTTGCAAAATAATTCTTTAAACCAAGTTTTTCAATTCTCTCTAAACTTGCTTCTAACATACTAACCGTAAGTTCAACATCATCAAACTTATTTTTATGTAATGTAGCTTTTGTTGGAATCGTAAATAACTTAGCACTCTTCCCCTCAAATTCTTGATAACCATATTTCTTTAATAAATCCCAAACCATTTGTGAATTATCAAAAACAAAATCTTCAGAATACTTACTTGGATCAATTCCTTCTCTAAATTTAACTTCTCCAATATTTTTCATTACCATAATTGAAACCTCCCTAATAAGCCATTAAAGGCACTTTCTTTGGATCTAATCCACTATTTTGTAATAATAAAATTGCTTTATCTAAATTCTTATAATCATATTTTGTAAGTACAGTTGGATTTAAATAAATATCAAGAGCACTCTTACCAATACGTAATAACCGATCCATCTTAGCTTCTAATTCTTTATCATAAAGTAAATTAATATGATCAACAAATATATCTAAACTAAGATCATTTTCTTTAAAAATATTAACATTTCTTCTAATTACTTTTTCATTAAAATGCTCTAATATCTCATCTAAATCACTAGTTGTATAATCTAAATAATCAAGTCCAATCTCATTAAATAAATCAATTAAATCTTCTCGATCAAACTTTTTTTCAGTTACAACTGGTTGTGCTTTTACTTCTTCTACTTTTGCTGGTTCTTCTTTTACTTGTAACTTTTCTACTTCTACTTTAGGAGCAACTTCTTCTTGATTTTTCGCCTCTTGCATGACTTCGCTAATACTCTTTTTTTCAGATTCTTTTATTTTCGCATCATAATCATATAAAGCATCTTCAGGGAACATTAATATTTTAGCCGCTTCTCTTGTTTCTTCTTCTGTTAGATCAAACTGTTCTAGTAAAGAAGTAATGGAATCACGAGTAATATTGATATTACCAGCTAGGGCAAGTTCAAAGTATTCATTTAATTTCTCTTGATTAGCAATCGCTGCATCTTTACGAATACCAATTTCTTCAATCGTTGTAATCGCGCTATTCATTTCTTCTTCTACTTTAACAAGTTCTTCTTGACTAGACTTAATATCTTCATTTACTTTCTCAATCGTCTCAGGTAAAGAAGTATCAAGTTTTTCTACCAAAGCTTCTGGATCAAAATTGATATGTAACCGATCAATAACCGTCTCATAAGCTTTCTTATCAATTCCCTTTAAAACTTCAATTAATTTTTTGCCTTGTTCACTTAAGTTCTTGCTATCAGCTTCAAGTCCAGCAATCTTTTCTTGTAAAGTACTCTTTAAAGCAGTAGTTCTTTCTTTTGTCTCTTCTGCTTTCTCATGAGCACTTTCCATTTCTTTAAAAATCACACTATCACTGCCACGTAGATTATATAACTTATCAAGAAGTCGTGTAACTTCTGGAGATAATATTTTCATAATCAACACTCCTTATTCTATAAATAATTATAACAAACCAGTAACAAAATGTAAACCACTTTTTATCATAAAATAATAGCAAAATGTCATAGTTAATTTTAATGTAAACAAAATGTAAATAATCAATTAAAAAATTATCAAACGCGTCGGCCTACAGGCCGAATACCCAAACAAACGCTCCTTCATAACTTAGCCATCATAGAAGCTCCTATAAAAAGCTTATCAAAACAACTCTTCATTTTGCTTCTGACTCACCAGAGTTATATATAACAAATTATATCCAATTTGCAAAGCAATTGCTTTGCAAGAAATAAATTTTGAATAACAGGTATAGCTGGCACCGATGGTGTCAGCTATATAAAGAAAATAAACAGGCAAACGAAAAAGGAGCAAAATGCTCCTGTAAAGTTTATCTGTTTTTGCGTGTAGTATGGAATAAAGAAGAAAAATTGCTTACCTACGGACAGTTTTTCAAAATGAGTAAGGTCGATAAATATTATTATCTGCCTAAAACTCTTCTTAAACCATA
>CALVQH010000022.1 GCA_944358115.1 uncultured Bacilli bacterium
CACCAAAAATTCTTGTTTTTAATTTTTTAGCATATCATTTTTAGCATTTTTACTTCACACTAGAAATTCTAGAGCCATAAATAATAATTTACATCAACTTACTACATATGGATCGGACATGGTTCCGGAACCGGTTAATGTGACATTCGAAGCTAGATTAATAGCAGGACGAACGCCATATTCAGTATCTACGCTGTGGATATTATATAAGCCACCATGTGAAAACACAGAATACACAAAAGCACTACTACTCAGAGCATTATAATAATATGGAGACATTGTCCAATAATTCTGTCCAGAATAAAGATAATAACTATTATTTTTTTGCCCATATGTTCCTCCTGCCATTCTTACTTCATCCGCGGTGATTAATCCTACCCTTGTTGTATACAAATCATTACTATTACTACATTTTAATGTTGGTTGAGTGGAATGTTCTACTCGATCATATGCTGCATACTTAAATGGCCTATTAACACTCCAAGTATCTCCACTTGCCGTATTTCGATCATTACAGAATCCTGGTGTACTTACTACTTTATTATCTAGTCCTTTTTCAGCTATATTGTTTGAATACCAATTATCTAATACTCCTTTAATTGTACTTGCTGTTCCTCCATTTTGTGTACTTGGTCTTTGCGCACCTACTTGATATGTATATCCTACATAATAATTTGCATTATCCATACTATTATAAACACTTTCATTTGATAATTGTCTATCACTTGATGATTCACCATTGGCATGAGCAGCAATTCCATCATAAATTAATCGGATAGACCCATCCCCATTAATTCTTATGATTCTCCAGTAGAATCCTGCAAATCGAACATAATTATTAGTAACTGCTCCCCTAAAATAATAACTGGTGCCTAAATTATCTTCAGCTGTCCATACTCCTTCATCATTTGTAGCCACATATGAAAAGTTCGGTGTACCTTCATTTACTTCATTATCTGCTAATATCACATCTTTAGCACTTGGTCTATCTGTTTCCACACTTCTTGTTACTCTACTAGATGTTCTTCCAGATCTATCTACAGATTGTACTGCTATATTATAACTTGTTCCACTATTTAATCCGGTAAATGTATAAGTATAACTACTATTTGTTGATGATACCGTGGTATAACTACTTCCTCCATTACTACTGAATCTGTATTGGTATATTCCACTATGGGCATCTGTTCCACTTACTGTTACGCTTATACTGTTTTCGGTTATACTTGTACTTGTAATTGAAATGGTTGGATTGGTTGTATCTACATTATAGGCTTCACTACATCCTTCTGTTGTTTGATTATATTCATCTACTACTCTGGCACATACTTTTTGTGGTGATGTATTTGATGATAATGTTGTTGTAAAAACATTATCACTTACATTAGCTTGAATATTTGGTGTACAACTATTAGATGTTGTTGTACAGTAATATGCTTCATGATTCCCTGTCTGGGTTGTAATATTGGTGATAATGCTTGCACTTGTATACCAATTATTACTTCCTGCTACTGTTGATGCCACCATATTAATTGAAGGCTTTTGATATTCGCTACCTTCTTCTATTGTGATATTTCCATTAATACTACTTCCCATATCATCATTTTGATTGGCATCTAAATTTGGATATTCGATGACAATATAATAATAGACTACCTCTTCTTCTGGAGCTGTAAGCATAATTTCATCACTTTTTAATATTGTTGTTCCTGAACCATTATTGAGAGTTCCACTACTTATTGGTGAGCCTAAACTTTCAATGTTATTACCTACACATTCTTCATAATAAGTTTTTCCACTACTAATATAATCATTTTTATTGGTACATGTATAACTTACTTCTATATTACTTTCACTTTTATATACAGTATAGTTTAATGGAGTATTAAAAGTATTCGTACCATTAAAGATGACATCATACATTAATGGTTCATTATTTCCTGTTCCAGTTACTCTAATACTTGCTATAGCTGTATGTCCTGGATACATATCTACATTATTAAAATCAATATTGCCATCCGCGGTAATACCTTTTGTTTCAATGGTTGCCGTTATATTTGTCGCTACTGAACCATTACCCGTAACACTACTATTTGCACTAAAGTAAGCAAAAGATACACCCATAGATAATACAAGTACTCCCACTAAATATAAAGCAAATACTTTCTTATTTCTAAACTTGTCTAATAGGTTCATTCTTTTCACTTTTTCTACTAATTTCATTTTTCTTCCACCTTTACTTCAACCATTCTACAACAAATCTTATCTTTTTTCATTTGATTCGACAAAACTTGTCAAAACTTCCTATATAGTTAAAATATAACTATCTTACTATATTAAATATACAATATCTGAAAAATAAAATCAATATTATTTTCAATATTTCAGTCAAAAAAAGAAAGCTTACTTTTCGCTTTCTTCTAACATCGTTGTAATAAATAAACCATAACCCGTTGTTACATTATCTGTAACAACATGAGTAACAGCCCCAATTAGTTTTCCATTTTGAACAATCGGAGAACCACTCATTCCTTGAACAACCCCACCAGTTTCCTCTAAAAGGACTGGATCTGTAATTTCAAAGGAAATGTTTTTAATTTCGCTATTCTCATTAATTTTAGTAATCTCAATTTCAAAAGCTTCTACCGTCTCATCTTCTAAGACCGTATAAATGGTTGCACTCCCCACTTTTACTTCCTCTGGAGTAGCAACTTCAATTAACTTATCTTCATCGTATTCATCCGTATACGTTCCATAAATTCCAAACTTTGTATTCTTATCGATATCACCATAAGTCGTTCCATAATAGAACTTTGCATTTTTACTACCGGGATTCCCATTACTACTTTCATCGATACTAGTAATCGAATTTCTGAATATTGTACCCGTTTTTACTTCGACAATTTTAGAGGTATTGCTCTCTAACACTTCATGACCCAAAGCACCATAAGTATTCGTCGCTGGATCAATGAATGTTAAAGTACCAATTCCCGTAATTCCATCTTTTACATATAATCCTGTCTTATATACTCCATTTTCTAAGAATAAAGAAATATTGGTTGTCTTTTCCTTTTCTCCTCTAAGATAAGTAACTTCAATTTCTTCTTCTCCGATATAATTTTCTAGAGCATTCGTTAAATCTTCAATCGAGCTAATAGAAGTATCTTCAATTTTCGTAATAACATCGCCTTCTACTAAATCTGATTTATGATATTTCCCATCAATTTTATAAAAACCAATAACCATAACACCATTACTCTCTATATCAATCCCAATCGTTTCTCCTCCTAAAATAACCTTAGAAGAATAAGCGAAAACAGATAGAGGCGACATCATGAGAATACATAAAAAAACTATAAATTTTTTCATACTATCACCATTAATAGTATGGAAGATTTATAGTTTTAAACGCTTACAATAATTGGCTACTACCATTATTTGGTAAGTTTTAAAGATAAAACTTGTCCTACTTCTTCTTGAAAATCTTTTTGGAATATCTTATTTAGTTGTTCTTCTAATTCAGGACTTTTTTCTTGATAAGAAGTAACAGCTTTTTGATAAGCTTCCTCTAATGCTCCCATCATTCTTAATATTTCCAGCTCTATTTGTTCTGTTTCTTTTTTACTTTCTTCTGTTTTCTTTTGAGTTTCAGCAAGTTTTTGATTATAATGATGAAGTTCCTTTATTTTATGGATTGCTCTTTCTTTTTCGCCATTAATCTCTTCTATGGTACGATGCTTTTTCACCTCATCAATTGGCTTTGTTTCTCGAAAATAATCTTTGACAGCAAAACCCAACTGTATAGCAGTTAGAAAACCTAACAATACCGGAAAAACTTCTCCAATCAAAGCACTACCAGTATAGGTAAAAGCAAAACTACTAGCAACCACTCCCAATAAAAAAATAACAAGAGTAGTCAAAATTTGGAAAACTAATCTCTTCTGAAAAGGAAGCATCCGGTCTTCATAATGATTTAAAATATCTTTTTGATCTTCATAACTTTCTAAATCCAGTTTTAGTTTCTCCGTTAATAACAGATTATTTTGCATCATGTTTTCTAATAATTCTAACTTATCGGTTCTTTGTTGCTTTAAAACTTGAACACTTGCTAGCCTCTTTTTTAACTTTTCAATTTTTTCTAAAAATATATTCATAGACCTCCATTAATATTGTTTACCAAAATATAATCGATATTGAGCCTTTTTACCACATACAACACAAGGGGTATCAATTTCTTCATCATCAATTAAACAACGACTCTTCATACTAAATTCATCTTTCACTTTATTCTCACAAGCCTCATCACCACACCAGTTAGCTTTAATAAATCCTGGTTTATTTTTAGCAATATCACTAAACTCTTCCCATGTATTTGCCTCATATATCATACTATTTCGTCTTGTTAAAGCTTTTTCATACATATCAGTTTGCATATTTTCAAGTAAAGTTGGGATTTCTTTAACAGCATTTTCTAAAGGATATTTCATCTTTTCCAAAATATCTCTTCTAACTAAAGTAATTTCGTTATTTTCTAAATCTCTTTTGCCAATCTCGATACGAATCGGATACCCCTTTACTTCTGCTTCTGCAAACTTAAAGCCTGGTGTTTTATTGGATTCATCGATTAAATAAGTAATATCTGCATCCTTTAACTGAGAAGCTATTTTCTTGGTTGCTTCTCTCACCTTTTCATCATCACCAATTGGAATAACGACTACTTTAGTTGGAGCAATCCGTGGTGGTAAAACAAGTCCTCGATCATCCCCATGAACCATAATTAACGCTCCAATCATTCTTGTGGTAACACCCCAACTCGTTTGATAAGGTGTTTTAAGTTTATTATCTTGATCCAAATATTGAATACCAAATGCCTTCGCAAATCCTTGACCAAAATAATGACTAGTTCCATTTTGTAGGGCAACACCATCATACATCATTGCTTCGAGTGAATAAGAAGCAACGGCCCCAGCAAACTTTTCTTTTTCTGTTTTCTTACCAACAAGAACTGGTATAGCTAACACATTTCTTTGAAAATCTTCATAAATATGAAGCATTTTAAGAGCCTCATTAATTGCTTCTTCTTCGGTAGCATGCATGGTATGCCCTTCTTGCCATAAAATCTCTCTACTCCGTAAAAAAGGCCTCGTTGTTTTTTCCCATCTAACAATTGTACACCATTGATTATAAAGCTTTGGTAAATCACGATAAGACTTAATAATTTTTTTATAATAATCACAAAAAAGAACTTCACTTGTCGGTCTAACACATAACCGTTCATCTAGTTTTTCTGATCCACCATAAGTAACCCAAGCGACTTCAGGAGCAAATCCTTCAACATGTTCTTTTTCAACATTTAATAAAGACTCCGGAATAAACATAGGCATTTGGACATTTTCATGTCCAGTCTCTTTAAATTTTTGATCAAGTTGTTTTTGCATCTCTTCCCATATCGCATATCCATAAGGGCAAATAATCATACTTCCCTTTACACTCGAATAATCTACTAATCCTGCCTTTTTAACAACATCGGTATACCATTTTGCAAAATCTACATCACGACTTGTAATATCTTTTACCTCACTCATGTTATTCCTCCACTTTAAAATCAACTAACTCTTTATTTTCAGTTAAAATCTTATTTACTTTTTCCGTTGCACGATTAAGTTTTTCACTACAATATTTAGCAAGCTTCATTGCTTCCGTATACTTTTCAATGGCTAAATCTAACTCAACATTGCCCGCTTCTAACTCTTTCACAATAACCTCTAATTCTTTTAGTGCATCTTCAAATGATTTTTCCATAATTTTCCTCCTTATTATCTATCTTTTTTTAATATTTTCTTCATCAGAAAACCAATTAGTTGGTATCAATCTTTTAATATGTAATAAAGTTAATTGCCATCGAATATTCCACATACAAAAGCAAATAATATCAAGCTCTTCCATTATCTCATTATATTCATAAGAATCAGGAGAAGCTGAAGACACAATTTGCTTTAACGTAAAATAACTACTTTTTAACTCCGCATATTTTTCTTTCAATTCTTGAATAGATACAAAAACCATAATACCTCCTAATTAATTTTCGAAACAGTTGCTTCTACACTACCGTCATGCATTCGCACATGAATGTGATCATTTACTTGTAAATCTTTGCTTGATTTTAATACTTTCTCATCTTTTGTAACCAAAGAATAACCTTTTTCTAATATTCCCAAAGGATTCACTAGTTTAAGAGTATTTACTACCATCTTATAATGATGATCACTTGTTAAAATAATATTTTTAATACTATGATATAATGATTTTTCATTAAATAAAATTTTCTCTTTTTGGGCTTCAAATAATCGCATCGGATCCTTTAGAATAAAAGAACTTTTAACATGATTTAATTGTAATTCATAATTATCTAATGTTTTAGTAACATAATTTTGTAAACGATCAATCATATTATCTAATTTTTGTTCTTTCATTTCATATAATGATAATGGATTTTTAAGAATATAAGAATTCTTAATATGATCTAAACGAAGTTTATTGGTATGAAGATAATTCATCATAAATTCATTTAAACGAATTTCTAAAGAATGAATCATATTATCAATTTCACTTACAGTTGGTACTGCCATTTCAGCTGCTCCGGTTGGAGTTGGAGCACGAAGATCCGCAACAAAGTCTGCAATCGTAAAATCGACTTCATGGCCAACGGCACTAATAATAGGAGTTCTTGCCTCATAAATAGCCCGTGCAACTATTTCTTCATTAAATGCCCACAAGTCTTCAATCGATCCTCCACCTCGTCCTACAATCAAAACGTCTAAATCGTATTTTCCACTATCGGCTTCTTTAATTTGTCTTACAATATCGGGAGCTGCATCACGTCCTTGAACAAGTGCGGGAAACAAAATCGTTTCAACCGTCGGAAATCTTCTTTTTATCGTTGATAGAATATCTTTAATCGCTGCTCCGGTTGGTGCCGTAATAATACCAACTCTTTTAGGTATTTTGGGAATCGGTTTCTTATGATCCTCTCGAAACAAGCCTTCTTTCGCCAGTTTTTCCTTTAACTTTTCAAATTCAATATATAAAGCTCCCAGTCCATCTACTTCCATTTTATCAACATAGATTTGATAAGTACCAGCGGTGGGATAACAAGAAATGCGTCCTTCTACTAAAACATTCATACCATCTTCTGGTTTAAAATTAAGTGTAATCGCACTTGAATAAAACATAACAGCACTAATTCTAGAAGTATCATCTTTTAAAGTAAAATATAAATGTCCCCTTGTATGATTTTTAAAATTAGATATTTCTCCTCTAAGATATACTTTCCTTAAAAATACATTTTCATCAAACATACTTTTAATAAAAGCATTTAACTCTCCTATACTAATATATTTATCATCCATATTAAACATTTTCTTCCTTTACTACTTTATCAAGTACCGCATTAATCATCTTTCTAACTGCATCATCACTATATTTCTTAGCAAGTTCTACTGCTTCATTAATAACAACTTCAAAAGGCGTATCGGTATACTTAAGCTCATATAAAGCGAGTCTAAGAATAGCAGCTCCTGTTTTATCAATTCTCTTAATATCCCAGTCTTTCATCTTACTATTAGCAAGCTTGTCTAATTCCGTTTGATAAGTAACCACTCCATATACCATATCTTTTACAAAATCATTTTCAACTTCCATATTATCTTTCATAATCTCTTCAACATCACAGGGAAGATCATTGCTTTTCATTAAATCATATTGATAAAGAATAACCATTATTTTTTCTCGTAATAGACTACGTGTTGCCATATAAATCACCTTTCTTAATTATAGTATACTTTCAACAAGTTTTCAAGGAAAAGAAAAAGCAAGAGACAAGTCTTGCTAAGAAACAATGTAAGGAGAATTCATTGTACCATCACCAGAAGAAATGGTAACATCAGCACTCAGATTTAATACTGGGCGCACACCATTCGAGTTATACACGGTGTTGCCGCTGAGGTAACCAGACGAATGCACAATGAACACGAAAGCATTCCAGTTGCCAAAGTCACGCGGAGACATCGTCCAATAATTCTGTCCTGTATAGAGGTAATAACTTGTATTATTTGTATTATATACTCCTCCAGCCATGGCTACTTCATCCGCGGTGATTAAGCCTACCTTAGTTGTATAGATGTCATTTGTATTACTACACTCTAATGTTGGTGTTTTATTTGTTCTTAATCTTTCATATGCTTTATAATAGATTGTACTACTTGGTGTTGCACTCCATGAATATCCTGTTCTCATTTCTCGATCATTACAGAATCCTGGACTACTTACTACTTTATCATCTAATCCTTGATTAGTGATATTGGTTGTATACCAACTATCTAGTACTCCTTTGATCGTACTTGCTGTTCCACTATTTGGACTACTTGGTCTTTGAGCGCTTGTCCATGTATATCCTACGTAGTAACTTTGATTATACGAACTATTGTAAGCACTTGTACTTATTTGACGATCACTTGATGACTCACCATTCGCATGGGCACTTGTTCCGTCATAGATAATTCTAATTGAACCATCTCCATTAATTCGAATAATTCGCCAGTAGTATCCTGCAAATTGGACATAATTATTTTCTACCGCTCCTCTAAAGTAATAACTTGTTCCTAAGTTATCAGTTGTAGCATATACTCCTTCATCTGTTGTTGCTGTTTGACTGAAGTTCGGTGTGCCTTCGTTTACTTCTACATTTCCAAGTATCGTATCTCCTGCACTAGCTTTTTCAGTAAAATCTAAATAGCATTTGGTCCCTTTCGTTGTATAAGGACTAATACTAAATGCTTTTGTATTACTATCATATTTTAATGTTAGTCCATCTATTGTACTTCCGTCTTTATAAGTACAATATGATGTACTTGCAAGTTCATAATTACCTTCTGGTATGGTATCACTTGCTTCTCCGTCTACCGTTATAGCAACAATATTTAAATCTGCTAAACTATAATTAATCGTTCCATTTACTAATGGTATTGATTGTGTTGTTCTATATTTTGCTCTGGTAAAATTAAGCACAATAGCACTAATAATTAGTACGGCTACTACTCCTATAAGGATATTTCTTTTTAAATGATTTATCTTTAAAACATCAAATTTCATATCTAACACCTTTCTATATGATGCTAGGCTTCATTTTAATTACCATAAAAATAAACTATCATAAATACATGATGAATTCCCTAGCTTATACATATATTATACATTTCGCTTTAACTTTTGTCAATATTACATTCATTGTAAAAAACAAATCAACAAAAATGAGAAAATAAACTTGGTGACAAACATGATTTATAAAGAAAGATTAAAACAATTAAGAGAAGAAAAAGAGTTAAAGCAACATGAATTAGCTAATTTTTTAGGATTTCATGTAAACGGTTATGGACAATTTGAACGAAAAACAACTCTTTTACCAATCAAACATTTAAACACTTTAAGTAATTTTTTTGAAGTGTCATTAGATTATTTGTTTAATTTTACAAATATTAGACAATATAAAAATATAAACTCTAAAATAAACTCAGAACTTTCTGGAAAAAGATTAAAAGAATTTAGAAGAGATAATAATCTTACTCAAGAAAAATTAGCAAAATTTTTAAATACGACTCATACAAATTTAGTTGGATATGAAAAAGGAAGTTACATTATAGCAACTCCTTATCTATATATGATTTGCAAAAAATACAACATCTCTGCTGACTACCTTCTAGGTAAAATAGACGAGCCTAAATATTTAAAGTAATAAGTTCTTTTTTATTTTCGACATAAATGTAGGAAAGCGTCGATTTTTGTCGATCGCTTTTTCTTGCTTTTTTCTAAGCAATAATTCATAATAGTGACTTGAGCATTGGGGCTAATGCTTTTACTTATATGATTAACTATTTTTTGCCTCCTTACTCCTTGGGGTTTTGGTTGTAGAAAGTGGGTGGTTATATGGAGTTGCGTCTAGTAGTAATATTACCGCATAAAAAGACATTAGTCATAGTGATACGGCTAATGTCTCGTAGAAATACATAGGCATTAGATCGGACCCCAATGCTCTACAGCTTAAGTATATAACAATTTTCAAATAAACACAATTTACATTTCGTTTACAAAATCATTCTAATTCTTTTAATTCAAATAATAAATTCATTGCTTCCATTGGTGTTACATGAAGTGGATCAATTGTTTTTAATTTTTCTCTTAACTTATCCTCTTTTGGCTCATCAAACACCATCGAAAGTTGACGATTATCACTATCTTTTATCTTTTTTTCTTCACCTTTCTCATATCCATCCAAAATATTTTGAGCTCTATCAAGTAGTTCTTCGGGCATTTTGGCAAGCCTTGCTACATGAATACCATAACTCTTATCCGCTGGACCATTTTGGACTTTATGTAAGAAAGTAATCATATTGCCCTCTTCTTTTGCTGCGACATGAACATTTTTCACATTTAAAAATTCTTGATCTAATTGTGTAAGTTCATGATAATGAGTGGAAAATAATGTTTTACACTTAATGTTTTTAGCAACATACTCTAAAATTGCCTCTGCAAGACTCATACCATCATAAGTAGCAGTTCCTCTACCTAATTCATCAAATAAAATAAGACTATCTTTCGTCGCATGAACTAACGCATTTTGTGCTTCTTTCATTTCTACCATAAATGTGGATTCCCCACTTACTAAATCATCACTAGCACCAATTCTCGTAAATATCTTATCAATAATTGGTAAATTAGCAGATTTTGCCGGTACATAAGAACCCATTTGCGCCATAATAATAATGATCGCAAGTTCTCGCATATAAGTAGATTTACCACTCATATTAGGACCGGTAATGAGTAGTACATCTGTTGCTTCATCCATGATAATGTCATTCGGAACATAAGCTTCTTTGCTGACCTTCTCTATTACAGGATGTCTACCTTCAATAATTTCAATTTTATTATCTGTATTTAAAGTAGGTTTAACAAAATTATATTCTTCACTACAAACAGCAAGACTAATTAAAGCATCAATTTCACTAATCACATCCGCTGTCTTTTTAATCTCTAATATTTCATCTTTTACCCGATCTCGTATTTGATTAAAAAGTTCATATTCTAACTCAAATATTTTTTCTTCAGCATTTAAAATAAGCGCTTCTTTTTCTTTTAATTCTGGTGAAATATAACGTTCATAATTGGTTAAAGTTTGTCTTCGCTCCCAACCCCAAGCTTCACTTACATTTTCTACTTGTCCTTTAGAAACTTCAATATAATAACCAAACACGCGGTTAAAACCAACTTTCAAATTTTTAATTCCCGTTGTTTCTTTTAATTTAGCTTCAAACTCAGCGATAAAATCTTTTCCGCCTGAACGAATACTTTTTAGTTCATCAAGCTCATGATTATAGCCATCTTTAATTAAAAATCCTTCTTTCACACTAATCGGTGGATTTTCATAAATACTCCGATCTAAAAGATCAAATAATTCATCATGAGTATTAAGTGTATATTCTAAGTTTAATTCCCTTAAAATATCTTTAATTCGTGGTAAAACGCTTAAAGAATTTTTTATTTGGAGTAAATCTCTTGCATTTAAATTACCGCAAATAACTTTAGCACATAATCGCTCCAAATCATATACTTGAAATAATAGGTCACGTATTTCATCTTTCTGCATAAAATGAGTATTAAAAACTTCAATCTTTTGATAACGATCTAGAATCTTGTTAGAATCTCTTAAAGGATTAGTAAGCCATTGTTTGATTTTTCTCGAACCCATCGCCGTTTTCGTCTTATCAAGTAACCATAAAAGCGAATAAGTTCTTTCTTTTAATCGCAACGTTTCTGTTAATTCTAAATTACGAATCGTATGAATATCCATTTCTAAATAATGATTCTTATTCACAATTTCAACACTTGAAATATGATGTAAATCTTTAAGTTCTCTTACAACAAGATAATAAAGCAAATGACGAATTCCTTGTTTTACTCGCACATCTTCTACAGAATTAATTAAAGATTCATATCCTTCTGTTAAATATTCACCACTAATTGATACTTGAATTCCATAAGTATTTTTAAACATATGAATAAGTTCAGCATCCTGATTATTTTCTAAAACCACTTCTTTCATATTCAAATGAAGAATCTCATTTACCAGTTCGTTTTTATGATGAGCAATACTTAAACTTTTTAACTCACCAGTTGAAATATCAGCATAAGTAATTAAGTATAAATAAGAAAGATCTAAAATACTACCAATATAATTATTATCATGTTCATTTAAACTTTCTAAATTAACAACCGATCCTTTCGAAATAACATCAACTACTCCTCTTTTAACAGTCCCCTTTACTGTTTTAGGATCTTCAAGTTGTTCACAGATCGCAACTTTATATCCTTTATCAATTAATTTTTCAATATAAGGAGTCACACTATGAAAAGGAACTCCACACATTGGCACTCTCTCTTTAAGCCCAGCATTCTTACCTGTTAACGTAAGCTCTAATTCTCTTGATGCGGTAATACCATCTTCAAAAAATAATTCATAAAAATCCCCTAAACGATAAAAGAGTAATTCATCAGGATGTTGATCCTTAATTTCCATGTACTGCTTCATCATGGGACTTAATTCTTCTCGATTAACTTCACTTCTATTCATTTTACATCCTCTTTTACTACAAGAACTATTATACCATTCCTAAAATTTTTTGCAAAGAAAAAAATACAAAAAAAATGTGGGAATTAAAGGATCCCACTAATGAAATTTGAAACATTCCCGCCCATATATAAAGAAACGAGCTATATAGGCAGGATATAACTATTTGCATTACACTTTCATTATAACACATATAAGCACAAAGTCAATATATTTTGTTCCTATAACCAGCATTTTTATCTTATAGCAGTATTTACATTCTATTTTTTAATTCATCAATTCGCTTTTGAAAATCTTCAGACTGGCAAACAAAAGAACCACTAACTGCAATATCAAGTGTAGGCACAAATGAAATTGTGTCTTTATTAATTCCACCATCCATTTCTATTTGAAAAGAAAAATGGTTCTCTTCTCTTATTTTAATAAGTTCTTCCAAACGATTAACCGATGTTGGAAGAAAAGCTTGTCCTCCCGCTCCCGGTTCTACACTCATAATTAAAACCAAATCAACAAAAGATAAATAAGGCATTAGTTCATACAAATCTGTATTCGGCTTAATAGATAAGCCTACTCCAATCCCATATTTTCGAATTTCTTCTATCGTACCCACAATATCTTTAGTCGCTTCAAGATGGAAAGTAATATAACGAGGATGTAAAGAAGCAAGATCATGAATATAGATAATTGGATCAAATACCATCAAATGAATATCCAACGGTTTTTGATGATCTCCTAATAAATCCAAAACTTCAGAAATACTAAAATTTTTATGAGGAACAAATCCACCATCCATTAAATCAACATGGATATAATTGGCACTGGTACCCTCAATCATTTGAATCGTTCTTTTTGGATCATATTTACTACTTAAATAAGAAACTGAAATTTCCATAAAATCACCTACTTTACAAATTGACAATAATTTTCATATCTCGATTTTAAAATAATTCCCTCTTCCACTCTTTTTTTTACCACGCAATTTTTTTCTTTCAAATGCATACAATTTTTATACTCACAACTAATACTAGTAAATTCAGGAAAAGTATCCCGAATTTGTTCTTTTTCATACTTGTCCAAATCAAGTGCAGAAAATCCCGGTGTATCCGCAATAAGAATACCATGTGTAAAGAAAAATTCAGTATGACGAGTTGTATGTCTTCCTCTACCTAAAGCTTCACTAATTTCACCCGTTTGTAAATGTAACTTAGGATCAATCTGGTTAAGCAAACTTGATTTCCCAGCCCCCGTCTGACCTGTTAACACCACTGTTTTTTCTTTTAAATAACGAATTAATTTTTTAACTTTTTGATTTGTAAATACTGGATATCCTAGTTTTTGATAATATTTTCTAATTTTTTTTAATTCTTTTTGTTCGTTCTTACTCATTAAATCAATTTTTGTAAAACAAATAACTGGTTCAATTTTTTTCAAAGTAATGCTTGTAAGTAATTTATCTAACAAATACAAAGATAAATCTGGTTTTTTAACACTACAAATAATGAGAGCTACATCGACATTACTAATACTAGGCCGATCAAGTTCATTTTTTCTTTCTTCGATACTTAAAATGTAACTATTTTCTTCGTCTATTTCTACCCAATCACCAACAAGAGGAGTAAGCCCAGTATTCCGAAACTTACCCCTTGCCTTGCAATCATAAACGAAAGAATCAACTTTCACTGTATAAGTATCACTAATATTTTTAACAATCATTCCTTTTAACATAAACCGTTCTCACATTCTTCACCTTCGCCGCCAGTCTCTTGTGGAGCCTCAGCAACACGAATGATAAACGTTTGCCCGGCAACAACTCTTTGTCCTTCTGGTCTAGATTGATAATAAATCGCCCCAGGTGTATATTCACTTGTCTCTACATATTCAATATCAACAGTAAGCTCATAAGTATCAGCAAAATCTTCTACATCTTCTACAGTATATTCGCCATTTGTAAAATCTGGATAGTTGGTAACGATATTAGGAATGTAAAGGGTAATATTGGTTCCAGCTGAAACTTTCTCTCCTGGTTCAATAGATTGATCAATAATGACACCATCTTCATAATCTGTTTCTTCATCTTCTTCTACATCTCGTCGCTCAATCAAGACATAAAGTCCCAATGCTTCTAATCTACCTTTTACTTCTAGATAACTCTCTCCTGTATAATCTTCAATTTCAATTTGAGTATCACCAATCGATACATATAATGTAATCGTAGTTCCTTCTTTTCGCTCACTACCTACCGCCGGACTAGTTCTTACCACTCTTCCTTCTTCAATTTCTGTAGAAGCTATTTCTCTTTGTTCATCCGATACTACAAATCCAGCATCTTGCAAAGCATCAATGGCATCACTCACTGTCATATCAGTAACATCAGGTACCTCTATAGAATTACTACCAGTAATAAGAGGAATAAACACAATTAAAGCTGTAATACCAACAACTAATCCCGTAAATATAAACGCTAAAATAATTAAAAGTTTATTTTGTTTCTTCAAATCATCACCTGTAATTTTTTTTGCAATAACCTCTTCTTCTTTAACCTTTCCATCTTCATTTTTTTCCACTTTTACATTTTTACTATCTTTTACCATTTTCATTAGTTTAACATCATCTGTTTCCGACTCTGGATACTTAAAACTAATAATTGGTTCATTTGCTCTTGTATCATCCAAACACGTTAAGAGATCTTCATGCATTTCCCTTGCATCATGATAACGATTCTTTGGATTTTTTGCTGTTGCTCTTTTAATAATGTTATAAATACTATTTGGTACATTAGGTAATTTCTCTCGAATATCCGGGATTGGTTCTTTCAAATGTTTAAGGGCAATTTCAACTGCATTATCTCCTTTAAAAGGAAGCTCGCCAGTTAAAAGTTCGAACATCACAATACCCATCGAATAAATATCGCTTTGTAAAGTAGAACCTTGTCCACTTGCTTGCTCTGGCGGTAAATAATGAACACTACCCATAACCGAATTGGTTTGTGTGAGTTGTGTAGCATTCATAGCCATAGCGATACCAAAGTCAGTAATTTTAACTAAACCATTTTCTAAAATCATAATATTTTGTGGTTTAATATCGCGGTGAATAATATACGAGTCATGAGCTGCTGCCATACCATCAGTAATCTGAAGCATAATATCAACAGCTTCACTCAAAGTTAATTTTCCTCGTTTTTTAAGTAAATTCTTCAAGTGTTTTCCCTCAATATATTCCATGACAATATAATATTCTCCATTATCTTCCCCAACATCATAAACTTCTACAATATTAGGATGGGTAAGACTAGATGCAGCAAGAGCTTCTCTTTGAAAACGTCTAACAAATTTCTCATCACTTGATAAATCTCCACGAAGGACTTTTACAGCTACATTTCGATCTAATATCGTATCATAAGCAAGATAGACATTAGCCATTCCTCCTTCACCAATCGATTTAATAATTTGGTAGCGATCACTAATCTTTTGACCTTTCATGATCATGATTCTCTACTCCCTTCATTAATAATTAAATAAGCAATTGAAATATTATCTGTTCCCCCTCTAGCATTACATTTACGAATGAGTTTACTTACCTTCTCTTCAATTTCCAACTCTGGATCATTTAATACTTTCTCAATTTGTTCATTAGTCATCATATTCGTTAGACCATCACTACAAAGTAAGATCGCATCAATGGTCATATCAACATCAAAAATATCTAATTCAACCGTATTCGCTGCTCCCAAAGCTTTCATTAAGACATTTCTTTTAGGATGAAACTTTGCTTCTTCTTCTGTCAAATTACCAGCTTGAACAAGTAAATTGACAAGAGTATGATCCTTTGTGACTTTATGAAGCTGACCCTTTTTCATAACAAATCCTGATGAATCGCCAATATTACCAAAAATGAGATAATCATGAGTAAGTAGTGCTACAACAATTGTTGTTCCCATACCAACGGAATCAGGATTATTTGTCGCATATTCTAATATACTCTTATTAATTTCATTAACACTATCATTAAGCCAATTAACTGCATCTAATTTCGAACCAATACTTGAAATTTTATTAAAACGACTTCCAAGAGCAGTAATAGCCATCGAACTTGCTACCTCTCCTTTTCGGTGTCCTCCCATTCCATCACACACAATCATGAGATATTCCCCACTTGCATTTTTTAAAATAGTAACAGAATCTTCATTATGTGTTCTAATCTTTCCTGTATCTGTTAAATAAAATGATTTCATTCGATTTCTCTCCCTCTTAATTGCCCACAAGCCGCATCAATATCAGAGCCAAATTCCCTTCGTACCGTAACATTGATTCTTAACCTTTTTAATGTATCATAAAAGGCATTTATTCTCGTTTTACTACTTCTTTCAAATTCTAAATGATTCGTTTCATTATAAGGAATTAAATTAACATAAATATTCATTCCTTGAAATAAGTCTGCAAGTTCCTCTGCACACTCAATACTATCATTTACATTATTAAGCATAACATATTCAATCGTTACTCGTCTACTTGTAACTTGCAAGTAATCCCGAATTGCCTTCATTAATACGGGAATACTATACACTTTATTGACAGGCATAAGCCTACTACGTAATTCATCATTTGGTGCATGAAAAGAAATCGCTAAATTAATTTGAATAGGTAATTTGGCTAACTCATAAATTTTAGGTACCAATCCACAAGTAGAAACCGTAATATGTCTCGCCCCAATGGCAATTCCTTTGGCATCATTAATAATTTGGATAAAACGAACAACATTCGAAAAATTATCAAGTGGTTCGCCAATTCCCATAATGACTACACTTCGAATCCGTATTCCCAGATCTTGCTCTATTGCTAAAATTTGTTCAACCATTTCATAAGCTTCCAAATTACGTACTTTTTTAAGTCTACCTGACTCACAAAAAGCACATCCCATATTACAACCAACTTGACTGGAAACACAAACACTAACTCCATAATCATGCATCATGACAACAGCTTCAATGAATTCACCATCTTGTAAACGAAACAAATATTTTTTAGTCATCTCATCTTCTTGTTTTTTCTCAATTTGAATAAAATGCGTATCAAAATCTTGTTTCATTCGCTCTTGAGTTTCTTTTTTAATGTTACTAAATTCATCAATAGCAAACACTCTTTTTTGATAAAGCCATTCATACACTTGAGTCGCCTTAAATTTTTTTTCTTGAATATTCAAAAAATAAGTTTCTAAATCTTGTTTTGTCATTCCCAATATATTATTCATAAATAACCTCAATATCTAAATCATAACGAACATCTTGATTATTATCAATGATAATTCCAATAATATGTTTTTGATCTTCACTAATAATTAATCGATAACGATGCTCTGTATCACTTGCAACATAAATCAAATTAGTCGAATAGTTAGTAGAATCTTTTTCTAATCCAAACGTATTCATCACTCGAAATAGATATGCCAAATCAAAGAAATTTTCATTAAGTCCAAGATAAAAATCATTCATTAACACTCTTTCATCCATATTTACTTGATAAATACCTGTATCGTCTTTATAGTAATGAATCGTTCCAGTTTGTGTGCTCTTATATCCTTCTTCATAAGTATCATATTTATCCCCTTCAAATAAATAGGAATCTTCTCCGATTTGAATATCATATGTATAGCGATATCTACTAGTAAGAACTTCTTCTTGCATCATGTCAATGGTAGGTAATACCTCTTCTTCTAAAATTGGATCTTCCTCTCCTTCCGGTGTTTGCTCTACCGGTGGGTTAGCTGGAGCATCATCACTGGTAAACATCGAAGTAATTCCTAAAAAAAGAAATAATGCCAAAAAGAAAATTCCCCAATAAATAAGTTTTAATATTGCTTTTCCTCTTGGTGTCGATTTCATTTTTTGCCGCCATAACTTATATTTGCTAGGCTTTTTTTCGCGTTTTTGTTTTTCTTTTTTCAAACTAACACCTACTCTACTTTTTTATTTTGAATTGTATCAATATGGATACCATTTAAATAATCCCGAGCACTCATTTCCTTTTTACCAAATGGTTTTAATTTGGTAACATAATAAATGTGATCAGAACAAGCAATACCAATCGCATCCTTCTTTATATCGCAAATCGTACCAGCTTCTTTTTTGGTAGCATCACCAACATATCCTTCCACTACTTTTACTTCTTCTCCATTTAAAAGAAAATTAGCAAGTGGCATTGGTGCTAAAGCTCGTACTTGATTATACACTTCCACCGCTTTTTTAGTAAACTCTAGATGTTCATCTTCTCTTTTAATAATACGGGCATAAGTTGCTTCTTCTTCTTTTTGTTTCTCACGCTTACTCGTGCCATCAAAAATTTGTGGCAAAACACGCGCTAATAATTCAGCTCCAGCAACACTTAATTTATCACTTAACGTTTGAGAGTTATCTTCACTCGTAATAGGAACCCTTACCGCTTCAATCATATCACCAGTATCCATACCTGCATCCATATACATAATAGTAATGCCAGTTTCTTCCTCTCCATTCATAATGGCCCGCTGTATAGGAGCACCTCCCCGATATTTAGGAAGTAAAGATGCATGAACATTTATACATCCCAGTCTTGGAATATCAAGTACTCCTTGGGGAACAATTTGTCCATAAGCACAAGTAACAATTAAGTCAGGTTGATATTTTTTTATCTCTTCATAATCTTCTCTAATCTTAATTGGTTGAAAAATAGGAATATGGTGTTCTAAAGCTTTTTCTTTAATAGGAGAAAAAGTAAGCACTTTTTTTCTACCAACATATTTATCTGGCTGGGTTACCACTAACACAACCTCACTATTTTTCATTAAAGTTTCTAAAATTGGAACAGCAAACTCCGGCGTTCCCATAAAAACTGTTTTCATCGATAATCACCTACCATCATTTTACCAAAAAAAGAGTCATTCGTCCATTTAAGCAAACAAAAAATAGTTATCGTTGAGTCAAGATAACTATATATTTACATATCATTTACATTAAATTATTTAAGCGTTTCCTCTCTTTTTACAAGATAAATCTTTCCACTTTTATAAAAGGCATAAAACACATCTTTTACCCGTAACTTCTTTTTTTCAAGTTCATGCTCTAACCACGCTTTTGTTTTATGAATATATTTAAGTACTTTATCTTGGATAGCACCATCGACAATCAAAGGCATTGGATAAGCACTTTTAATTTTAAAGAAATTATATTTAAAGACTGACAATTTTCCATTTGGTTCCAAAAAAGCATATTCTACATCCTCGATATTTCTAATTTCTTTTTGTCTCAAACTTAATAATAAATCATCCATACTATATCGCTGCTTTACCATTTCATGATAATTAATCTTTCCATTTACAATAATTAAAGATGGTTTACCCCCAAATACTGTTCGAAATGTCCTTGATTTAATAGAGATGTAAGCTAGAAGTAGTTCTAAGACAACCAAAAGCGTAATAGGAGCAATCGTTAAAATAATAGAATCATTAATATTTTCAATACTAATTGCTACTAACTCAGCAATTAATATGGATACAATCAGATCGATAATTCCTAGTTGCCCTACTTCTCTTTTTCCCATGATCCGGTAAGCTAAAGTAATAAAAAAGTAGAAAAACAACGTTCGAAACATAACATTAAATAAATCCATAAGATCACCTACTATTATTATGTTTAAAGTAATAATTTTTTAATCATGTAATATATTTTACTAGGTGATTTAGATGTATAAATTATTAAATTATTTAAAATATTTTGGTATTTTCTTTCTCTTCATCATAGGAATAGCAGTAATTACATCATTAATTAATTTAACCGGAATAAAAAGTGTAACAATATCGAAATTATCAGTTATATTAACCGCAATTAGTTTTTTTATCATAGCCATACTAGCTTCTCATAGCACCAAAGAAAGAGGAATCATTCTTGGTTTAAAGCTAGGACTATCTTTTGTAATATTATTAATATTAATTAACTTAATTATATTTAAAAGTCCATTTAATATTGACCGTTTAATCTATTATATTATTTTAATAGCGAGTAGCTTACTAGGTGGCTCACTAGGTAAAAATATAAAACTCAAAAAAAAGAAATCATAAGCACGATTTCTTTTCTTCTTGCCCATACATGAATGGAATTTCAAACTTTATTATTTTATAATATTTTGGTCAATAATATGTTAAAAAAAGATACTAAGAAATAAGCTCTATTTCATTAGTATCTAAATTAATACTAGATTCTTCATCATAATATTTTTTATTAATAGGATTCGTAAGTTTTTCTTCTAAATATCCTTTTTCATATAACTCTTTTAAAGTAACTGTACTGGTACATTCATCATTTAAATAACACTCTTTGGCATAATAATGAAATTCATTTTCAACAACAAGTAACAATTTTTCATTATGTTTTTCATGAATCTTATAAATCGTTGGAATAATAATCATACCCGCTATAACAGCAACGGTAAGGCCAATCATTCTTTTATTATTCATGCTTATCTCCATAATAGTCCTTAATAAATTGTTCTCTTAATTCTAATAAAGTATCATTCTTAATCGCTTCTCTAATATCTTCCATTAAATGTGTTAAAAAGCGAATATTATGAATTGATAAAAGCCTAGCTCCAAAAGTTTCATTACTAACAATTAAATGACGAATATAAGCTTTGGTATAATGTTTACATGCATAACAATCACATACTTCACTAACTGGTGTAAAATCTTCTTTATATTTTGCATTCTTTAAATTAATCTTGCCATATTTTGTATAAGCATGTCCATGTCTAGCCAATCTTGTAGGTGAAACACAATCAAAAATATCAATTCCGCGAATCGTATTTTCAATTAAATCAATCGGATCACCTACTCCCATCAAATAGCGAATCTTATCTTCTGGCATATATTTTGTCGCATAGCTAACCATTTGATACATAGTTGGTTTATCTTCTCCTACACTAGTACCACCAACAGAATAGCCATCAAAATCCATTTTAGCTAGTTCTTCCGCACAATGACGTCTTAAATCTTCATAATTTCCACCCTGTACAATTCCAAATAACATTTGATTCGGATTACTATGAACTTCTTTTCCTCTTTTAGCCCATCTTAAAGTTCGTTCTGTACTTTCTTTACAATATTCATACGTAGCGGGATACCCAATACATTCATCAAAACTCATCGCAATATCACTATCTAATTTATTTTGAATTTCAATCGATTTTTCCGGAGTAAGTAAAAGTTTATCACCATTTAATTGATTCTTAAAGTGAACTCCTTCTTCAGTAATATCTTTCGGTTTTGCTAAAGAAAACACTTGAAATCCTCCACTATCAGTTAAAATAGGCCCGTCCCAATTCATAAACTTGTGTAATCCCCCAGCATGATTAACTACATCTTCTCCTGGTCTAAGCCATAAATGATAGGTATTAGCTAGTATAATTCCCGCATGAACATCTTTTAGTTCTTCAGGAGATAATGTTTTTACCGTCGCTTGTGTTCCTACCGGCATGAACATTGGTGTTTCATATTTTACTCCTTGATATATAAAAGATCCTAATCTTGCACCAGTATTTTTTTCTTTCTTCTCTAATTTATATGTAAATTTCACTTCAACCACCAAAATAATTGTACCAAATTGCCAAGGCAAAGTCTATAATTGTATAAAAAAACTACAAAAAAAGCACATGATATGTTAGTATAT
>CALVQH010000023.1 GCA_944358115.1 uncultured Bacilli bacterium
TTTTTGAACAACTCAATTATACGACTTGAATCACTTTTTTTCTATCAAAACGTTTCACATCAATTGTAACACTACACTTAAGTTTAAAAAGAATGATTAAATAACTTTACAACCTACTTTAAAAATAATATAATATTTCTTAAGGAGTTGATATTTTTGACAAGTAATGTTGCTTTAAAAAGAATTGTAGCATATTTAATTGATTATTTAGTAATTACTCTTATAAGTTCTGCTTTGGTCTATATTACCTTCATCAATCCAAGATATGATGAATATATGGAAACTTCAAAAGCCTATAACGAAATATTACAAGAGTATTATGATGGAGAAATTGATACCAATGCTCTTTCCGAACAAACCCAAGCACTAAGTTATGAATTAAATAGTAATGGTTATGTTTATACGATTGGTAGTATCATCATTATATTTTTATATTATGGAGTATTTGTCTATTTTACCAAAGGTCAAACACTAGGTAAAAAAATCATGAATATTAAAATTGTAAGTAATAAAGGAAAAGAATTAAAACTTCACAACTATTTCATCAGAGCATTCATATTAAATGGTGTGATCTTTAACTTATTAACGTTAGTAGCAATCTGCTTCAAAGAGAGCACTTATTTAACAATTTATACCGTTGCTTCTAATTTTGATACCATTTTAATGATTGTATTATTCTTGATGATTTTATTCTATAAAGATGGAAGAGGATTACACGATATTCTAGCTGGTACGAAAGTAATTGATGTAAGAGAAGAAGCAAATTTAGTGATAGAAGAAGAGCCAAAAAAAGAAAGTACAAAAAAGGAAAAAGAATCAGAAGAAAAAGTAGAAGTAATAAAACCAAAAAAGCCAAAGAAAGCAAGTAAGAAAAAAGAAAATAAGTCTGAATAAGGCTTATTTTTTTACATATAATTGACACAAAACATTAAACTCTACCTTTAGTATATTTTTTTATTTAATACTTTTTATATAATAAAGGCAAGAGGTGCATAATATGAACCAAGAAAAGATAGGAAAGTTTATAAAAGAGTGTCGAAAAAAGAAAAACTTAACTCAAGAAGACTTGGCAAGAATACTAAATGTAACAGATAAAGCTATATCTAAATGGGAAAATGGCAGATGCCTACCAGATGTATCTTTGTTTGCAAAACTATGTAAAGAATTAGATATTACCGTAAATGAATTATTAAGTGGAGAAAAATTAAATAAAAATAACTATCAAGAAAAAATAGAAGAATTGACTATAAATTTAGTAGATAATATAAAAAAGAATAAAAGAATGTTTATAAAAGTAATCATCATCATAATCATATTATTTTTTATAATCATGTTGTTAGTAAATAAAATCTCTGATATAGAACTTGCTGTTTCTTATGATTCCCGAATTATGAAATGCAATATAACTGATGATAAACTTACTTTCCAAATACTTGGATTAAGCACTCTTAATGCTCATTATACTTTAATTGAAAATGATACAGAAGAATACTATTTTTTTACAACTAAAATTTATCTATCGAACAAAAAAAGAAGTCACTATGAATCATGGGATAGCATGGCTAAACTAATAGATGGCAAAAAAGAATCCTTTGATTATCAGCACATATTAGATATTAACAAAAATAAAAGGGTGAAAGTCTATCATACTGATGTTTCCCTAGATAAGATTAAAAAAGCAAATAAAAAGGAATTGGAAAAAATTATAAAGAAATCAAATCTAATGTGTGAAAGGGAAGAAATATGAAAAAAATATTAATAATTATAAGTAGTGGTATCTTTTATTTAATAGGTTTTATTGCTTTTAGCTATTACATATATTTAGAATTAGCCACAAGAGTAGGGATGGATGAAGTAGATAGAATAATTTTATTATCTTTATTAGCACTTTTCTTTTATTTAGGAACCTTTTTATTATCTAAATATTTAAAAAATAGAAAACCAATAAAAATATATTTATATTTCCTATTTCTTTTATATTTATTAACTTTAATACAACTAACTTTATTTGATAGTAATTATGGTAGAGTAGGAATAAATCTATTTAATTGGAACAAAGAAGATATGCAAATCTATTTAGATAGTATAAATCTAATTCCTTTTAAAACAATTATCGAATATATAGCAAGGCAAGATAGAGTGGCTATAATTAATTTATTAGGCAATCTTATTGCTTTTGCACCCATGGGCCTATTCTTGCCACTTCTTTTTAAAAAGCAAAATAAATTAAAAATATTTATCTTAACAAATGTGCTAATTATTTTAGCAATTGAAATATTACAATTCTTAAGCTTGTCTGGTAGTTTTGATATTGATGATTTAATATTAAATTTAGCAGGAGCTCTAATCATTTACGCACTATATAAAACAAAGAAAATAAATAAGGTAATAAATAAATTAATTTTAAAAGAGGAAAAAGAGCTCCAACAGGATAAATAAAATAATTATTTTTCCTCTTGATATACGTAAATCTCTGTTACTTTTCCCAGTAAAGCTTTATTATAATGCATTTCTTTAATATTAGCTGGAGCATCTTCTACTTTACCTTCGTATAAAACTTCTGTATCATTTAAAATGACTTTTATATCCATTTTTTTAAAGCTATCAATTTTACCATAAGTTTTCAAAATGAACACCTCATATTCATTTTTATTCTACCACGATTTTAAATCTTTTTGAATAAAATATTTTTTAAATTTTAATGAAAATTTTTTTACAAAAATATTGACATCGTGTCAGAAATCGGATATAATGATACCAAGAATTGACAATGTGTCAGAAAAGGAGGACCAAAATGGAACATCATGATGTAAGAAAAGAAGAGATTATCAATGCGTGTAAAACACTTTATGATAAGTATAATTTTAAAGATATTACAATGAAACTAATAAGTGAACAAACAACATTTTCAAGACCATCACTTTATAATTATTTTGAAACCAAAGAAGAAATTTTTTTAGCCCTATTTGCTAAAGAATATGATAAATGGAAAATAGAAGTAGATGAAATAAGAGAGAAGAATGACACTTTAAGCAAAGATGAATTTGCGCGTCTCTTAGCTAACACTCTCAAAGATAAAGAACGATTATTAAAACTATTATCCATGAATATGTATGATTTAGAAGAAAATAGTCGGATCGAAAGATTAATTGAATTTAAAGAATCCTACAAAAATGCCGTTCATACTGTTAGACTTTGTTTAGATAAATTTTTTGGAATGACACAAGAAGAATCAACCGAGTTTATTTACTCCTTTTTCCCGTTTATGTATGGAATCTATCCTTATACTGTAGTAACCAAAAAGCAAAAAGAAGCAATGGAAAAAGCAGGGATTAAATATCATTACTACTCAATTTATGAACTTGCTTATATGGGAATTAAAAAATTATTGAAATAAGGAGGACAAATGAAAAAAATAATGATTGTCCTTGCTATCATCATCGTAATCGCCAGTGCCGTTTTATTTTACTTTATGTTGACTCACAGTAATGAAAAAGGAGAAGAAACTGAAAACAACGAAGAATTAAACACAGAGCTAAATAAAGAAGAAGTAAATCATACTGTAGAAAAGGAGGAAGAAAAAAGTATGAAGTTAAGCGTAAGTGATGGAAATAATACCATCATCTTTGAGCTAAATGACACTCCGGCAGCAAGAAGTCTGTTTGATCAATTACCTCTAGAAATAGAAGTGCAAAATTTTAGTTCAAGCGAAAAAATATTTTATCCACCAGAAAGATTAGATGTAAGTGATACTCCAAGAGCAAGTGGTGGACGAGGAGTTCTGGCATATTATACCCCATGGAGTGATGTTGTCATGTTTTACGATTCCTTTAATGAAAATAACAGTTTATATGAACTAGGTTATGCAATAGAAGGAGAAAGTAAAATTGAAAACTTAAGTGGCAATTTAACAATTGAAAAAGTAGAAAATGAATAGGAGGAAAATATATGAATATTACCAAAAAAGCTTTAGAAAATCATGATGAAATATTTGATGGAGTAACGTATGCTCCAGCAGGGGAAACTAGACCAATGGGTGAAACCAATCCGGAATATGTCGAAACATTCTTAAACTTTGCTTTTGATGAAGTATACGATCATGCCCCTTATGATAAAAAGTTAAGATGGATGGTTATTTTAGCTAGTATGATTGCTCAAAATACAAGGGATCGTTATAAAGTGTTTTTAGCAGGAGCTCTAAATATTGGAATTACTCCGGAAGAAATTATGGAAATTGTTTATCAAGCTGTACCTTATTGTGGTATCGCCAGAGTATTTGATATTATTTATGATACCAATGAAGTATTAGAAAGAAATGGAATAAAACTTCCCGTTGCAGGTGGTACGACCGTTTCTCATGAAAACAGGTTTAAAGAAGGATTAAAGGTCCAAAAAGAAATATTTGGTGCAGATAACATTGATGCGATGCGAGATGGTGCTCCCAATGATGAAAAACACATTCAAGATTATTTAAGTGCTAATTGCTTTGGGGATTATTATACCAGAAAATATTTAGATTTAAAAACAAGAGAAGTGCTAACATTTGCTATGCTTATATCTCTAGGTGGATGTGAAGCACAAGTAAAAGGACACATTAGTGGCAATTTAAATGTGGGAAATGATAGAAAATTCTTAATTGAAACTGTAACCCAATTACTTCCTTACATTGGATACCCAAGAGCACTCAATGCCCTAAACTGCATCAATGAGGTGACAAAATGAAAATTGTTGTTTTAACCGGAAGTCCTCATAAGAATGGCACATCAAACACTTTAGTAGATGAATTTATTCGTGGTGCCAAAGAAGCGGGCCATAACGTAACGAGATTTGATACGGCTTTCCTAAATATTCATCCTTGTATCGGCTGTGATCATTGTGGCATGAATGGTCCATGTGTCTTTAAAGATGATATGCCGGAGATTTTAGATGCAATTTTATCATCCGACATGATTGTTTTTGCTACCCCAATTTACTATTTTGGCTTCTCTGCTCAAATCAAAAGTGCCATCGATCGCTTTTATTCAAGAAATGGAGAAATTCAAAGAAGAAATTTAAAATCAGCCTTTATTACTACCGCTTGGAATAGTGATAATACCGTTATGAGTGGAATTGAAAAACATATCAATATTTTAATTGATTACTTAAATTTAGATAATGTTGGTATGATTCTTGCCAAGGGATACGGCTATCCTGGAGCTAGTACCGAAAAAGGGTATATGGAAGAAGCATATCGCTTAGGTAAAAGTTTATGAAAAAATATTAGAATTGAATTTTTTAGAAAGAAGGAGAAAAAATGAACGAAAAAGAATTTGAATTAGCAAATGTATTTGGGAAAGGAGCATTTAATGAGGGTTACAAAGAATATTTTACTGGCAATAGTTATCTAAATCCGTTAGTAGATAAGACAAGTCCATTATTTTTAGCCAACGTAACTTTTGAGCCAAGCTGTCGCAATAATTGGCATATTCATCATGCAACCAAAGGCGGAGGGCAAATCTTAATTTGTACCGCTGGATATGGTTGGTACCAAGAAGAAGGTAAAGATGCTATAAGTCTAGAGCCAGGCAAAGTAATAGTAATACCAGCTAACACCAAACATTGGCATGGCGCTAAAAAAGATTCATGGTTTAGCCATATTTCGATTGAAGTACCAGGAGAAAATACTTCAAATGAATGGTTAGAACCGGTTAGTGATGAAGAATATAAAAGGTTAGGAGACTAAAATATGAATAAAACTTTAATTTGTTACTTTTCAGCTAGTGGCGTTACGAAAAGTGCTGCCGAAAATTTATCAAAAATGATAAATGCCGATTTATTTGCAATCGAGCCATTAATAAAATATACTAATGAAGACTTAGATTGGAATGATCAAAATAGTCGTTCTTCAAAAGAAATGAGCAAATGAAGAATTAATAAACACCATCAAAGAAAATGAAGATTTATTTTATGGTGGTGTTGCCATGATACCAATGAATAATATAGATGGCGTAATTGATATAATGGAACATCAAATTGCTCCAAACAAGTATTTATTTGGAATTCAGCTCTTTACAAGACATTTAGGAAAAAGTGTTGCCAATGATGCTTACTTAAAAATATTCGAGACTGCTAGCAAACTAGATATGCCGATCTGGTTACATCCGGTATTTGATGATAGAAAACCGGACAATAATATTGTCTTTAGTTGAGAATATGAATTATCACAAGCAATGATGGATATCGTAAAAAAAGGCCTTTTTAAAAAATATCCGAATTTAAAAATTATTGTCCATCATGCCGGCGCTATGATACCATTCTTTGCTGGCAGAATTAAGTATATTTTAGGGGAAGATAGTCTAGAAGATTTTAAGAAGTTTTATGTGGATACTGCGATTTTAGGAAATTCCAAAGCGCTAGATTTAGCTGCATCCTTCTTTGGTATCAATCACTTAGTGTTTGGAACCGATGCCCCACTAGGAATCATGCCGGCTGGAGCAACTAAAGAGATAAGTGAAGCAATTGAAAATATGGATGCTACATCAGAAGAAAAAGAAGATATATTTAAAAATAGTATAATGAATTTAATAAAAAAAGGAGATTGGAATGAATAAAAAATTAATTGTTTTAATAGGAGCAATTATAATTATTGCCATAGTAGGGATCTTAATTTTTGTATTTGTGGGAAATAATAATGAAAACGATAACGAAACAAATAATAATATGAATCATGAAAATATTAATTCTGCCAATAATAATGATAATAGTGATAATACAGAAGAGTCTAACATATTAGTATTATACTTCTCAATGAGTGGGAATACTGAGGCTGTTGCAAATATTATTCATAATGAAGTTGGTGGGAATATTATAAAGTTAGAAACAAAAGAAGAATACCCTAAAGACTATGATGAATTACTGGATTATGCACAAGAAGAACAAAGAGATCATGCTCGTCCAGAACTAGCAACAACAATTGATAATATCGATAATTATGACATTATTTTTTTGGGTTACCCGATTTGGTGGACAGATATGCCGATGCCAATTTATACGTTTTTAGATGAATATGATTTATCTGGAAAAACGATTGCACCATTTATTACCCATGGTGGTTCAGGCCTTTCCGGTACACCCGCAACCATCCGGGAAGAAGAACCGAATGCTACCGTAACTGAAGGGCTAGCCATTTATGGTAGTAGGGCACAAAATTCAAGAGATCAGATTATAGACTGGTTAAATAACATAGAAATGTAAAAAAATAAATAATCATTAAATAAAAAGGAAGCAAATCTATAATATGAAAGATTTGCTTTTTCTATAATATTCGGATAAAAGAATGACTAAAAAGCAATAATGTTACATAAAAATCAAAAGCAAATAAAAAACTCCGTAAATACGGAGAAATATTTATAATGGTGCTGAATGACTGAATTGAACAGTCCTCTGATGCTTACCATGCATCCGTTTTACCACTAAACTAAATCAGCGTAACTAAATTATAACAAATATATGGTCTTAGTGCAAGTTCTATGTTATAATTTATGTGAAAGGTTGTGTTTTTGTGAACGTACCAAATCATGTAGCAATTATTATGGATGGAAATGGCCGGTGGGCTGAAAAAAGAGGACTACCACGTAGTGCTGGTCATCTTGAAGGAAGCAAAACCTTAGAAAAACTAGCAATTCATGCCATCGATATGGGAGTACACATATTAAGTGTTTATGCTTTTTCAACCGATAATTTTAAAAGAGATGCGAGTGAAGTTAATTACTTAATGGATTTAGTTGTGAAATATTTTAATACCAAATTTGAAAAAATAAATAAAAAAGGTGTAAAAGTAGTTGTTTCCGGAAGGAAAACAAATTTAAGAGAAGATGTGATTGAGGCAATAAAAAATATTGAAGAAAAAACTAAAAATAATACAGCAGGAATCTTAAATATATGTCTTAATTATGGAGGCCAAGAAGAAATTATTGATGGGGCAATCCGTCTTGCTAAAGACATTCAAAATGGTTTAGATGTAAGTAACTTTAAAAGAGAAGATTTTTATCATTACATGTATCATGAATTACCACCCATTGATTTGTTAATTCGTACGGGAGGGGAACTAAGAGTAAGTAATTTTATGCTTTATGAAATGAGCTATAGTGAATTTTATTTTACAAATACGTACTTCCCAGATTTTGATAAATCCGAATTTAATAAGGCCTTATTTATGTATGAAAATAGAGATCGTCGTTTTGGAGGAATTCATGATAAAAAGGGTAATTAACTTTTTTGATCGTCATCGTATCTTTTTAGTATTTATGATTTTGCTATTGATTGTAATTATTTTTATTGGTATCAACTCCTATTTCTTTTTTCATCATGATTTTGAAGCTTTGACTTGTACCGAAGATTTAGATGAAGAATATTGTTATCACGAAAATACTCGGATATTAAAAGATGCAGAAAATAGCAAAGAATCATTTTTTGACGAATATCAAGAAGAAATTGCTTCTTTACAAGAAGAATATCATTTAGATGAATTTAATTTTTATACAGCTTATTATTATCAAGTAGCATCAAAATTAAATTATGAAATAACAAAAGAATACAAAGTATTAGCAGACTTTTTTGAAGCTTATGCAAATACTTATGATTTAGAAGAATTTTATAAAGCAAATAACTTTTATTTCAACTTATTTTATCGATATAAAATTAACTAATATCTCTTTTACTTTTTTCTTATTTGTAGTATAATACTTTTAGTTTGTGACGGGAGGAATAAATGTGAAATTTAAAATAACACCAAAAGATTTTTTAATGTTTTGTTTATACTGTATTTTACTTTTATATTTATGTGCAATCGCTGTTTTAAATTTTTCCTCTTTTATTAATGAAGGTGAATTCTATGGATTACTTCCATTTGAAGCTTTTACAAGTGATTATATCGTAATAACTCTTTTTATGTTTGTAATCGCTCTTGTTTTAATCTTTTCAAGTGTTTCTTCTTATATTTTTAGTAAAGAAAAAGGAAAAGGCTTTGGTATTAAACTAGGTGAAAAGCAAGAAAGTGGTTATGCTAGATGGGCAACTGAAAAAGAAATGAAAAATGATACAGATGTCGTAAAAGTGGATCCAAAAGCGGAGACGCTAACTGCTGCCGGAATACCTTTAATTAATAATGGAAAAGAAATATGGGTTGATAATGGAGAATACCATAATTTAGTAATTGGTTCTACTGGTTCTGGTAAAACCCAGACGATTGTTAAACCAATGGTTAATTTACTAGCTAAAAAAGGGGAGTCCATGATTATTACTGACCCTAAAGGTGAAATTTATAAGTATGCTGCAACGGCATTAAAAGAACGTGGCTATAAAATTATTGTATTAAACTTTAGAGAACCAGCTCATGGAAATGCTTGGAATCCTTTAACCTTACCATATCGTTACTTTAAAGAAGGAAATACTGATAAAGCAACAGAATTATTAGATGACGTTGCTCTAAATATTTTGTATGATCAAACCAAAAAGAGTAATGATTCTGATTTCTGGGAAAAGAGTGCTGCTGATTATTTCTCTGGTTTAGCTTTAGGCCTATTTTATGATGCTAAAGAAAAAGAAGTAAATTTAAATAGTATTAATTATATGTCAAGTGTTGGGGAAGAACGCTACGCAACAAGTAACTATATTAAAGAATATTTTAATTTAAAAGGACCAGAATCAAGCCCTTACATCTTTGCTTCTAACACAATCAATGCTCCAAATGAAACAAAAGGTGGTATTTTATCAACATTTAGACAAAAGATTCGTCTTTTCTCATCAAGAGAAGCACTAAGTGAAATGCTTGCTTATAGTGATTTTGACATGACGGATATTGGTAGAGAAAAAACAGCTGTATTCATGATTATTCATGATGAGAAAAAAACATATCATTCTTTAATGACAATATTTATTAAACAATGTTATGAAACATTGATTGATGTTGCCCAAGAAAATGGTGGCAAATTACCATTTAGAACGAACTTTATTTTGGATGAGTTTGCGAATATGCCACCACTAAAAGATGTTGACTCTATGGTTTCAGCAGCTCGTTCTCGTGATATTAGATTTACCTTTATTATTCAAAACTTTGCTCAATTAAATGATGTTTATGGTAAAGAAGTTGCCGAAATCATTAAAGGTAACTGTGGTAATTTAGTATATTTAATTTCAACAGAATTAGCAGCTCTAGAAGAAATATCTAAAATGTGTGGTGAAGTAAAATCCAAAGAAAAAGACAAAACAGCATCAACACCACTTGTTACCGTATCAGACTTACAAAAATTAAAATTATTTCAAGCAATTATTATCAGACTTCGTATGAATCCATTTAAAACTAAATTAGAACCAGATTTTAAAATGGATTGGGGAATGACACGTGAAGAAGCAACTTACCCAACGAGGGAAATCAAAAAAATAGAACTTTTTGATTTAAAGAAATTTGTAACGGAAGAAAAAAGAAAACAAATGATGAGTAACTTAGAAAATAATGGAGAAACATCTAATCCATTTAGTAACAATTTTGGTAATCCGTTTACACCAGGAGGCATGTCTCCATTTGCTTCTTCTATTGGCACATCTACTCCAATTTCTCAATCAACTCCAAATAGTACTTCACCATTTAGTTCAAATCCAATGTTTAATAAGCCAATGAGTAGCTTATCAGATTTAGATATCGATCAGATGATGAAGGATATTGATAGAAGATTAAAAGAACTAGATGAAGAGGAAGCAAGACAAAAAGCAGAAATGGAAAATCAAGCAAAAGAAAAACCAGTAGAAACAGTAGTAGAAGAACCAAAAATAGAATTACCAAAAGAAGCAGAAACAACTTCATCTGCGCCAAAACCCCCTGAAGGAGCTGACACTATATCAGTAACGGAAAAGAAAGTCTCAACACCAACAACAAATATAAAAGAACAACCAGTAGAAACACCAAAAGAAAATAAACCAAAAATAAATGTTGATGCTGACAGTATTATCGTAAATGATAATGTCATTACTGATGATGAATTCTTTGATGATTTCTTTAATGAATAAAAAAATAAGGCAAATAAACTAAGCCTTATTTTTTTAATCACATAAAATAAAGTGTGATAGTATGAAAAGGTTAAATATAAAAGATTACTACAAAAATATGGGAACACTAATAGACATACAACATCCACTTGATTATGAAACTTACCACCATCCCGATAGTATTAATATTCCTTATGAAAAATTAATGTTAAATTATAAAACATTATTAGATAAAAACAAAAAGTATTTTATTGTTTGTAACAAAGGAACAAAATCTAGAAAGGCGGTAAGTATTTTAGAATACTATGGCTATGATGTTACCCAAATGAGTTATGAATAATTGATACTGTTTTACAGTATCAATTTTCTTTTAAATACTTTGGCTCATCAATTCTACCTAATAGATAATCTGCACTAACATGATATTGATGACAGATTTGATAAAGAAAAGGGGTAGCAATCAACCTTCTCCCAGACTCATAACCACTAATAACAGTATCGGTTGTGTTTAACGTATTAGCCAGTTTTTCTTGAGTTAGTTTATTTTCTTTTCGAAAATCCCTTAGCCTTTGGCCAATAATTTTATTATCTACATTATTATTTAATGATTGAGACTTATTAAAAGAAAAACCAAAAACATTATCTACCCGAATATTAAAATAATTGCAAAAAGCAAGCAAATGTTTAATTGGAATTAGCTCATAGCCATTTTCATATTTTGTATACACGGATCTAGAAATGCCAAGGATATTAGCAATTTCTTGCTGAGTTAAATGATTAGCTTGTCTAATGCTATTTAAATAAATATTATATTTCATAAGATACCACCGAAATTATTTTCTCATTTACTAATAATAAATAAAATCGCATGTGCAATTTGGCGAAGTTTTTCTTGACTTTTAGTCTAGCTCAAATTATAATTTAACTATAAGCTAGGAAACTCATCATCTTATAATAGTTTATTTTTATGCAAATTAAAATGAAGCCTAGCATCATGAAAGAAGGGCTAAGCTATGGAAATTGAAACTTTAAAAAGAAGTCACTTAAAAAGAAATATCATAATTGGAGTGGTAGCCGTTCTAATTATTAGTGCTATCATACTAAACTTTACCAGAGCAAAATATAGAGTAACAGAGTCTATACCCTTGGTTAATGGAACAATTAATTATAGCTTGGCAGATTTGAATATTGTTGCTATAACGGTAGATGGAGAACCATCTGATACCATACCAGAAGGTAATTATGAACTTGCAAGTACATCATATTGTACTTATAAAGATGGAAGTACAATAGATGGACTAACTTTAAATTATGATAGTAATACAAAAGCATTTAGTATTGCGCCATATACAACGAAAGGGACTAAATGCTATTTAGATTTTACTGAAAAAGCTAGTGCAGGAGAAACTATACTTGCAAATGTAACAGTAAATGAAGGAATACCAAACTTTGCAAATGCTGCTACAACTGATGAAGGAGTATGGCAAGCACAAGATAATTTAGGAACAAGTTATTATTTTAGAGGAGCAGTTGAAAATAATTATCTTAAATTTGCAGGGTATTATTGGAGAATCATCCGAATTAATGGAGACGGTTCCATTAGAATTATCTATGACGGAACAAGTGCCCATGCAAATGGAGAATCGACAAATGATAGACAAATAGGAACCAGTACATTTAATGAAGATTATGAGACAAGTTACTATGTAGGATATACCTATCAAATAGGTGCCCAAAGGCCAAGTAGTCAAAATAGTGGAACAGCAAGTACAATAAAAGGAGTACTAGATAATTGGTATCAAACAAATATAGCCAATAAAGGATATGATGATAAAGTAGTAAGTACGCCAGGATTCTGTAATAATCGAGAAATGACAAGTGGATATAACTGGAGTGCAACACCAAGTAGTACGATTTATTATGTAGCATATGAAAGATTATTAGCCAATAAAACACCAATACTAGAATGTGGTAATAATATTGATTTGTATACAACAAAAATAGGTTTAATTATTGCCGATGAAGTATCCATGGCCGGAGGAGTATATAGAACTGATAATACGAGTTATTACCTTTATACAGGACAGAATTATTGGACGATGACTCCGTATTACTTTCTTGAGGATAGTATTCATAGCTATGCCTATGTAGTTGTTGTGATTTCAACTGGCAGTTTCGGTAACGATCATCTTAACGTTAATGGGCTATATGGTGTTCGTCCAGTTATTAATTTGTCATCAAATGTTATAATTACGGGTTCTGGAACGATATCTGACCCCTATGTAGTTAATTGAAAATGTAAAGTTGCAAAACTTTGCATTTTTATATTGCAATAATTTATTTTATGTGGTATATTTTAATTGTATTAGTACATATAATACAATTAAGGAGAGAGATTATGATTGAAATCAAGAATTTATCGAAAAGCTTTGATGGCAAAAATTATGTCTTAGATAATTTAAGTTGTAGGATTAATGATAATGCAATCTATGGCTTAGTCGGTGCTAATGGTGCTGGTAAATCAACACTATTAAGAATTATCAATAGTATCTACACTTCCGATGAAGGAGTAGTGCTAATAGATAATGAAAATGCTTATGACAATGAAGCATTAAAACAAGAAATGGTCTTTGTACCAGATGACCTTTATTTTTATCCGGGTTATACCTTAATGGATATGGCTGAATATTACAAATCATTGTATCATAATTTTGATATGAATTATGTAATCAATACAGCAAGTACTTTAAAGTTAAATCCCAATGCGAAAATTAGTGGATTTTCTAAAGGAATGAAAAGACAATGTGCTCTTATTTGTGCCTTAGCCACGAATGCCAAATATATGTTTTTTGATGAAACTTTTGATGGCTTAGATCCGGTTATTCGCAAATATTTTAAAAAGTTATTATCAGAGGCTATGTCTAAAAAAGATACAACGATTATCATGACTTCTCATAATTTACGAGAGCTAGAAGATATATGTGATAACTTAGGATTATTATATAAAGGAAATATTTTATTTGAAAGTGATATTGATACTTTAAAGACCAATATGTTTAAAGTTCAAATATCACTTAAAGATGATTTTGATAAGAAAACATTTAAAAAATTAAAAATACTTTCTTATAAAAAAGTCGGAAGTGTGGCAACTCTTATTATAGATGAAGAAGGGCATGATTCAAGAAAATATTTAGAAAGTTTACATCCTGTTATTTTAGATTATTTACCACTTACCTTAGAAGAAGTATTTATTTATCAAATGGAGGCGTTAGGTTATGAATTTGAAAAACTTGTTTAATATTCATTTTTTGAAAGAAAATATTCGCAAATCAAAAGGATTATTAGCCTTTTTATTAGGTGTTATTCCTATTATTAATATTATTTATTTAGTAATTTTACTTACCTCTAGTAATAACAACTTACTCAATTTTAATTTACTTAGTTTTCTTACTTATGCCGGAATGATTTTTATTCCTCTTGCTCTATCATTAACATTCTTTGGCTTTGTCTTCAAGAAAAAAAGTGTCGACTTCATTATGTCTAAACCAATTAGTCGAAAAAGTATCTTTATTACCAATACTTTAGGCGGTATTCTAATTATTCTTTTGTTTATGTTAATCAATACAATAATCTTTGGTTTATTTGGCTTAGTATTTTCTAATCTAACCATTCCTTTTGCATTATTAGTAGATTACTTTCTTTTCTGGTTTATCTCTTATGTATTTATTTTTACCGCGGTAAATTTAGCAATTGTGTTATCTGGTAATTTAATTACTAGTCTAGTTGTTTTACTTCTTATCCTTCTAATGGTTCCTTATTTAAATACGGTTAATTTTATTGCTGATGCCAACCAAAATGACTACATTTTATGTGAAAGCGAAGATTGTCAACCTGAAAGTTATTACTGTTATGGTGATTCAATTTGTGAAGAACATTTAAAAAATAATGAATACGTTTTCTATTCAGAAAAACAAATGGATTATCATTTTATTGCACCTTTGTCTGCCTTAAATTCTAAAGACACTTTTTATGATACAACCAGTCTTTTCAAGATGATCGGCCTCAGTATCATTTATGTTGGTTTGGGTTATATCATTTTTAAACGAAGAAAAATGGAAAATAATGAAATGAGTTTTAAAAGTAATTTGGCTCATTATCTTGTAAAAGCACTAACTCTTTTCCCAGTATGCTTAATTACTTATATCATACTAGATGAAGCAGGTATGCTTGGTTGGATTATCTCAATTGCAGGAATTATCATTTATTCTATCGTCTATGATTTAATTACAAGAAAAGAAATCTATAGACCAATCAAATCTACGATTATTAGTCTTGCTATCTTCTTAATCTTTACTGGAGTTTATCATCTAGATTTTAAAGAAATGGAAAATAGGGTAACTGTTTTAAATGGGGTAGATACGCTTGTTTATGATGATGTATTAATAAAAGATAAAGATATAATTAACGAAGTCATAAAAATGTTATTAGATCGCGCTAGTAATGGTGAATACTATTATCATGATTTTACTCTGATTAGTAATAATAAAGAATATAAAGTAGGAGTAGGAATTACCTCTGAATTAGCAACTACTTTAAATGAAAAGAAAAATGAAATTAATCAAGAAAAGATCAAAGAATTTAATTTAAATCATATCGATTATATAGAATATAATGAAATAACCATTCCGGTAACAAAAGAAATTACCAATTTGATAAAAGAGAGTATTGATAAAGTGGAAGAGTTTAATGAAACTTCACTTCAAGATGATGATCTAATCTATTTATACACTTATAAAAATCATCATTATGAAAAAATTGCTATTCCAATTAAAATTAGTAAAGAATTATACGAAAAAATTATTACTTATCAAAATGAACAATTCATTAATCATGAAGAAAAAATAAATCATGAATCTTACTATCATTTATATACCTATGATTCAACTTACTTTACCGATGAAGATTTATATGTATTTTATTATGTCATAAATAGTAATAAAGATTCATTCCTAAATTATTTAAAAACAGATAATAAAGTAGATATGAGTAAAGATCATGTTGTGGTTGAATCTTATTATAACGAAGTATATAAAGTAACGATCAGTGATGTCGCCTCATTCAAAGCAGAATTTGATCGCTACAAAGAAAAGGTGAGTGATAATCATGAATATCAAAATCTTCTCATGCAATATCAAAACATGTTAGAATATGGAGCGACTGACTAATGAATATCAATATTGATTATGGCAAAAGAGAGCCAATCTACGAACAAATTGTAAGAGAAGTAGAAAAATTAATTACACTAGGAATTTTAGAGCCAGGAACCCAGATTCCTAGTGTGCGCTCTTTAGCTGTTGATTTAGGGATTAATCCAAATACTGTAAAAAAAGCCTATGATATTTTGGAAGAAGAGGGACTGATCATTTCCAAATCTACCAAGGGAACATTTATTGGTGATAATATTGATCAAGCTAAAAAATTAAAAATGGAAGAATTAATAGAAAAGATTAATAAAATAATAAAAGAGTTAGAAAGCTATGGGCTAACGAAAGAAGAAATAATAAAAAGGATGAAGTAAAATGATAGTAGTTTACAATGTAGTAATGATTTTGTGTTTCTTATTTAGTATGTATTTTGTCATAACAGGATTATTTGCTTTTAAGAAATTAAAAAAAGCACCAAAAAAAGATAATTACCATAAGTTTGGAATTTTAATTCCTTGTCGAAACGAAGAAGAAGTAATAGGAAATTTAATTGATAGTATCAAAAATTTAAATTATCCCAAAGACTTATATGACTGCATCGTAATTCCCAATAATTGTACGGATAATACAAAAGAAATAGCCAAACAGAAAAACGCGAAAATAATTTCGGTAGATATTCCTACTCGTAGTAAAGGGGAAGTATTAAAATACACTTTTGATACTTTAAAAAATAGTGATTATGATGCTTATGTAATCTTTGATGCCGATAATATTGTAGATCAAGATTTTTTAATTCATATGAATGATACTCTAAACGAAGGGTATTTAGTAGCACAAGCCTTCCGCGATGCCAAAAATCCAAGTGATAATTATTTGACGGGCAGCTATACCATGTTTTATTATTTACAAAATGTCTTTTATAATGAATCACGAATGGCACTAAAAAGATCTGCGGCAATTAATGGAACTGGCTTTTGTGTAAAAAAATCGGTAATAGATCAATATGGCTTTCAAGTTAAAACATTAACAGAAGATAGCGAATTTACAGGTATTTGCTCTTTAAATAACATAAAAATTGCCTTTGTAAAAGATGCGATTACCTATGATGAACATCCAACCGATTTTAAAGTTTCATGGCGGCAACGTAGTCGCTGGACAAGTGGATCGTATGCTTGCCTAAAAAGATATCATAAAAGTCTTTTTAAAAACTTCTTTTTAAATGGCAATTTTTGTTCCTTCGATAGTTTACTCTACTATTTAGCTCCTTTTGTCCAAGTAGTTTCCTTCCTCTTACCTTTAATGGCTTTTCTTATCCAATTTTTAAAAGGACTATTGATAGGAAAATTAATAATTGATTTTACCAGTCTATTTGTCTTTGTAATCCTCTATATCGGAAGTATTTTATTAAATATTTTTGTTATTAAAATTCTTCATAAAAAAATAAAAGATCATTATAAAGGAATCCTCGCTTTCTCACTTTTTATTCTAACTTGGGTTCCCATTAATTTCATCTGTTTATTTAAGAAGACTAAAAAATGGGAACCAATTAAACATACTAGAAAGGTAAGTATTAAAAATATTTGTAATTAAATTCGACATTTTTTTAATAAACTTTCTATAAATTTCGGAATAAGAGTTGACTAAACTTAGATTTTTGATATAATTAATTTAGAAGGTGAAAGTATGAAGAATTTAAATAGAAAAGGTTTTACATTAGTAGAATTGTTAAGTGTTATTGTTATATTATCTGTAATTGTTTTGATTGCTACGAATGCAGTAGTTCCTATGGCCGATAGTGCTAAAAAGCAAGTTTTAGCAATGGAAGCCAATACTTTAGTAACGGCAGCTCAAACATTATATGTTCAAGAAAATTCTTCAAGTACAAAATGTTATACTTATGATGAAATTATTAATTCTGGTTTAATTGAAAAAAATGATGATGCTTATATTGGAAGTATTTCTATTACAGTAGATGAAAGTGGCAATTATACTTATAAAATTTGGTTATCAAATGGTCAATATATGATTAATGGGGTAAGCCCAGATGTAACAAGTGATGATGTTGAAGCATCTGCAGATAGTGCTTCTACAACTTGTACAAGTGCAAGTTAATCTAGTCGAAAGGCTAGATTTTTTTAATAGAATTTTATATAATATTGTTAGGTGGTAAAAATGATTTTAGGTTCTCATGTTTCTTTTGGTAAAGAAGGGTTGCTGGGAAGCGTAAAAGAAACAATCAGTTATGGTGCCAACACTTTTATGTTTTATACCGGAGCACCCCAAAATACTTTGAGAAAACCAATTGATAAAGAAAGTACGAAAGAAGCTCAAAACTTGATGAAGGCTCATCAAATTGATATCAATCATGTTATTTGTCATGCGCCTTATATTGTGAATTTAGCAAATAATTTAGATGAAAGAAAATATGATTTTAGCATTCAATTTTTAATAAATGAAATTAAAAGATGTGAAGAAATGGAAATTAAATACATTGTCTTGCATCCTGGCTCAAGTGTAGGAATTGATCGTAATATTGCTCTAGATAATATTGCTTTTGCCTTAAATCAAATTTTAAAAAATGATACTTCGGTAAAAATTCTATTAGAAACGATGGCTGGTAAAGGATCAGAATTAGGTTGTACTCTAGAAGAAATAAAGTATTTAATAGATAAAGTAAACAAGAAAGAATTAATTGGTGTTTGTATAGATACTTGTCACTTAAATGATGCTGGTTATAACATGAATGAATTTGATGCCTTTTTGCAAAAATTTGACGAAGTAATTGGCACAAATTATATTGGCTGTGTTCATGTAAATGATAGTAAAAATCCTTTAGGTGCTCATAAAGATCGCCATGCTAATATTGGCTACGGAACAATTGGCTTTGATTCACTTCTTAAAATTATTAATCATGAAAAATTAAAAAGTGTTCCCAAAATATTAGAAACACCATATATAGGAGAAACAGATGATGATAAAGCAAGAATTTATCCTCCTTATAAATTTGAAATTGCGATGATAAAAGAAGGAAAGATGAATCCCAATATGATGGATGATATAAGAGAGTTTTATCATCAGAAAAATAATTTTTAATAGCAAGAACTCTTGTGTATTTATCTAAAATATGTTATATTAAATATGTAAGTGTTATCCACTTAGTGGATAGCGCCTGCACTTATGCAATAGCGCTATGCCTTTGGGCTAGCGACTTTTTTTATGTTCTTCTCTAATAATAGAAATGAGCATAATTATTATAATAAGCAATAATTTCGTATCACTCACTTACATCACCCGCTTTCGATTAAACCCTCTGAAAAATTCAAGTAGTTTAAACTACTTACAAAATGAAGCAGGCGCTACCACCAGTTAGATAACGATTATCTATTATGAATGATACTACGAAAAAAAGCAAGAAAAAGCGTATGACAAAGTTCGACATATATTTTCGACATATAAAAAACTTCTTAAAAAGAAGTTAAATAAAAGAAGAATAACGAGCACTATATTCTAAAAATAGTTTTTTTATTTTTTCAAAATTTTCTTTACTAAAACGATCTTGATAGCGATCTAAATTTAATAATTTGGGATTTTTTACAACTTGTTCCCAATTTTTTTGAATAAAATCATAAACAAAATTAAGTTCTTCGTTGCTTAAATGAATATTCTTACTAAGAGCAAAATTATTGACATCATCAACTGTCATTCTTCCCATATATGCTTTAATTAAATTGTACATAATATCACCTAATATATTGTATGAAAAAACTAATTTTTTAAATACTAATAATGGTGAAGTTTATGCCTAAAAAAGTAATCATTATCAGTCTTTTCTTACTATCAATATTTGCTTTTTTTATATACCGTGTTTATGATCTAGCTTATCATAACAAAGAATACTATTTAAAAGAAGCTGAGGCAATTAATGAAGTTTATGTAACAGGCACGTCTGCTCCCAGAGGTAGAATACTGGATATCAATGGCCATGTTTTAGTAGATAATATTGGAGTAAATACAATTTATTATCATAAACCGGCAAGTATTACTTTAAAAGAGGAATTAAAAATTGCGGAAGAGTTGGTCAAATTAACGAATTATACTTATGAATATCAAGAATCAAAATTAAAAGATTTTTACATGATTAAATATAAAGATGAAGTAGATGCGCTAATCACAGTAGAAGAATACAAACTTTATAATGAAAGAAAAATAACGAATGAAAAGCTAGAAGAAATGAAATTAGAACGTATTACTGAAGATATGCTAAATTCCCTAACTTCTCTTGAAAAATATAGTTCCTATTTTTACTTTTTAATGAATGAAGGATATAGCTATGACAATAAATGTTTAATAAACAAAGTAAGTGATGAAGTTTATGCAAGTATTTTAGAAAGTAATTTGCCGGGAATATTTGGGGAAATGGAGTGGTCCAGAGTTTATGTATATGATGACACTTTAAAAACCATTTTTGGGGAAATATCTTCATCCCTCCCAGCAGAGAAACAAGATTTATTAAAAAAAGGTTATAGCTTGACCGACAAAGTAGGGATTAGTGGCCTAGAAGAATATTACGAAGAATATTTAAAAGGGGAAAAAGCTATTTATAAAGTAGGGAGTAATAACACGTTAGAATTAGTAAGTGCTGCTAAAAGGGGAAAAGATTTAGTTTTAGAGATTGATATTGAAATCCAATTAGAAGTAGAAGAAGCTATCAAAGAAGAAATGCTAAAAGCAAAAAAAACAGCCAATACAGAATTTTATAAAGAGTCCTATGCCTTAGTAAGTGATCCCGCAACCGGTGGAATAAAAGCTATCGCAGGGATTCGTTTGATTACAAATGGCAAAGACCAATCTTTTCAAGACGTAAGTATTAATGTAATTAAAAATGCTTATACGGTTGGTAGTGCGGTCAAAGGTGCATCTATGGCTGTCGGTTATCAAAATGGTATTATTGATATTGGTAGTACCATGACCGATGGCTGTGTAAAACTAGCCAACATGCCAGCCAAATGTTCTTATAAAAGATTAGGTAAACTAAATGATATCGAAGCCCTGGCTTTAAGTTCCAACTATTATCAATTTATTATTGCTCTAGGTATCATGGGCTATGATTACACATATAATATGAAGATAGAAGCATCACTTGAACATTTTAACACATATCGTGATACCTTTGCTTCCTTTGGCCTAGGCACATCAACCGGAATTGATTTACCAGATGAAAGTACAGGACTAAAAGGCACTGCCGTTGCACCCGACCTACTAATGAATCTTGCGATTGGACAATATGATTTATATACACCAGTTGAATTACTTCAATATATTAATACGATTGCCAATAATGGTTCTCGTCTAAAATTAAGTTTGATGAATAGCATTAAAGAAAATGATGAAGTAATCATAACAAGAGATGTTGAAGAGTTAAATAAAGTAAATTTAGAAAGCAAATATTTAAAGAGAATTCAAGAAGGCTTTCGAAGTGTAATGAAAAATGGAACAGGTTATTGGTACATCAATCAAAGCATTGCTGCTGCCGGAAAAACTGGTACAAGTGAATCTTATATTGATAGTGATTATGATGGCTCGTTAGAATCCTATGTTTTAAGTAATACTTTCTTAATGTATGCTCCCTTTGATAATCCCAAGTATTCAATCGTTGTTCTAAGCCCCAATACCAGCAATTTAAATAGTTCTAGTAAATATCGTTCCCCAGTAAATCGCTTAATTGCTAGAAGGATCAACGATTTTCTCTTTTCAAGTGACTA
>CALVQH010000024.1 GCA_944358115.1 uncultured Bacilli bacterium
ATAGCTTCTTCAATTGTTTGATAATATTTTTTCAATGCTTCCATTTTTGCTTTTTGATTTTTAGTAATAAAATCATAAGCAACTTTATCTAAGTCTTTCGTCTTAACTCCAGGCTTAATATGCTTTTTCACTTCTTCATGTGTTAGATAATTTAGTTTTCCTGCTTCTCTCATCAAAGCAATTTCTCTTTCACTTTTAATACTAATCATTTGAACACCCACCTTTTACTCGAATTTCCGCCTCATCTTCGAGTTGTTCATAAATTTCTTCAAGTGGCATTGTCGCATCAATCTCACATAATATCCCTTTATCTTGATAAAAATCTAAGATTGGCTTTGTATTATTCATAAAAGAGTCATATCGAACACGAAAAGTTTCTTCATTATCATCACTTCTATGAATAAGCACTTCACCACAATCATCACAAATATCTTTATGAACGGGTTTTAATTTTTCATTATTTAAATTATAACTTCTTTTACATTTAGGACAAATAACTCTAGCCATTACTCTTTTTAAAGCCGTATCTAAATCAACATTTAAATAAATAGCAACATTATTCCCAATATGTAACTCATCTAGTAATTGATCTAGCGCTTTCGCTTGCTTTAATGTTCTTGGAAACCCATCTAAGATGAATGCTTGATGAGCTAAAGTAGTAATCTTTTGACGAACAAGCTGAATAACTGTCTCATCATCAACCAAAGAGCCACTTTTTAAAATAATATCTAGTTTCTGTCCAAATTCACTACCACTAGCAATTTCATCACGTAATAAATCTCCAGTTGAAATATGTTCATAATGATAATTCTTTACTAAATAATCGCTAATAGTTCCCTTGCCTGCGGCAGGAGGAGCGATAAAAATGATATTCTTCATTTTATCTAAACCTCTTTTTGCGTTCGGCATAACTTCTAGCCGTTAAGCTAGATTCAATTTGTTTATAAGTTTCAATTACAACACCAACAACGATTAATATACCTGTTCCACCTAAACTTACGCTTGAAGGTAAATTCGTAAAACTTGAAATTAATACTGGAAGTCCTGCTAAAATTACTAGGAAAATAGCTCCTACTAAAGTAATTCTAGATAAAGACTTACTAATATAATTACTTGTATCAGCGCCTGGTCTAACACCTGGAATATATCCACCATTCTTATTCAAATTCTTACTCATCTCTTCTGGATTCATACTTAAGAAAGTATAGAAGTAAGAGAAAGCAAAAATAAGAACAATATATAGTAAGAAGCCAGTAGGTGAAGTATATAAAATATAATTATTAACAAAATTGATTGCTGCTTCATTTCCTGTTAAAGCAACGATTGTTCCTGGTATTGTTGTAATGACAGATGCAAATATAACAGGGATAACACCTGCACTATTAATTTTAATAGGCAAGAATGATTGTTGTGCCCCATATGCACTTGTCGTTCGATTAGAGTACTGAATTGGAATTCTTCTCTCAGCGAGTTGAACCCAAATAATACCCACAATAATTAAAATATAACAGATGATATACACGATGAATAAGGTAATACCTAAACCAATCTCCATACTACCATTAATGAATGTATTATATACATTCGTAAATACACTAGGCATACTAATTAAAATACCAGCCATGATCAGTAAAGATTGTCCATTACCAATACCCTTTTGTGTAATTTGATCACCCATCCATAGTAAGAATGCCGTACCAGCAGTCATTACTAAACTTGTTTTAAGCATATCCATACCACTAGCACCTTTTAAATAAAAGACACTTATCGCATATGCTTGAATAAAGGCAATAATAATACCTAAATATCTAGTAATTTTATTAATTTTTTGTCTTCCAACATAACCTTGTTCTTTTAAATCTTTGAAATAAGGAATAATGTCCATTTGTAATAACTGCGTAATAATACTTGCTGTAATATAAGGACTAACACCTAAACCAAAGATAGAAAAGCTTTGTAGTCCACCACCACTCATCAAGTTAAATATTTCTAAAAAACCTAACTCTTCATAGATGGTATTTGCCCAAGGAATCGTAACATTAATTCCTAGAGCAAAGAAACCTAAACAAAATAATGTAAAATAAATTCTTTTTCTTAAATCTTTATTTCCCTTACTAAATATTTTGGTAATTCCTTTAAACATCTAAATCACCTCAGCTTTACCGCCAGCATTTTCTATTTTTGTAACAGAGGCAGATGAGAATCTTTGAGCCTTAACAGTTAATTTCTTAGTTAATTCTCCATTTGCTAAAACTTTAACACCATTAAGTTGTTTTTTAATAATTCCTCTTTCTTTAAGTACTTCTGGAGTAACAACATCACCATCTTGAAAATGACGATCTAAATCACTTAGATTAATGGTTGCAAATTTTGTTTCAAAACGAGTATTATTAAATCCTCTTTTTGGAATTCTTCTGTAAATAGGAGTTTGTCCACCTTGGAACCAAGCACTAATACTTGATCCACTTCTAGACTTTTGACCCTTTTGTCCACGAGTAGAAGTCTTACCCATGCCACTTCCTGGTCCACGTCCAACACGTTTTTTAGATTTTGTCTCAAAAGACTTAGGTAATGATTCTAACTTCATATTATAACTCCTCGACTTTCTTACCACGTAAAGCCGCTACCTTAGCAGGACTCTTTTGTGATTTTAAAGCTTCTAGTGTTGCTTTAGCGACATTAATTTTAGTATTAGAACCAAGTGATTTAGAAACGATATCTTTAACACCAGCAAGTTCTAGTACCGCACGAGCAGCACCACCAGCAATGATTCCTGTACCTTCTTTAGCAGGTTTAACCATAACAACAGCTCTACCTACCTTACATGTAGCTTCATGAGGAATAGTTCTATTATCCATTAAAGATACTTTAACAACATTCTTATTAGCTGCTTGTAAAGCTTTCTTAATAGCTTCAGGTACTTCATTTGCTTTTCCTGTACCAATTCCAACTAAACCTCTACGGTTACCAACGACTACGGTTGCTGAGAATCTAAAGTGTCTACCACCTTTAGTAACTTTTGTTACTCTACCAATAGAGATAACTTTTTCTTCTAATAAATTCTTCTTATTATCATTCTTTTTTGGCATATCTTATCCTCCACTCTAGAATTCCAAACCATTTTCACGTGCAGCTTCTGCTAAAGCTTCAACACGTCCATGATATAGGTATCCACCTCTATCAAAAACAACAGTTTTAATTTTTGCATCTTTACATTTTTTAGCAATATCAGCTCCTACAGCTTTTGCAGCTTCGATATTACCACCATTTTTAATTTTAAGTTCAGCAGTTGATGAACTAACTAAGGTAGTAGAAGTATCATCATCAATTACTTGAACATAAATTCCATTATTTGAACGGAAAACGTTTAATCTTGGGCATTCTTTTGTACCATGAATATTTTTACGTACTCTAGCATGTCTTCTTAAACGAGCAACGTTCTTATTTTCTTTCTTAATCATAATTTCCGACCTTTCTAACCTTATTTAGCAGCCTTTTTACCTTCTTTACGACGTACATATTCGCCTTTATAACGAATACCTTTACCTTTATAAGGCTCAGGCTCTCTTATCTTACGAACATTAGCCGCAAATTCAGATACTTTTTGTTTATCAATTCCACTAATCGTAATTTCGGTATTACTTACTTGTTCTACCTTTAAATACTCAGGTACTTCAACCACAACTGGATGAGAAAAACCAGCTGAAATATTAATTTTATTACCATTAACTTGGAAACGATATCCAACACCAACTGCTTCTAAACCTTTACTAAATCCAGTACTAACGCCTTCAATCATATTAGCAATTAAAGAATTCATTGTACCAACATTAATATTAGCTTCTTTACTATTATCTTTTGCTTTTGTAACAATTTCTGTATCACTAATTTCTACAGTTACTAGTTTATGAAGATCTAAACTTAAAGATCCTTTTGCACCTTTAATAGTTAAGGTGTTTCCTTCTAAACTAGCAGTTACACCTGTAGGAAGCGTAAGTTTACGATTACCAATTCTACTCATATGTTTTCCTTACCAAACATAGGCAAGTACTTCGCCTCCTAACTTTTGTTCTCTAGCTTCTTTATCAGTCATTAAACCTTTAGAAGTTGAGATAATTGCGATACCAAGACCATTAAGAACACGAGGAATTTCATCAGCTTTCGCATAAACTCTTAAACCAGATTTACTAATTCTCTTTAAACCAGTAATAACTCTTTCTTTACGATCTCCATATTTAAGTGTTAAAGTAAGTTTATCACCAGTTATATTTTTTTCGTATGAATAATCAGCAATATAACCTTCTCTTTTAAGAATTTCGGCAATTCCTAAAGTCATTTTCGTTCCAATTACTTCAACAGTCTCATATTTCATTTGATTTGCATTACGAATTCTTGTAAGCATATCTGCTATTTTATCTTGAACCATCTAAAATTCCTCCTTTCCTACCAACTTGATTTCTTTACGCCTGGAATCTTACCTTCATTTGCTAGTTCTCTAAAACAAATACGGCAAATTCCAAATTTACGCATTACTCCATGTGGTCTACCACATCGCTCGCATCTTGTATAAGCACGAACTTTATATTTAGGTGTTCTTTGATTTTTAACAATCATACTTTTCTTAGCCATAAATATTCCTCCTTAATTCTTAAAAGGCATACCAAATGCCTTTAATAAAGCAAATGCTTCTTCGTTTGTATGAGCAGTAGTTACGAATACAATATCCATACCTCTTACTTTAACAACGTTATCATACTCTATTTCTGGGAATATTAATTGTTCTTTAATACCCAAAGTATAATTACCTTTACCATCAAATGCAGTTTTAGAAACACCTCTAAAGTCTCTTACACGTGGAAGAGCAACACGAATTAATCTTTCCATAAATTCATACATTTTTTCTCCACGTAAAGTAACTTTCACACCAATTGCTTGACCTTCACGAAGTTTAAATCCAGCGATTGAATGACGAGCTTTTGTTACAACTGCCTTTTGACCAGTAATTGCTTCCAAATCTTTTAGGGCAGCTTCAATAAATTTATGATCACGAGCACCATCACCGCAACCCATATTAATAACAATCTTTTCTAATTTTGGTACTTGCATTACACTTGAATATTTAAATTCATCTTTTAAATCTTTAACGATTTTTTCGTCATATAATTTTTTATAATTACTCATAAATATTCACCTACTTACTCTTACTTTCTTTTTTTGACTTGCGAGTCTCATTTTCTATTTTCTTAACATTTGATACATGAATAGGAGCTTCGATATCAAATATTCCACCTTTATCTTGACCATTTCTTGGTTTAACGTGTTTTTTAACAATATTAATTCCTTCTACAACAACTTTGTCATCATTTCTTAAAGTTTTAATAACTTTACCGTTCTTACCTTTGTCTTTACCAGCAATAACGAGTACTTCGTCGCCTACTTTAATTTTCATCATAAGCTTACCCTCCTAAATAACTTCCTTAGCCAAAGACACAATTTTCATATAGTCTTTTTCTCTAAGTTCTCTAGCTACAGGTCCAAGAACTCTTGTACCTACTGGAGATTTATCATCTTTAATAATAACACAAGCATTGTCATCAAATTTAATATAACTGCCGTCATTTCTTCTAATACCTTCTGTTGTACGAACAATTACAGCCTTTACTACTTTACCTTTTTTAATGTTTCCATTAGGCATCGCTTTTTTTACTGTACCAACAACAACATCACCGATATTACCATATTTTACTTTAGATCCGCCAAGTACACGAATAACTAATAACTCACGAGCACCAGTATTATCCGCAACTTTTAATCTACTTTCTTGTTGAACCATAAGTACCTCCTATAAAATAACTGCTTTAGAAACGATTTCTACAAGTTCATATCTCTTTGTTTTAGAAAGTGGTCTTGTAGCTCTAATTCTAACAGTATCACCAATACCGGCTTTATTTTCTTCATCATGAGCAGTATATTTTTTTGAATATTTAACACGTTTTTTATAAAGAGGATGAGTTTTGTAAGTTTCAACTATTACCGTAATAGTTTTATCATTTTTATTACTTACAACTTTACCAACCAATTCTTGTTTTCTATTCTCCATCAGTATTACCTCCTGCAAGTTCTCTTTCTTTCAAAATAGTTTTCATTCTCGCAACATCTTTTCTGAGTTCTTTAATTCTAGAAGGTTTATCTAAAGTACCAGTAGATTGTTTCATACGTAAACCAAATAATTCTTTCTTTGATTCTAGTATTTTACCCTCTAATTCTTTTGTAGAAAGTTCTCGTAAATCTTTAATTTTCATGAGATTCACCTTCCTTTTTTACAAATTTAGTTTTAATTGGTAATTTGTGAGATGCTAGTCTAAGCGCTTCACGAGCAACATCTTCAGTTACTCCCCCAATTTCAAACATAATTTTGCCTTCTTTAACAACGGCAACCCAATCTTCAACATTACCTTTACCTTTACCTTGACGAGTTTCAAGAGGTTTTCTTGTAAGTGCTAAATGAGGGAAGATATTAATATATACTTTACCACCACGTTTCATATAACGAGTCATCGCAATACGAGCAGCTTCGATTTGACGAGCACTAATCCATGCTCCTTCTGTAGCTTTTAATCCATATTCACCAAAGTGAAGTTCAGTATTACCTCTTGCATGACCATCATAAGAAACACGATGAGGTTTTCTATATTTAGTCCTTTTTGGCATTAACATGAGATCCATCTCCTCTCAAAGTTTTCTTAGCGGGAAGAATTTCATCTTTGTAAATCCAAACCTTAACACCAATCTTACCATATGTGGTGTCTGCCTCAGCTATCGCGTAATCTACATCAGCGCGAATAGTATGAAGTGGTACAGTACCTTCGGTATAACCTTCTGTACGAGCCATTTCAGCTCCACCAAGTCTACCAGATACAGCAGTCTTAATACCTTTAGCTCCAGCTTTCATTGTATTACGAATTGCCCGTTTTTGAACACTTCTAAATGGTGCACGAGCTTCGATTTGTGCTGCAATATTTTGTGCAACAAGTTTTGCATTCAAATCAGGATTTTTAACTTCAACGATGTTAATATAAACATCTTCACCAACTAATTTTTTAATTTCTTTTCTTAATTTTTCAATGTCTTCACCACCACGGCCAATAATAACACCAGGTTTTGCCGTATTGATGGTAACATCAACTCTTTGTTTCTTTCTCTCAATAAGGATAGAAGCAACAGCAGCATCTTTAAGCTTCTTTTCTAAATATTCTCTTATTTTAATATCCTTATTTAAAGTTTTAGCATAGTCTTTTTTAGCATACCAGTTTGATTCCCAGTCTTTATTAACACCTAATCTAAAACCAATAGGATTTACTTTCTGACCCATTATGCTTCCTCCTTACCTTTACCATCACTAACTTTAATAGTGATATGACTTGTTCTTTTGTCTCTTCTGTCTACATTACCACGACTAGCAAACTTAATTCTCTTATAAACTGGTCCTGGATTAATGTAACATTCGCTAATTACTAAATCACTCTCATTAGCACCATTGTTATTAACTGCATTAGCAACAGCACTCTTTAATACTTTAAGAATGAGTCTACTAGCTTTGGTATTGGTATTAACCAAAATACCTTCTGCAGTTGCTACATCTTTACCACGTATTAAATCAAGAGTCATTCTCGCTTTTCTAGGGGCAATCATAGCTCCCTTATGTATTGCATAAGCTTCCATTTATTTACCCTCCTACTTTTGACCTGCATGTCCACCAAACTTACGAGTAAGTGCAAACTCACCAAGTTTGTGACCAACCATATCTTCGGTTACATATACAGGAATAAATTCTTTACCATTATGAACTGCAAATGTATGTCCTACGAAATCAGGATAAATAGTTGAACTACGAGACCAAGTTTTAATAACTTCTTTTTTATTATTTTTATTTAATTCTTGAACCTTTTTAAGTAATCGATCGAATACATAAGGTCCTTTCTTTAAACTTCTTGCCATAGCTTCCTCCTATTTTTTCTTTCTACTAACAATTAACTTGCTAGATGCTTTCTTATTTTTTCTTGTCTTATATCCAAGAGCTGGTTTACCCCATGGAGTCATTGGGCTCTTACGTCCAACTGGAGTTCTACCTTCACCACCACCATGTGGGTGATCATTAGGGTTCATAACAGAACCACGGTTTGTAGGACGAATTCCCATATGTCTTTTTCTTCCAGCTTTTCCTAAGTTTACAAGTTCATAATCTTCATTACCAACAACACCAATAGTTGCCATACAAGTACCTAGTACTTTTCTGGTTTCACCAGATTGTAAACGTAAAATTACATATTTACCGTCTCTACCAAGAATTTGTGCACTAGCTCCTGCTGAACGACAAATCTCAGCACCTTTACCAGGCTTAAGTTCAATACAATGAACTACAGTACCAACTGGAATAGCTTCTAGTGGTAGAGCATTACCAACTTTAATATCAGCTTCTCTACCATTTTCGATAATCATACCAACTTCTAAACCTTTAGGAGCGATAATATATCTTTTTTCACCATCACGGTAATTAATTAAAGCAATATTAGCACTTCTATTTGGATCATATTCAATCGTTGCTACTTTACCAGTAATACCAATTTTATTTCTCTTATAATCAATTAAACGGTATTTTCTCTTAGCTCCACCACCAATATGGCGAACAGTCATTTTACCTTGATTATTTCTTCCACCAGTTTTAACTTTAATCTTTGTTAAACTTTTAGTAGGAGTACTAGTTGTAATTTCTTCATTTACAAGTGTGGTCATACCCCTACGTCCATTCGTAGTAGGTTTATATTTCTTAATTGCCATAACTTACTCCTCCTATAACTCTATTTTAGAGCCAGCATCAAGTGTAACAATTGCTTTCTTATAAGTTTTTGTCATACCTGCATATCTTCCAACTCTACGTCTTTTAGGTTTGGTATTGAGTGTATTAACACTTTTTACACTTACCCCAAAAGCTTGTTCAATTGCTTTTTTAATTTGTGTTTTCGTAGCGCTCTTACTAACTTTAAATGTATAAACATTTTCATCTTGCATTTTGCGAGCACTTTTTTCTGTAATGACTGGTGAATAAATAATATCTGTATAATCTTTCATTATTTAAGCACCTCCTCTATTTGTTTTACAGCTGCTTCATCCATAACAACAACATCTGCATTTACTAAATCAAAAGCATTAATTTCACTAGCTAAAATACAGTATGCATATCCAAGATTTCTAGTAGCCATATATAAATTTTCATGATCTTCACTTGTAACAAATAAAATTTTACCAACAAGTTTCAAATCGTTTACTAATTTTTTAACATCTTTTGTCTTTAAACTATCAAGTGTAATCGTATCAAGTACTACTAAAGCTTTTTCTTGTGCCTTTAGTGATAAAGCACTTTTTAAAGCTAAAGCTCTTTCTTTACGATTAATCTTAAATGTGTAATCACGTGGACTAACACCACCAGCGATTCCACCTCCGCGCCATTGTGTAGCTCGAATGCTTCCTTGACGAGCACGGCCTGTTCCTTTTTGTCTCCATGGTTTTCTTCCACCACCAGAAACTTCGCTACGTGTTTTTGTTTTATGAGTACCTTGTCTTAAAGAATCAAGTTGTAACTTAATCATTTTCTTTAAAACTTGGTCATTTGCTTCAATATTCCAAACAGCATCATTTAAAGTTAAATCACGAACTTTTTCGCCTGTTATATTCTTAACACTTATTTTCATAGCTAAACCTTTCTAGAAAACTTAATTGTTTTCGCTTTCTACTGTATCATCTGCTTCAACTGCCTCTGGAGCTTCAACTACTTCGGTAACAGTTTCTTCTACAATAGGTGCTTCTTCGTAACTAATAATCTCTTTTGGATCTTTCTTACGACTATTTTTAACAGCAGATTTAATAAATACAACAGAATTTTTTGCACCTGGAACATTTCCACTCACTAAAATGTAGCCTTCATTTTCATTAACTTCAATAATTTCTAGGTTTTGAATTGTAACGGTATCAACACCCATGTGACCAGATAATTTCTTACCCTTAAGTACTCTTTTAGGAAGCATAGTACCTAAAGATCCTGGTCTTCTGTGATATCTAGATCCATGTGTTTCTGGTCCTCTAGATTGATTATGACGTTTAATTACACCAGTAAATCCATGTCCTTTACTAGTACCTGTAACGTCTACTACTTCTCCTACTTCAAAAGTACTAGCAGTTATAACGTCACCAATATTAACAGTACCATCATAATCTCTGATTTCCTTTAAGAAGCGCTTAGGAGTAGTATTTGCTTTTTTTGCTCTTCCCATTTCTGGTTTGTTAGCACGAGACTCTTTCTTTTCTACCATTCCAACTTGAATAGCAGAATATCCATCCGTCTCAACCGTTTTTACTTGCATTACTGTATTAGGTTGTACTTCAATAACAGTAACAGGAATAAGTTTTCCTTCTTTTGTAAAAACTTGAGTCATTCCGAGCTTACGCCCTAAGATTCCTTTCATTTTTTCATTTCCTTTCTAAATTATAATTTTATATCAATGTCTACACCACTTGGTAAATCCAAATGAGTTAAAGCATCAATAGTTTCTTTACTTGGGTTTTTAATATCAACAAGTCTCTTATGTGTACGCATTTCAAATTGTTCACGTGCATCTTTATACTTGTGAACTGCTCTTAAAACAGTATACTTTTGTATTTCTGTTGGAAGAGGTACAGGTCCAGAAACTTCTCCACCCGTTCTTTTAACTGTTTCAACAATCTTTAGAGCAGCTTTATCAAGTAAACGATGATCAAATGCTCTAAGATTAATTCTAACTTTTGTATTTGACATATTTCATGTCCTCCTTTCGTCCATATCTAGTACAGACTCGCTCCGTGCAAATTCCCTAATACCAGAGGTATTTGGAACAACCTCGCCTAGCGTATCAGCAACCTCGCACATCTAAGCAGTCATACGACTTAGATTATAACAGTATATTTTATGTTCGTCAAGTACTAAATTGCACCACTTTAAATAAAGTTGAAAGTATTTAATTGCAAAAGTAAATACCAGTTTTATTTTAAAATAGAGGTTATTTAAAGAATACAAAAAGATATTGATTTTTACTCAAGTATGTTGTATATCTTTTCTTTGACAGCAAAATTGAGCAAAGCCAGGTACCTACTGAGTTTGCTCAATTTTTAATTGTTGTGTAATAAAGATAATTTTCTAAAAATTTAAAATTTTTTTAATTTGTGATAAAGTTAAGTATTTATGGGATAAATCGAGATTAAAAATTTTTTCTAAATCTTTAATAACATCATTTCTAAAACTTTGTAAATAAATGTTATGTTCTAAATTAGTACTTGTATATTTTACTAATGAATTAATGACATATTCATTTGAGTATTTTCGGTCTAATTTTTGTTCCAATAATCTTATTATTAATAAAGATACAAAGCAAGATAGAAAGTGTGCTTCAATACTTTCATCTGTCCAGACAAATACGGGTCTAGTTTCAAGTTCTGATTTAGTAATTTTAAATGTTTCTTCAATTTTCCATAATCCTTTGTAAATATCTCTTATTTCTTTGTCTGATAGGTGCTTTTCACTTGTAACAATAGAATAGTATCCATCAAACTTTTCTTCTTCTTTTATTTTATCTAATTTTAAAGATAATTCTAATCCATCTGGTATTTCTCCCGTTTCTTGATTAAATTTAATATTATTAATGTACTTTGTACAACCATAAGAAGTGGCTTGAGTATATTTACCAGGATTTTTAATTAAGTCTTTGGCTTTTTCTATGGCCTGTTCTCTTAAATTTTTCTGCCTATCCGCATATTTTTTAGAATAATAAACCATTTGTTTTTGATAGATTAAATAATTAACATTCCTTTTGCCATCTTTTTTAATTTGTACTTTTTTAGCATAAACTCTGGATTTATGTTTAAATATAGCAGGTTTATCTTCATAGCCAATAACTTTTCCTTCTTCATCTTTTATTGCTTCTTTATAGGTTACCAAATTACCAAATTCATCATATATTTCATCATAAATGAAGTCATCTTGTTTTAAAGCCCAGTCTTTGAATTCTTTATCGGCACCGAGTATACTTTGGCCATAAACATAGCCATCATGATTGGAATGATCATCATCATTTTTTCCGGCGATAAATACAGTATTATCACTAGTGTTTTGACCTCTATCGGCGACAATAATAGTTCTATCAATCCCAAATTTGGCTTTTGTTTTTTTAAGGGTTGGCCTCATTTGTAATTTTTCTGATTCGTTACCTGGGAATAAGTCGTAATACATTGGTAGTCCTTTTTTATCCATTAATAATCCCATTTGAACAATAGGGGTTTTCCTATGTTCTTTACTAGGTCCTTTTTTTCTTAATCCTTTTTTTATTATTTCTCCTTTATCATTTAATTCATCTTCATCATTATAAGATATTTCAAAATAATAATTAGTCGTATCATAATAAGTGATCGAAGTATTGCGGTTATATTTATCTTTCGTATTATTCCATAATGAAATGAGTAAATCATTTTTATAATTCGAAAAATAATCTAATGAGCGATACATATCTTGTAAAGAAAAATCAAATTTTTCAAAGAAAATGTCTTTGTTATTATAAGTTGATAATTTACTATCAGGGTATAAAATACGAGAATAAACTAATAATTCAAAAATATCATTTAAGGAAAAATCAATTTTTAAATTTTTTTGCTTTTGCTTTAAAAATTCAGAAATATTTAGTTCACTGTAAATTTTCTTTAAAATGACATAGCCAAGATTTTTAGTGCAAGAATTTTCATCAATTGTTTTCGTCTTAAGATTTTTGATAATTAACTCATTAATTTCTTCGGTGTTTCTTTGTTTAGCGATTTCCTTGAAATGAGAGATGGGGTCATCGTATTGTTTTTTTAAATCATCTAAATATCCAATTTTTTCAATAGTTTTTTGTTTGACTTTACCAGCTTCATCACGATAGCCTTGAACGAAGGATAAATAAATTTTACCGTTACTTAAACTTTTCCTTAAATACATATAATCACTACCTTACATAGTAATTATATCATAATACACAAAAATACACAACATAAAAATATTAAAAACTTGACAAAATAAAACCTAGGTACTATCTAGGCAAAATCATGTTTCTCAAAAAGCGTAACTGTCAAACTTCGGTGGAAATGGCACTATGAACAATCCCTATACAGTTCTATAAATCTAACCACTCTTACTCTTGTTTATTTATTTAAAATATGATATATTAAAAATACGTAAGTGTTATCCACTTAGTGGATAGCGCCTACATAATGGTTTGCGCTATGCCTTTCGGCTAGCGTCTTTTCTTTTGTTCTTCTCTAATAATTTAAAAAGCAAGAAAACACTTAACATCTATTTTCTTGCTTTTTTCATGTATACAAAAAGAACTCAATAATTTGAGTTCTTAATGAATGAATTAAACTAATTCTACTTCTGCGCCAGCTTCTTCTAGTTGTTTCTTTAGTGCTTCAGCTTCATCAGCAGGAATATTTTCCTTTAAGTTACCACCATTATCAGCGATACCTTTAGCTTCAACTAATCCAAGACCAGTGATTTCTTTAATGATCTTAATAACAGCGATCTTATTTCCACCAGCACTCTTAAGTACTACAGTCTTGTTAGCTGAACCAGCTTCTTCAACTTGAGCTGGAGCAGCAGCTACAGCTACAGCACTTGGATCAACTCCAAATTCTTCTTTCATTGCATCAACTAATTCTTTTACTTCAAGAATAGTCATTTCTTTTAAAGCACTAATAAATTCATCTTTTGTAATTTTTGCCATTTTAACTCACATTCCTTTCTAATTTTCTAATTTTTCGGCATACATATTTAAACCAATTGCTAAATTTCTTACATGTTCCATCATACCAGCTGCAAGCATAGTAAGTAATCCTTCATAAGATGGAATAGAAGCATATTCATTAATTACAGATAACTCTGCAACATCACCATTAATGATACCAACACGAATTTGCATCTTATCATGATCTTTTGCAAAATCAGCAATCACTTTAATTGGTTCTAATAATTGAGATCCAAACATAATCGCATTTGGTCCCTCTAAGAAACCATTAAGGTCAATATTAAGGTCATCTAAAGCTCTTTTTAAAAGCGTATTCTTATAGACTCTAACTTCACCTTGAGCTTCTCTAAGTTTCTTTCTAAGTTCGCTAACTTCTGCTACTGTAAGACCTTGATATTCAAACAAAATAACAGATTCGCTATTTTTAATCTTATCTTCAATCTCACTAACAATAGCTTTCTTAGATTCTAGAATTTTGCTACTTGCCATATTCTTCCTCCTTTAATATTTTAAAAAAGCTTCCTTTTGGGAAGCTTAAAAACAAAAAGTTAATAAGTCTCCCCTCGGTAGGATTATTAAAGTTACCTCCCTACTGTCTTCGGTTCACTTTTCTAATAGCTATTATATTATAACTTACATTAAATGTCAAAAGAATTTTTATCTAATCTAATACCAGGACCCATTGTACTAGTAATCGTGATACTATTAATAAAAACACCTTTAACACTAGCTGGTTTCATTTTAGCAACAGTTGTTACTACATAATTTAAGTTTTCTGCTAACTTGTTATTATCAAATGATACTTTACCAATAATAGTATGAATATTACCATAAGAATCATTCTTATATTGAACCATACCTTTATTGATATCCTCGATTGCTTTTACAACATCATTTGTAACTGTACCAGTCTTAGGATTTGGCATTAACCCTTTAGGTCCTAAAACTTTACCAATTTTACCAAGTTCAGGCATCATATCTGGAGTAGCAACAATAACATCAAAATCAAACCAGTTTTCATGAGAAATCTTATCAATCATATCTTTATCGCCAACATAGTCTGCTCCAGCTTCACGAGCTTGATTTGCAGCTTCTCCTTTAGCAATAACTAAAACTCTTTTCTTCTTACCAGTTCCATTTGGTAAAACAAAGCTTCCTCTTAAATTTTGATCAGATTTCTTCGCATCAATATTTAACTTAATAGCAACTTCAACTGTACTATCAAAATTAGTAACACTTGTTTCTTTTACTAAACTAATAGCTTCATCTACACTATAAAGTTTATTCTTATCAATTTTCTTTGATGCTTCCACATATTTCTTACCGTGTTTTTTCAAAATATTTCCCTCCTTACTGTGGTTTATTAAAGACGGATTTCTTTTTTATTAAAAAATTAATTTTCTTCTTCTTTAGTTTCTTCTTCCTCACCAGCTACAGGAACTTCAGCACTAAATTCTTTAGCTTCAGCTTCCATTTCAGCAAGTTCAGCATCTCTTTTAGCCATTTCTGCTTCTTCTTTACGAGCTTCTGCTGCTTGTTCAGCCATTTCTTGATCATTAACACCTTTAACAGCAATACCCATATTACGTGCAGTACCTTCAATGATATTCATTGCAGCTTCTACATCATAAGCATTAAGATCTGGTAATTTAGTCTCAGCAATCTTACGTAAATCATCTTTCGTAATCGTTGCCACAACTTCATTAGCACCCTTAGTTGAACCTTTCTGAATTTTAGCAGCTTTCTTAAGTAAGAATCCTGCTGGTGGAGTTTTTAATACGAAATCAAAACTTCTGTCATCATATACTGTGATTTCACAAGGTACAACATCACCCATTTTATCTCTAGTTGCATCATTAAACTTTGTACAAAATTCTTGTAAGTTAACTCCTGCTGGACCTAGAACAGTACCAACTGGTGGAGCTGGTGTTGCTTTACCTGCTTCAATTTGAAGTTTAATTCTTCTTGTGATTTCTTTTGCCATGAAAACACCTCCTAATAATTTAGTTTTTCAAGGTAGTGGTCTAGGGCAAATCCGCATATTCCCTCCCACATACTAAAATATATGCAAAAAAACTTTTGCAATAAAGATAATATCACAAAAGTAGCATAAATACAAGTAATTTCGTACTATTTTAAAAAGAAAAAACATCATATAGCAAGCTTTAAACAAAATTAACTTTTAAATCAAAAATATTAAACATTAATTTTTTTAAATAATTTCAATAATTGATTTAATACCTCTTTAATTGCTTCAAAATCAATTTTACTTTCATCATCTAAAACATATACTTTTTGCATTTCTTGATAACAAGCTATAAAAGAATCATTGAACTCTAACTTCAAATAATTAAAATCCTTAATCATTAAGTTAGAAGGAATGCCACCCTTTCTTAAAATTTCTTCTTCACGCTTTAATTCAATCAATTTTATTAGCTCGCTTGGAGTATTAAGTAGAGCCTTAATATTATCATGTTTCATTAAAACGGCTATATCATAAATATGTTTACAAACGTCTTGATACATTTCTCTTTCATAATAAAATTCTGCTGCAAAAATCTTATCAACAAAAATTCTTTCCAACATAATAATCTCAATACTAAACTCAGAAATCTGATACACATTTTTTAATATTTTTTTCTCATGATCTGATGCATATTTATATATTAATGGCTCAATAAAATAAGTTCCTAAAGGTTCAGAAATTGTAAAAGAGGTGGCTTCTATCTGAACCTTACCAGATTTAAAAAGCTCATTAAAACTAAAAAGAGAATCATACCTATAAAAAGAAGTAATGCTCCCCTTTCGATCAACGGTTTCACTTTTTATCAATTCTAAACCACTAATTTCATATCCTAACGCTGCTTTTTTTAAACGTTGTCTATTACTATTATTAGAATCAAACTCATTTATTTTAACAGTCAAATCTATATCTTCAGAAAAACGATTCATATGGTTTAATATCTTATAAAGTGCTGTCCCACCTTTAAAATATGCTTGTAGATCTTTTTGCTTAGTTGCCAAATCCTTTAAAACAAGACAAACATAATAATCTTTTTCTAAAATATCATTTCGAATACCAGTTCTTGCATTAACATTTAAAATAATTTCTTCCAAAACCTCTCTATTCATACCTTACCCCATCTCATATAATCTTTCTATAGCTTTCTTACTTTTAGTTTTTTTAGCATATTCAAAAATCTTATCAATTTCCAATTTTTCTTCCCGAATAAACTGATAAATAATCTTTCGCACATTATCCATATCTACAGGAATATTATCTTTATTATTCAGTATATCAAGTAATTGAAGATATTTAAAATTATCGTCAGTTATTTTTATTTTAGGCCTTCTAATAACAACCCCTAAATTTTTATTATAATAATCATTTTTATTAGGACATTTATTGGTCATAATAAGTACATCTTTGGGAATTTGTGTTGTAAGACCAAGCTTATTAAACAAAAAAGCACCCGATAAATATCCCTTTACCCCAGTATCATCTGAAATATATTTCTTTCTAATTACTTTATTAACATCAAGCTTCTTATTTCCAAACACGCCAGCCAAAGGCTTGTAATAAATTCCTTTCATAAACAGAACTAATGAACCATTCTTAACCATCCGGTTTAAATAAACATAAATGTTTTTCATCACTTGATTAATGTCATGTTTAATCAAATTTTGAAAATAATTTTTAATGTCTTCCATAAATATGGGCTCGTTACTTGGTATTAAATCAATATATTTTTTTAACAAATCATAATAATTCATTATTATCACCCCCTAAAGTTATTATTATATGAATAATATTAAAATATTGAATAATATAATAACATTATAATAAAATATTCACTCATTGTCAAGCTATATATTAATAAAACAAATAGTTATTTAAATGAAACACGTTATCTAAGAAAATAAACCCATATAATATTTCTATATTAGTCTTCATTTAAAATATCCTCAAACATTTCATGAACATTATGATACCCCTTAGAGCTCACTTTCCCATCAAAAATATCTTTAGCCTCCTTTAATGCCTTCTTAAGAGTTTTACTAGGTTTAGGTGATGAAATTTCAAAGGGAATACTAGAAGTATTTACACACTTAGTCAAAAATATATTAATTGCCGTACTCATATTTAAACCCAAATTTTTAAATAGTATATCAGATTCTTTTTTAAGAGTCGCATCTACTCTAACATTTAAATTTGTAGTATTTGAATCCATAATAAATCCCTTCTTATCTCATTTATATTATAAAGCAAGAAATTTGCTAATTACATTTTCATTACAATGTCATTACAAATTCATTTGTTTAAATCTTCAACAGTCTTATTTAATACAGTCAAATAGTCTCTTTCAGCCTGTGTTAAATGACTTTCCATATACTTATCATATTCCTCATGAGCTTTTTTTAGTGCTTGTTCATGACTTACTATTCCTTTATGATTTAAAATATCTTTTCTGGTTAATTTTAAAAAATCATCTAACTCATTAATCCAATCTTGCATTTTCATAACACGTCTATCTAAAGCATTAATCTCAGCGATATCTAAATAAGCAGATACCATTCGATTTAAAACATTTAACTCATCTTCTGTCAAGTAATTTTTAGCAATCTCGACTTCTTGTCTTGTTGGAATATCTCCTTTAAAATTAGTAAGTCCTAAATTTCTTTTATTAGCATCTACTCTCTCAAAAATAATTTCAGCAGCAGTATTACCATGAGTAGCATAGTGCATCTTATTTTGCACAGTTTTAAAAAAATTAATGGATAATTCACTTTTAGGATCATAATCAATACTAGTTGCATAAATATCTAATATTTTTCTCCAAAAAACCTTTTCACTAGATCTAATATCCCTAATTTTATTAAGCAATTCTTCAAAATAAGGATTATCGCTATTATTTTTAAAGCGCTCTACATCTAGATTATATCCTTTAATCATATATTCTTTAATTATCTTATTAGCCCAAGTCCTAAACCTGATTGCTTTTTTGGAATTCACTCTAAAACCAATAGATATGATCATATCTAAGTTATAATATTCTCTTTTTCTTTTTACTGCCCTTTCACCTTCAATTTGAACTTGTTCCAAAATGGAACAAGTTGCTTCTTTATTTAATTCTTCATCACTATAAATATTACTAATATGTTTAACAATTGCAGGCCTTTGTACTTCAAACAACCTAGCAATAGCTTCCACATTTAACCACACATTTTCATCTTGTAATATAACTTCAACTCTTACATTTCCCTCTTTATCATTATAAAAAAGGATATTATTTTCATTTCCAATATTCATATTTTCCACCCTGACTTTCTAATATCAAAATTATACCAAGCATACTTATGTTTGTCAACGAAATATGGTATTTTTTAGATAAAATAAAACAGCATGTTTGCTGTTTTAATCTACTACCATGACATTCAAATCAACATCACCATAAATACCATTAATTCTTCCTACATTACTAAACTGCCACATCTTATATCCTTCATAATCCGTACTAGATGCATAATGGGCAAGCCATATATTTTCAAAGTCTTGCGTCTCCCAAAAATTTTCTAAATAAAACTTAGAGCCATAAAGCATACCTTCATAGCCAACCTCTTCAACAGTTTTAATAAAATCTTCTGCCATTTTATTTAAATCATGAAAAGACATATGATAGCTATTCCAATTACTCCATATCTCCCAATCAAATACAATTGGTAAATCTAAAGATTCTCCATCAAGTTCCTTTAAGATCCACTTTGCTTCATCAATAGCTTCCTCACTAGATAACGCTTTACTATATAAATAAACACCAACTTTAAGTCCCGCTTCCTTAGCATTTCTAATATTATCTAAAAACTTTTTATCTAAAGCTGGTTCTTCTCCACTATCAAGCTTAACACCAATCCTCATCATGACAAATGTTGCTCCAGCCTCCCTAACTGCTTCATAATCAATATCTCCTTGCCATTCAGATACATCAATACCAAGCTCTACATCTTTACCACGAAAGCGTTCTAAAGCATCACTAAATGGTAATTTAGTAGATGATCCTCCACCTCCACCATTATTACTTGTAATATCTCTAACAACATGTAATGTAACATTGTAATTCGTACTATTACCACTCGCATCAGTTACTACTATCTCAATATCATAATCCCCAACGCGATTAAAATCATATTCACCTACAACACTACATTCAGGTTGTCCATCATAATTATCACCATAAGTATAACCATTACATAAATTACCTTCATATCCAACTTTAACTGTTCTAGAACTACTACCAAATATTTTAGGTTTAACTGTATCAACAACATTAACGGTTGTACGATATACATATTTTTCTCCTTGATATGTATAATAAAACTCTACTTCTTTTTCGCCAATCACATCAGTATTTAATAAATAATCTTCTATATTAACATTAGTATCACTTATTAAATCACTAACATATACTTCTTCAAATACAGGAATATCATCAAGCTTAATATCAATAAAAGCATCTTTTGGCATTACATCACTAACGGTATCCTTTCCACACCCAACTAATAATAAAACACTTAATACTAATAAACACTTCTTCATACATTACCTCTTTTAATAATAAATTCTTTAATATAAGGAGCAGTATCAAACAAATAATTAAGTTCTTTAACAAAATGAATCACAATATCAGCTTCTTCTCCCCTTACCTTCTTCCCTTCAAAATAAGGAATAAAAGTTTTATTTGTTCGATTGATTAATTCCAAATATTCTTTAGCTTTACTAAAATTGCCTTTCTTATAATATACAATCATCATGGATATAAAATAAATAATACAAGGTCTATTACACTTTTTACATACCTTATTAATTTTAGCATCATCTTCAAAATAAGCATATAAAGAAACAACAATTGCATGTAAGTGTGGCATATATTCTCTATCTAATCTAAGCATTTCTTCACCAATATTAATTGCTCTTTTAAACCTATATATTTCAATATATAAAATCATTAAATGATATAGTCCATCAATATATTCTTGTCCCTCTAAAATAGATGCCAAATGTCCTATATTGCTTTTCTTTAATATACCAGTTTGAATTAATTTATTTTTCTCACTCTCTAGCTCTTGTTCTAAACTAGTAATCGCCTCAAACACATCTTCATCATTTATTTTTAAATCAAAAGAATGCTCTTCCCTTTTGCCATAAATATCATCAAAAAGATGAGCCATTTCTTCTACTTCCTCCGGACTCATATCCATATTGCTTACAAAAGAATCATTCCCATAATTATATAACTTCACATCATTATTCTTACTCATAATACTACCTCTAGTAATATAATATCAGCTACAAACTAATACTTCAATCTTTTTTGATATAAATCCAAATAAAAAGTATATGAATTAGATGTATATTCATGTACAATAATATCATCTAATTCATATACAATTACATAACTAATATTTAAAGCACCAATTTTACTTAATACTTTATTTAACACACGAGATGGAAAACCTACCTTATTATTTTTAAATACATATCCAGTAATATGATGAACAATGAAAGCATCCCCATAAAAGCAGTTCCAAAAACTACCACTCTTAACAAATACAATATAATCTTTATATCTTCCCTTAACTCTAAAATATTTTTCTTTCATGTTTCAAACTCCTTCAAATCTAAGATCGGCACTCACCCTACCGGATATCGCGCCGATTTATCAAGTTACTTCATACATACAACAACATCTAAATATTTACCAATTCTTTATAAAAATTTTACATTCCATTTACAAAATGAAGAGCCAT
>CALVQH010000025.1 GCA_944358115.1 uncultured Bacilli bacterium
TCAATCATAATAAAAAGAAGTGTAATAATCAATCACATTTTTGTAATTAATTATTACACTTTTATAGTACCAAAAAGCATACCGAAGTACACTTTAATATCCATAAGGTCCTGGAACATAACCACCATAAGAATAATAAGAATAAGGAGCTGGATAAGGTGGCCTTGGACCATAAATAGGTCCTTGTGGAGCAACATTATAAATTGGTCTAGGTCTAGTAAGTCCTACTGCTGCACCACCAACTAAAGCTCCTGTTAAAAATGGAAAAAAGAAAAACCGATCATTATTATTATTTGGTCTAGGCGGTCTTGGACGATACATTTGATTATTCATAAAAACCCACTCTTTCTAACTTATTATATGTGAGTATAAAAAAAGAAACAGGTTATTTGCCTAGTTTCTAATTATTTACCATACCTAAGTAATAATTTTTCTTTCCTCTTTTAAGAATTAAAACTTTTCCTTCAATGGTATCTTTCTTATCAACAACATAATCTAAGTCAGTAATTTTCTTATTGTTAATACTAATTGCACCTGCACTCACAAATTCTCTAGCTTCTCTTTTACTACTTACAATCTTACTATCAACTAAAAAATCAACAATATTACTACCAAGTGTAACCTCAACACTAGGAACTCCCTTTAAAGCAGAGATAACTTCATCACTTGTAAGATTAGTAACATTCTCACTAAATAAAGATTCACTAATTTTAACCGCTTTTTCATATTCCTCATGTCCATGTAAGAAAGTGATTACTTCTTCAGCAAGACGTTTATGAGCAATTCTTAGTTCTGGTTTTTCTTGATGAATCTTCTCAATCTCCTCAATTTCTTCTCTAGATAAGAAAGTTAACTTCTTTAAATAATCTATAACCATTTCATCTTCCGTATTAATAAAGAATTGATACATCTCATAACTACTTGTTTTATTAATATCAAGCCAAATGGCATTTCCTTCACTTTTACCAAATTTTGTCCCATCTTTTTTAGTAATAAGAGGCATCGTAAATCCATAAGCTTCTTCTCCCGTTTTCTTACGGATTAAATCAATACCAGCTGTAATATTTCCCCATTGATCTTGTCCTGCTACTTGCATAATACAACCTTTATTTTGATATAACCACAAGAAATCTAATGATTGCATAATCATATAAGAAAATTCTGTATAAGTAATACCTGCATCAAGTCTTCTTTTGATGATATCTTTATCAAGCATATAATTAATACTAAAGTATTTACCATAATCTCTTAAATAATCAATAAAGTTAATATCTTTACTCCAATCCCAATTATTGACAATTTCAAAACCAAAAATCTTTTTTACTTGATTTGTTAGTGCTTCTACATTTTTAGCCACTTCTTCTTTAGTAATCATTGCTCGCTCTGCAGTTGGTTTAGGGTCCCCTATTTGTCCAGTTGCTCCCCCAATTAACAAAATAGGATGATGTCCCGCCTTTTTAAGGCGACTAGCTATTAAAAAGGAAGAAAAGTGCCCTATATGTAGAGAATCGCCTGTTGGATCTGTACCAATATAAAAAGTAACTCCCCCATTATTTAATAATTCTTCTATTTTAGGACTAGATACATCTTTTAATAGTCCCCTCCATTTTAAATCTTCATACAAATTCATATTAAACCTCCACAAAATTTCCGTCTTTCATTATAACGGTTTTATTTCCATTTTTCAAGACTGCAATAACTTCTAAATCACTTGTTCCGATAAAAAAGTCCACATGTTCATGAGACATATTAAGTCCCCGATTAATTAATTCTTCACGACTAAGTAGAAGTCCTCCCTCGATACATTCAGGAAAAGACTCTCCAATTGCTAAATGACAACTAGCATTTTCATCATAAAGTGTATTTTTAAATAACACGTTTGTTAAAGAAATTGGACTTTGATAATCGACAAGTGCTACCTCACCAAGATAATGCGAACCCTCATCTGTATCAATAATTCCCTTTAAAATTTCTTTCCCCTTAGCAGCATCATAATCCACAATCTTACCATCTTGAAATTTAAGCCAAAAGTTCTCAATCAAATTACCATTATGTAAAAGTGGTTTAGAAGAAAAAACTTTACCATTTACCCGAAGTCTATCTGGTGATGTAAACACTTCTTCTGTGGGCATATTAACAATATTTCCTTCATCCGCACTTTGAAATAAATATCCTTCTGGTAAACCAATTTCTAAATTGGTTCCTAAAGAATTTTGATATACTAAATGATCTATCTGCAATTGATTTAGATATTCTGCTCTTTTTTTCAATTTTTTCATCTTTTGATCCCAAGCATGAACAGGATTATCTTCTTTAATAAGACAAATATCAAAAACAAGATCCCATAAACGATTGATATCCCCATTTACAATATCATTAGCCCATATCTCATTAGGAACAGCCGAAATATTCCATTTAATTTTTCCCTTTAATTGATATTCTTTATATTCACTAATACTCTTCATTTGATAACGACTAACTTTACTTAAAAGTTCAGCATCTACATCTTCATAAAATCCTGGTAATGGCGATGACAAACTTAAAAATGCATATCCTTCTCTTGCCATTTTATTATACATTGTCCGGTCCATAATCGGATTAGTAATGATTTCTTCATAAGACTTTGTTAAATATAACTCTTTCTGTTTAAAAGGATTATTAATTAAAGTCTGAATATCCGTAATACCAAGTTTATTTGCTTCTTCTTTTACAAGAGAAATAAAATCTTCTATTAGATGATATCCAATAATAAAAAGCTTATCCCCCTTCTTTAAACGTAAACATCCTTCCACTAAAAATCTAGCATACTTTCTTTTCAAATCTTCCATTTTTCATTTTCCTTTCTAACAACAAAAAGCTTATAAACAAAGGACGAGTTTAACCCGCGGTACCACCTTTATTTACAAGCTTATGCTTATACTCTTATATTTTTAACGCTTATATGCGACTTAGCTCCGAAGTTGTAAATTTCATCAACGCTAATTATTTATAAAAACTATCCACAATTTCATAATCATTATATTTATAACTATTAGATTCTTTATCTGTTACACATTGATCTAAATCTGTATACTCTACTTCAAAATAGAACGGAATAAAATATACCTTATAACCTAAATTGCTTGCATAATATGAATTTACATTATTATAATTTTTAATTCTAACTGAGAAATTAGCATACCATGATCCATTTTGATAATAAGGAGTGCCAATAGATGCGGTAAAATTACTTGGTTTTAAAGAGTATGTTTGTAAAGCTGATGCGGAATTAACAGATACTCCATATTTTCCTGTACCACCTACTAGACTAATACCTTTATCATTTGCATTACGATACGTTTCTTGATATAAAGAATAATTTGTTAAATAACCAATCTTGGTAATTTTAAGATGATCAGCATGATCTAACTTATAAAAATAAACATTCCAAGACTTATTCCATACACTTTGTGCTTCGGGAACATAACTAATAGAATAATACCGATCTGTCTTTATTTTACAATACTCATTATATTTAACTTCATCTTTTTCCCATTTTGCTACTAAAGTAATATTTTCATAGATCCGTGTATTAAAACTAAATTTCTTATTATTTAAATACCAACCCAAAAATGTATATCCACTTCTCTTTGGATCTCTTGGTTCTTCTGCTCGATTTCCTTCTTCTACTCTTTGTGTTGCAACACTTGATCCACCATTAGAATCAAATCTAACACGATACGTTTCTTTACAAGTATCATTCTCTACCCATTTTGCATAAAGAGTCATATCACTAGTAACTGGTGTTGCAAAATCATATCTCCGAGTTAAATTCTTATCAGTATACCAACCAGCAAAATCATAACAATCTCTTGTTGGATTAGTTGGTCTCGTAGCAGTATTTCCATCTTCAACTTTTTGGCTCGGAACACTACTTCCTCCATTGGAATCAAAATCAACAATATAAATTTCTTTATCATCCGGTTTATCTTCCTCTGTATCTTTCATTTCCCATTTAGCTATTAACGTAATCTTCTCTGTAACTGGTGTTTTAAAATCATATTTTTTACCATTCAAATACCAACCTAAGAATGTATATCCATATCGATATGGTTCTACATATATAGCCGTTCCTCCATGTTTAACGATTTGTGTACGAACACTACTTCCTCCATTGGAATCAAACACAACAGAATGATAAACATTAGCTAAACAATGATCACTACAATTCGTATTACTACCATTCGTACAACAAGTATTTACATAATTAATATTAACATTGGTTGTCTGCGTAATTGTAATAGGCCTCTCACTACTACTAGTATTTGTATTACTATTTGTATATGTATTATTGCCACTTGTATAAGTAGGCTTAATAGAGCCACCATTATTACTACTATTACTACTATTATTACCGCTATTATTATTTGCTGTTCCACTATTATCTGCTGTAATTACATTACAATCTGTACAAACAACATCATTAGAAATAGAAGTAACAATATAATCAGATTTATGATCACAACTTAAGTAAACACTCATTTCATATTCATTATCCATTGTTTTTGTAGCTTCTATATAGCTATTTGTTGTATTACAACCATTTCCATCCTCATCCAAAAACTCAACAATTAAATTGCGTGCTAACATCTCATCTAATGTGATTCGTTTGCTATCACCAACGTTTTGAGGTAAATTACTTCCTGTAAAATATTCAAACCCCGCATCTTTCATTAAAGTGATATTACTAATATAAGTTTGTTGTGTTAATAATGTATTATCCTTCTTCGGATAAACTAAACAAATAATGACAATAACAGCAACAATTAATATAGTAATACCTACTATTTTAAGCCAGCTTACTTGATATTCTTTTTCCATTTTACCACCCTACTTTCCTATATGCTAAGTATATCCTTTATAGTCCAAAATGTCAAGGAAATTAAGGCAGAAAAAAACTATTATGAATTCATAATAGTTGATTTCATTTATTTACTTGTTTTAGCCGCTTTTTTAGGCTCTTCATTTTTTAATTTTGCGGTAGCTGCTTCTAACGCTTTAATCGTTGATTCTTTTACTTCTCTGGCAGCAGCTTCAATGACAGGAGTTCCTTTTTTTACTGCGTAATCTACTAATTCATCAGCTTTTTTCTTTATTTTTTTTGCTTGTTCTTTTATTTTTTCAGCAACAGTTTCTTTGTCTAAATTTTTTAAATCTTCTTTAATTTCATTAACTTTTGTTTCAATTGTTTGTTTTACTTCTTCTACATCGATATTTTTTGCTTTTTCAATTAAATTGTCCATTTTCTTTTTTAAGTCTGCTCTTGTTTCTTTACCACTTTTAGGAGCAAATAAAAGTCCAAGTCCAACACCAATGCCAGCTCCTAATAAAAACTTACCTAATCCGCTTTTTTTACTCATTTTCCGTCTCCTCCTCTTTATTTTTTTTCTTTCTAAAAAACAACTTTGATGCAAGCGCTGAAACGCCATCTACTACTTTATCCGTAATAGAAACGAGCTTATCAGCTGTAAAATCAACAATCTGGAATAATCCATTTAATGATTCTACTTTCTCATTCACATCATCTACCACTTTTTCTACTTTGTTAATTGTAATAATTGACTTGATCCCTAATATTATACCAATAATTAATAAAATTATTAATAAAACATAAATAATAATAGGTAAAAAAGATAACCAAAAGTCCATTATTTTTCCTCCTCTCTATTCTCATACATTGAATCAATTAAATCAAATAAATCATTTTCTAACGTATCATCTTCTAAATTTTCTTCGTGTTTAGCCTCGCTCAAACTTTCTTCATTCTCTTCCTCATCAAGACTAGGAACATCAGAAAAAGATTTATCAATTTCTTCATCAATGGCATCGTTGATATCAATTACTTCATCACTACTATCTTTTAATAACTCATCTATGGTTCTTGCTTTTTCCATTTTTTCTTCTAATACTTTATCAACCAAAACTTCTTCATCTTTCACATCAATTTTTTCTACTGTTTTCTCTTCTTTTGGACCAAAAGCTTTTTTCCTTACAACATCAACATCTAAAGTTCTACTTGGTGTTACTTCAGTTCTTGTTGTAATTTCATCTGGCGTATAATTTTTATCCAAAATACCATAAACAGGACTAATAATAGGAGATGGTTTAAACTTCTTTACTTCTTTTGGTTCCTCAGGCTTTTTATAATCTTTATAATCTTTGCGATATTCTGGTTTATATTCTGCTCTTTTTTCTTGCTTTTTCCTTTCATGTTCCATCACATTCGTACTTCTCTTACGTGGAACAAAGCTTTCAAACTCTTCTTCATCAAAAGCAGGGAAATTAAATGTTTTCTCACTTTTAAAAAGCTCTCTTTCGGAAACAGTATCACGATTTTGCGTACTACTACGTACTTGTTCTTCCATTTTTGCCTCTTGGCGAATAACCGGCTCTAAATGATCATAGTTTTGATAACTCGTAACCTTTACTTCTTCTTTTTTTGGCAACTCTTTATATTCCCTAACTACTTCAGGCTTTTTTTCTTTCTTCTCAATAACCGGAATTTCTACTTCTTCCTCTTCAAACAAAATATTTTTAAGTTTACTTACTAAACCCATTTTATCCACCTTCCTAATTAATATAATCCGGATCTCTTATTTCATCGGTTTGTTCAACATCTTCTGTAAATTGTAAATAATTATCGCTACCTACAATCTCAAAGATATCATAATTTTCTTCAGATGATTCAAAAATATCATCACCCAAATAATTTTCAATCACACTATCATTATACGTAATAGATGAAAGAATGCTCATAGCATATGCCACACACTGATTAATATCGCTTTCATATGCTACTACTTCTATTTTAGCATAATTATACATAATTTCAATTAAATATTGATCATTTTCATAATTATTTATTTCAATATAACCATTTTTGGCTTGATTAGTAATACTAGCTGAATAATAAGCATCCGCATTTACAGTATAACGAAACTTTACTTGACTATCATAGCTAACAATATCAACATATAAATAATATAAATATTTTTGATCACTTAAAATCTCATTAAATAAAGTACTAGATTTGATAACCAATCCTTTTGGTAAATAATACCGATATCCTTTGCGGTTCACATTTGTAGTAGCAACCCGACTATGAATAGAATCTTCTAAAATCGTATCAATACTACTAGATTCAATACTGGTACAGCCACTTAACAACAAAAGGATTGCCCCTAGCAGGAATAACTTTTTCATAAATCCTCCTACAATTCATAATTATAAACAAATTTATAAGAAAAATCAATCAAAAAAGAAGAGTTACAAATATTGTTTAAACTCTTCTCTATTATGTTCCTCTGTTGCTAAAAGTCTTTTAGCAAGCTTCTTAATTTCTTCATCCCCGCCTTCATATTGATTAAGCTCTGCCGTAATCTCTAAAACGCCCTTTTGATTCCCTTCCATCATAAGTTTAGCAATCTCCTGATCATCTTTTCCGATAGTCATGACTTCTGCCATCGCTTTACTACTAAGTTCTTTTAACTTACTAATTTCTTCTTCTTTAGCGCCATACTTAATAAGTATTTTTCTTGCATCACTTAAAAAGGTCTCATATTCCTTCCTTTGCTCCTCTATAATTTTCGCAATTTTTTCATTTTCCACCTTTTTCATGACCGTATCAATACCAATAAGTCCCATTTGGGCATTTTGATAAATTAAATTCAAAAATTTAATATTTGTATTATTTTGTTCTTTCATATAAAAATCACCCACTATTAGTATGGATGATTTTTAGCAAGTTATACTTCTTGAACAACTGCAATAATCATTGGTTTACATTCCGTTTCCTCATATAAATATTTGGATAATTCATCACGAATCTCTGTTTTAATTTTATTAAAATCTACATAATTAGGAGTCGTATTTCGCTCAATAATCGCTTCACTAATCTTTTTGATTTCTTGTATCATTTCTGCAGAATCTTTAACATAAATAAAGCCTCTCGTAGTAACTTCTGGCCCAACTAAAATCACTTTATCCTGTCTAGAAATAGTAGCACTAATGAGTACAATTCCATTTTCACTTAACATTTCTCGATCTTTTAAAACAAGCTCTCCAATATCATCGCTAGAATTACCATCAATTAAAGCATCTCCAACTTTTACTTTTTCATGTTTATCAACAAGCTTACCATCCACAAAAGAGACAACCTCTCCATTTTGCTTCAAAATAATATGATCTCTTGACATTCCTAAAGAAAAAGCAAGATCAGCATTACCAACCATATAACGATATTCCCCTTTAACTGGCATATAATATTTTGGTCGCATAAGTTTAATCATTTGCATCAAATCTTCACTAGATGCATGATGCAAAATCGTTTTATCACTCGGAATATTAACAATCTCACAGCCATGTTCCGCTAAATCATTTTCTAGACGAACCAAAAGCTTTTCATTACTATCATATCTAGGCTCTGCAAAAACAATGGTATCATCACTTCTTAATTTAATAAATTTATCATAACCATTTAAAATTTTACTCATTGCATTATAAGGACTAGCTTTATCATCACAAATAAGTAAAATAGCATTATTATCATTAATATTTGATAAATCCCCTAAAGTATCATCAGGTACTGTTAAATATCCTTCTTTTAACCCAAAATTAACTACATTTTGTAATTTCTTACCCATAACTACAATTTTACGATGAGAATTAATCGATGCTTCAAATATTTCTTCAATCGTATAAAGGTGCGTTGGTAAAACCATAAACATAATTCTTCCCTTAGCATCTTTAATTGCTTTTTTAAATGTTCCGATTAGTTTATGATTTGGTGAAGTATGTCCAATATTCTCACTAAATACCGACTCACTAAGTAAGCATAAAACTCCTTGTTTTCCTACATAAGCAATCTTACCTAAATCCATGTCATATGCTCCCATCATCGAAGGATCAAAAATAAAATCACCCGTATAGCAAATCGCTCCATCTTTAGTATTAATCACATACATAACAGCATCTGGAGCACTATGAGATACACTAATTGGGAAAATACTAACATGTCCAAAATTCATCTTTTTATGAGCTTGAATTTCCACAATATGACTAGCATCTACCCCTTGTTCCATTAAAACATATTTACTAAACTTAGTAGCATACACTTTAATCGTTGGAATTTGCGATAATAAATCAGCTGTAGCTCCCATATTTTCCAAATGTCCATGAGTAATAAACAAACCTTTAATTCTTTTTTTATTTTTTACTAAGTAAGAAAAATCGGGAATTATATAATCTATTCCTAACATATTTCCACTTGCATACTTAAGTCCACAATCAAATATAAAAATATCTTTCTCTATCTCAATTACATACATATTTTTACCATTTTCGTCTAATCCACCCAGACTAAAAATTTTTATTTTACTCAAAATAATCAACTCCGTTTCTAAATATTTGCAAATAAAAAAGTTTTAAGGCAAAAACATTATACCAAAAAACTCTTTTAATTGCAAGAACCCTGTGACTCAAGAATTTGATCCAATAAACTAAGATGATTACCAATAATATAAATAAAATCATCACCAAGATCTGCTCTTAAACGATCAAGAGCATTTTTAACTTCTAAATAATCCCTTTCAAATATTTCTAAATACCTTAAAATAATATCTTCCATATAAGAAAAACCATATTCTCTAAATAAATCATATATCTTTCTAAATTGTTCTTCACTTAATGTAGATAAATATCCAAGATCATATTCATCAAGTATCATTTCATAATACACATCATTTACATATCTATTTAAAAACATTTATCTGCCTCTTTCTAAATCTAATGAATAAATTTTTACTAATTCTTCTAAACTAATACCGTATTTTTCTTGCAAAGCTTGATTACTAATATTAAACATTTCGTGTAAGAGGCCGTTATTAGTAATTGAAATTTGCTTTTCTTCCAGATATTTTATTTTAACAATCATCTCTCGATAAGAAATCCCCTTTAAAATAGCGTTGTTTTTCTTTTCATCAATTCCGTAGTTTTGACATACTTCTTTAATCAAAGATGTATTTTTCTTAGTATCAAATATCATACCTATAACAAATAGTTTTTCTTCTCGATCTTTACTTAATACATTTTCTTTCTTTGCGCTTCTTTGCTTATGAATCCATCTTCCTAAATTAAAGCCTTGATCATCATAATCATAACCATTAGTTGTCTTAAAATTTCTAGAAATATTTAAATTGCCATGATATTCAAAGTATTTTTTAGCTAGTTCATACATCTCTTGCCACTGTTCTTTAAAAGCATCAAATTTCATTCCAATGGCGAGTAGTTTTTCTTCTCTATCTTCACTTAATATACCTTTTTTCCATTTTTTTCTTTGAGTATTAATCCAATTACCTAAATTAAGACCTTGATCATTGTAATCATAACCATTAATTGTCTTAAAATAATAAGGAATATTTAAATTATCATGATATTCAAAGTATTTTTTAGCTAGTTCATACATCTCTTGCCACTTATTTTCCAAAGCATCAAATTTCATTCCAATGGCAAATAGTTTTTCTTCTCGATCTTTACTTAATATACCTTTTTTCTCTGTGCTTCTTTGAGTATTAATCCATTTTCCTAAATTAAAACCTTGATCATCATAATCATAACCATTAGTTGTCTTAAAATTTCTAGAAATATTTAAATTGCCATGATATTCAAAATATTTTTTAGCTAGTTTGTACATCTCTTGCCACTTATCTTCCAAAGCATCAAATTTCATTCCAATGGCAAATAGTTTTTCTTCTCGATCTTTACTTAATATGTTTTTTTTCTCTGTGCTTCTTTGATTATTAATCCATCTTCCTAAATTAAAGCCTTGATCATCATAATCGTAACCATTAGTTGTCTTAAAATAGCAAGGAATATTTAAATTACCATAATATTCAAAGTATTTTTTAGCTAAATCATACATTTTTTGCCACTGTTCTTTAAAAGTATCAAATTTCATTCCAATAGCAAATAGTTTTTCTTCTCGACCTTTACTTAATATACCTTTTTTCTCTGCGCTTCTTTGATTATTAATCCATATTCCTAAATTAAGGCCTTGATCATTATAATCGTAACCATTAGTTGTCTTAAAATAATAAGGAATATTCAAATTACCATAATGTTCAAAGTATTTCTTAGCTAGTTCATACATCTCTTGCCACTTATCTTCATAAGCATCAAATTTCATTCCAAGGGTAAATAGTTTTTCTTCTCGATCTTTACTTAATATACCTTTTTTCCATTTTTTTCTTTGAGTATGAATCCATCTTCCTAAATTAAAACCTTGATTATCATAATCATAACCATTAGTTGTCTTAAAACTTTGAGGAATATTCAAATTACCATAATGTTCAAAGTATTTTTTAGCTAGTTTATACATTTCTTGCCACTGTTCTTCAAAAGCATCAAATATCATACCAATGGCAAATAGTTTTTCTTCTCGATCTTTACTTAATACATTTTCTTTCTTTGCCCTTCTTTGCTTATGAATCCATTCTCCTAAATTAAGGCCTTGATCATCATAATCATAACCATTAGTTGTCTTAAAATTCAAAGGAACATTTAAATTGCTGTGATATTCATAATACTTGCGAGCTAATTCATACCAATCTTCCCATATCATAGTTAATTTTTCACTAACATATCGTAATATTTCATAGATCTCTTCATTTACTATTTCAATATCAAAGGCTACATCTTGAATATTAAGTACTCTTCTTCTTCCTTCTCCTAGTTTTTGTCTTTCTTTCACTCTATTTTGTATATTATTTTCTAATTCTTTAATAAAGCCAATGTTATTCGTTAAATCAATGACATAAGGAGCAATTAATTTTTCAATCATTTTTCCATTTGACATATCTTCATAAACATTTATATGCTTATTTTGACACAAACGAACTAACTCATCTTTCGAATATCTCTGATACTCTTCAAATTTAGCTTTTGTATCTCCTCTTACAGATAGTGCTCTTCCCAGTTGTTCAAAGAAAACAATATCTGATTTTGTTTCTCTACCCATAATAACACCATTTACATTAGGGGCATGAACTCCTTCATTATATTGATTGATACAAAACATCACTCTTAATTTATTGGTAGCATCCTTACCCTCGAGTGTTTGATCATGATAAAAAGCATCTCTATATTTTGCTCCCTCTTCTCCCATTGCATTAGTCGTTTGATAAAATACAATATCCTCTTCAGGAATATATCTTAAAAACCATTTTTTTGCTTCTTCTTGTATTTCTTCAATATTACTTCCTAATGGACAAAAATAGATTAATTTATCCTTTTTTCCAGCCACCTTTTTGATCATATCGGCTAAACTAAGTGCTTTTTCTATTTTTCTTTTCGCATCTTTTAATAACTTATCGTATAATTCTTGTTCTTCTTTTGAACATTTTTTATTTTTAACTCTTTCTTCTAATGCTGTTAATGTATCTGCAAGTTGAATATAAACACTTCTATAAATAACACTTGGTAAAACCCCATCAAGCATAGCATCAAGAATATCATACCTACTCACTATTTTATTAGAAAACAACTCACTTCCATCAGGATTAGCCATATCTCTTTCATAAATAGTTCCACGATCACGAACAGTATAAGCTGTCATACCAAATATTTGCATGTCAGGATGTGTTGCAATAATATAATTTACTCTTTCTCCCCAAACCGGTGCTCCAATATGATGAAATTCATCTAATATAAGTAGATCAATGGATAATGTTGATAACTCTTTCCTACTTAAATTAATCAAACTCTGATAATTCATTAATGTTAAATTAGAAAAATCACGCTCTAAACTTAAACCATGATCTTTTATAATTTGTTCAAAATGTTCCAAAATACTATTATAAGGAGCAATAAATATTACTTTTTTATTAGGATTATCTAAAACTAATTGTAAAGCATTATATGATTTACCTGTTCCTGTTGCATGAACAATTCCTACTACTTTTTTTCCTTGATCAAAAGCATTTTTAATTTTTTCATAAGATTTCCTATTATGTTCATATAAGTTTAAAGGATTATTCATCTAATCCACCTTCCTCATATAAAAAAATATCAATAAATTCTTTCTCATCAATATTATGAAAAGTAAGGATAACTATATCATCTTTATAAATATTACAATTTTCCTCATTTTGATCCTCTATAACTTCATACATTCCTTCTTCTGTAGAAACTTGAAAAGCAACTTTTTTATCTACATCATCATTAGGGATAAAAACCTTTATTACTTTACCAATTAACTCTTTCATATAATCTAATCTCCCCCATAAGTATATCAAAAAAAAGAGAAAAACTAAACATTTTCCTCACTTATTAACTCACTCAAATAAACAATTTGATAATTCTTATACTTAATTTCTTTTAAAAGTAATTTAACATCACTTAATTTTGCTGTCTCATCGATCAATATAATACTACCACTTTCCAAGTTATTTTTCACATCAATATAATTTGTACTAGTAAGATAAAGAGTTGGTTCTACCAAATAATTTTTCTTTTTAAAACAAAGCTCATAATTATCTTCATTCACCACACAAATATGAGTATTTTCTTTATTTAGATTAAGCGTATTTTCTAAAGCATCAAAAGCCTTTACTTCATGATTAATGACTTCAAAATAACTATTTTTCTCATAAGTACTAGTATCAACTAATAAACTTGCTTGATACTGATTTGCTTTTAAATACTCACTTATATCACCTTGGTGACTTAAAATAATACTCACCTGTTTTAACTTAGGATTTCCTTGATGTATCATCTTATCTTTATTGTCTTCCAAAGACACTTCCGGTTTTACTTGCTCAAAAACCAAATAATAATGATTAAAAGCCTCTAAATCTTGCATCTGATAAAAAGATTCTCTCGCATTTACTTCTAACCCATTAATTCCAGGAATAATATAATCTCCTTCTATAACTGCATTCACATAATCAACTTCAAACTCACCTTTTTGTTCATAAATACTTTGCATAAGAGGATTTTTATCTAAAACTAATAAGGCAATTTTTTCTGTATAATAAAAACTAAAAACCATAATAAGAGCTAACCCTAAATATTGATAGTATTTTCGCATATTCCTCACCTACGACAATTATATGCGTAAAAAGATATGAAAATGAAAAAAGCGAAACGGTTATCCAATCTCTTTTTTCACCAGCTCCGCTCCTCTTTTGGGATCTTGCATTAAAATATCATAAACTAGTTTATTTTTCTTGAGTTCTTCTATAAAAATAATCTCTTCTTTCGTTAAAGCCGCATATTCTATAGAATGATCATCATCACACGTTTTCACTAAGTAATCTGCTCCTAAAAGATAATCTGCTGAAACTCCAAAAACATGAATCATTTCAATAACTGCTTCTAATGTTGGATTTCTTGTCTCTTTCTCATAGCAACAGATTGCCGATTTGCCAACTCCAATTAATTCTCCTAACTCAGTTTGCGTTAAACCTCTTTGTTTTCTAACCTCTCTTAGCCTATTTCCGTTTAACATTCCATCACCCTCGCTTCTCGAAAGAATTATACCCGTTCGAAACTTATAAGTGTAATTTATTCACCTATGGTAAAAAATACCAATTATTTTTCACAAATTATCAATATTATTGAATAAAATAGATATTTTTGAACGAAAAATGATTCTTCCTTTTACTAACCACAACTCTCTTTTATTAGTTAAAATTTATTATACTACACAATTTTTTGTTTGTTTAGTGTTGTTTTTTTTAGTAATTTCTGCTACAATGATAATAATTGGAGGGTATAAAAATGAACGAACGTGATACTTTTAGTAATAATAAGATTGAAATGCCTAAATATCGAGTTGACAATTCCAGCGAATTGCTAAAAAGTAATGCAGATTATAGGCAAGAATTACCTAAAACGCAAGAAAATGAAAAACCACTAGCAACCAATACTGTTGATAAAGAAAATAATAGGCAAAACGAATACCAAAATGGTATAAGCAAAACCAAGATTATTAACATCAATGATTTTATTTTTAGACAATACTTAGAATTTTATCCTGAGCTAAAGGGATTAAGCTGCAAAGATAATACCTTATATTTACAAGAAAATGGCAATATTGTAGCAAGTGAAACCTTAACCTTTGATTTACGTACCCTACCAGGTGAAGCTTGGAATGTAGATGCTAAAACTTTTATGGAAATAATCAAAATCAATAAAAGCTGCTCCAAACTAGAAAGCTTCATTAAATTAATAAATCAAAATGCCTTTAATAGTTTTACCATAAACAAAGATGATTTAGAAATGGAAATAACGGATTATATGAACCTATACTTTAGTGTAAAAGACTCTTTTCATTATCTCACCGAAGATAATAAAATATTAATAGGTAATATTGAAACGTTAATTGCCACTCTACCAAAAGAATCAATACTAGGTAGTATAATAAATCGAAAACTTGACGAATACTTTGAAATAACTAAAGAAATTGGTAATTCTAAAGGAAAAGGAATGGTCTTAGAATTAAAAAACAAAAGTGTTCCCGCAATGATACCAGAAGAAGATGTACCTACTAGATCTTCAAAAGCAGCATTTATAAATGTAGCTATTATTATTTATGGAGTATTAAACATCGGTTTTATTTTAGCAATTGCCCTAATGAAGTAGAAAATACTTCATTTTTTTATTTGTTTATGGTATAATACTAGTACTCGGGGTAGTAATGGTATCGACATATATTACTACATATGACGGCAAGTGGTTAGGCGCCTTAAGTCTACAATTAAAATTAAATGACAAGAGTGAAAACTCATTTGCTTCAAATGCTTATGCATTTGCCTAATTAATAATAAATAGGAATAGCAAGCTTCTCTTAATTTTGCTTATAGGATTATGAGGGGTTCATAAATATAAGATATATTCTTCTATTTGTTTAGGTTAGAAGAATGAATATTGACTAAACTTGAAGTTATAATCGGTTGGTCTTGAGCCAGTTATAACTTGACTGATAAATCAAGCTAAACTTGTAGATGTTGTATGATAGGATATATTGGACAGGAGTTCGACTCTCCTCTACTCCACCATTTGGGTTTGTTACACTAGGAATTAGTGTTTTTTTATTGTCTAAATTATGTTAAAATAAAGAAAAGGATGGTAAAAAATGGAAGAAAAATTACAAAGTTTAGAACAGTTTTTTCAAGATGATGCGAAAATAAAGCAATTAATGACTTTTTACCCAAACGTATATGACCGGGATACAGCCATTGCCTATGAAGATAAAATGATAAAAAATTTACAAGAGATCAAATATTTATTTACAAGAATGCTCAAGAAAATAGGTTCCGATCGTGAAATCGATTATTTAAACAAATTATTTGCAAGGTATGAATCATCCCTTCTAAATTGTAAATACGATCCCAAAAAATTAGCCCAATTCTATGAAGCATGTATCTCAAATATGGATCCTGCTTTAATTGATGAAATGAATTGTAATATTTTTGGATATTATATTTTTAGTAATTATCAAGGTACTTTCTTTAAATGTAAAACAATAAACGAATTATTACATTTACTCCACACTTACATGATTAATAGTGAAAGCTTTTATCAAACAATGCCAATCATTAACAAAAAAGAAGACGAATATGAAAATAAAGTAACATTATATGGAAGAAATAATTTTCTAGCACAAACATTATTCGATTCAATGGACCAAATTGACAGTAGTATAATTGATATTTTATCTTTAAAAAATAATCATATTTTGATCATGGCAAAAGATTTAGGCCACGCCTTAACTGTTGAAATCGAATATGATGAAAACATGACCCATGTAAGTTACTTTATTCCTAAAGTCTGTAACATTCTAATGGTAAATAAACTAAAAGGAATTACTCCTGTAAAAGTAGATGAAAACGGAAATTTAAAAACTCCTTATGCGAAAGGAAGTTTTGAAGTAGAAACCAAAGATCTTTTACCAACCATCATCGAACTTCTACAAAACGTTCCACAAGATCGTGATATGTCAATGGAAGGAGGAATTTTTGAAAACAAAAAAGCAAGATAAAATTGTCACAAAAATAAAAATATGCTAGAATAATTAAAGAGGTGGGTTTTGTATGAATCATGAATTAGAACAAATGAATAAATCAGAAGTAAACTTTCAAAAAGAAAAAGAACTATTAGAAGAAATAAAAAAAATTATTCTCGGATATTATCCAGTAATAGATAATCGAATGGACCTTTTATTTGCAGCCCAAAGGCCAGCATTAGATATTTGTTTTTACTATTATGAAGCAGATCAAAAAAAAGAAACACAAATTAGTTTTCTCAAAGGAACTGAAAGTGTAAAACTAAATACAAGTGAAAAAATATAGTTAGATGATTATGTAAGTTCAAACTTAATCATAGAATTAATCTCCTTTTTGTTACAAGATCATGATGTAATTAGTTCGTTTTGGAAAAACTCAAATGAAATAGAATTAACTTTTAAAATAGATTTAAAAGAAGCAAACTCGCGTGGAATCAGTTGTGGTGAAATAGGTTTAAAAATCGATTATTATTCTTGTCCAGAAAAAGAAGCTCTCATGAATTCTTTATTAAAAAAGATTTTTCTACATTTCTTTTATGAATTAAAAAACACAACTCTTTACCAAAAAGAATACCAAAATTACTGTGCTTTTATAAAAGAAGATTTTAGGGCCAATACAACCGAAGATGAATTAAGAGCATTATTAAATACATTAAGTAAAGATGATCTAATGAATTTAATAACAAATATGTCAAACGAATCTTTTCTATCTTTATACCAAACTTTCAAAAAAGAAGAAAAATCCCCTTTTCTTCGTCAAAGAATCTTCGTTTCATGGCATAATAAAAATGGAGGAAAATATGGAAACAATAAAAATAAAATTAGAAAATTTAGAGGATGCTACAAACAAATATAATCAAGAATTATTAAGTGAAGAATTAAATAATTATATCACTCAAAATTGTCACATTCACCCTAAAGAAAGAATCGAAATCAAAATAAATGGCCTAACAAAGAAAGAAGAGCAAGAAAAGATAAAGAAACTAATTCACTACCATTATCAAAATAAAGTAAAACAACTAAATAAAATCGATAAATATGATGATTACTTCCGCCTTATTCTTTTATTACTAGGAATTATTTTAATCATTATCTCTGAACAATTTACTTCTCTTTTAAGTGAATTATTCTTAATTGCTGGTTGGGTTGTTGTATGGGAAATGGTGTATGACATTTTATTTACAGGAATGAAAAGAAAAAGAGATTTAAAACTAATGAAAAAATTAGCAATTTGTGAAATCACTTTCATAGAAAAAATGTAGATTCTTTCCAATCTACATTTTTATCTGCTTTTTTGTTTTAAATGTCTACTTTGTTGATAAGCATAGCTATCAGTAATATATTGATAGCCATTTTCTTTTAATTTTTTTACTAACTCATCAGAATGAACACCAAGATTAGCTACTTTCATAGTAAAAATTTCTCCTGTTTTCATATGAACATAGGTTATATAAGTCTCAACATTACATATATTATTATGATCAATTGTTTCAGCATACACCTTTTCTAACATTTTATGATGAGCACCTAAAAATAACAACTTAGCACTTACCAAAGGATTAAAAGAAGTAACATCAAAATTAACACTTTTAAATTGATTCATAGGCATAAATCCTTCTTCTCTTAATTCTTGAACTCTACTAGAAAGGTCTTCTGGTACTTCATACTCACCAAAAAAAGAAAAATTACGCACAACTACTCTTTGTCCATTCTGATTAATTTCTGGTGTATCAACAACATAATATTTGACAATAGCAATTTCATTATTATCATTTAAATTAATATCATAAGCTCTATATTCATTTAAATAATTTTTCATTTAATTCACCTCTTTCCTCGTATTTTAACACATTTTCTTGGAATAATAAAGATAAGGAGGTCAAAATGAAAAAACCAGGCTGTAATAAGTGTCAAGAAACAACGGTTCAAGGTAGAGCTTACATTGATGAAGATTCCGGTTTACTATGTGTTTCCTTAGAAGAAAAATATGAGAAACCAAAAGGATTAAAAGTATTAGTGCCATTTGTTTGCACAACTTGTGGAACCACAGAATGGAAAACAATTGACACCGAAGAAGACAAAAAATAGAGAACAAACTCTATTTTTTTCTATTAATTGAAACTAATTCTTTTCCATCAAACACAAGTTCAATTATATTTATTCCATCCCATGCCCCATCTATAATTGCTTTCTCTTGATAATTTAAAATAAGACGATTATCCAAATTAAATCCTTTACTACACCACTCACTAAGCAAACAAGTAATAGCAACATTATGAGTAAATAAAGCAATCGTTTTATCTGGATGTTTATCTAATAATTGCTTAACAAAATGGACCATTCTTTTCTTGACATCATTTAATGATTCTCCCCCATTTAATCGATAATCAAAATCATTTTCCTGTATCTCAGTAACCATTCTAATTTTTTTATCCCCCAAATTACCTAACACCCGTTCTCCTAATTCTTTTCGAATTGCAATATCTAGCTCTAATTTCTTAGCCAAATATTTAGCAGTACCAATACTCATGACAAAAGGAGATGTATAAATAAATTGAACGGTTTGTAACTCTTTTTCATTAGCTAATTTCCGACTTTCTTCCTCCCCTTCAATACTAAGAATTCGTTTTTCTCTTTTTTGTTCCAAAGCTTCTTGATTAGGGAATGATAAATTATTCATGGTTAAACTATTATTAATCAGATAAATTGTTGTCATATAAAGCCTCCTACAATATCAATTATAAAAGATTTTAAAAAGAATTGCAATCATCACTATTTAAATCTTGGCTTAACAACCTCTAATGTTTTTACTAAATCATAATGATTTTTGATAACCGGTGGAACAAAACGTCTTACTAATTGAATTTGTCCATTTAACCCATACCTTTCAGACCAACTACCATTCGTATTTTGTCTAATAAAATGGAAATCACACCCTTCTCTTTCAAAAAATAACATAACTTTATATCCACCATGCTGATTAATAGAATAAGCATCTGTATCAAAAACTTCAACTTGTAAAGCTTCACAATCTAAATAAAAATTATCTAACATTTGCCTATAATTTTTTGTTAACAACTCCATGCGATTACCAATAAAGCCAAGATTAAAATTAAATTTACCTTCATTTACTTGGTCTAATATCCGTTTAAAACTTTTAGGAAAAGAATAACCTAAAGCATAACTATAGCAATTTCCACAAGCATAAGAAAACTGATCTCTCCTCAAACTTGGTAATTTAGACTGCAACTGAACAATTACTTTTAAATATTCCAAATACAAACGAATAAAATAATAATATGTTTTACAATTTCTCATTTCTTTATAAATTTCTAAAAGTCGATGATAAAGATGTAAAGCCTCTCGGTTCATAAAAATCACCTGCCCTATAGAATACCAAAAAAGACCAAAAAAAGCAAATTCTTGATTTACAAGTAAGAATGTTTTATAATTTTTAAAAAGAAAGAAGAAATGTTTTATGTTAAATGTTGTTTTATTTGAACCAGAGATACCAGGAAATACTGGCAATATTATGCGTACTTGTGTTGCTACCAACACCACTTTACATCTAATTAAACCGCTAGGATTTTCTTTAGATGAAAAATATATTAAAAGAAGTGGCGTTAATTATATTGATAAATGTAAATATTTTGTTTATGAAAATATTGAAGAATTTTTTAAGAAAAACAAAGGAGAATATTTTTTCTTCACTAGATACGGGCACAAACCCCATTCTACCGTTAACTTTAATCAAATAAAAGATAATATTTATTTAATATTTGGAAAAGAAAGTACCGGAATTCCTCGTGAAATACTAAAACCATATATTGATAGATGCTATCGCATTCCTATGACCGCAAATGTAAGAGCCCTAAATCTTTCTAATAGTGTTGCTATTGCTGTCTATGAAGTTTTAAGGCAAAAAAATTATGAGGGATTATTATTCGATGAACCTCATAAAAGTAAAACCTTTATTGAAGATGCTGAAGATTAGACAACCCGAACATAAACAGCTACAGCACAAACAATAAGTAAAATAATTAATAAAATAATAATAATCATATTATTTAAATTATTTCTTTTTTTCAAACGAATTAATTTTTCATTTAGATTTTTCTCTTCCATTTTCTCTACCTCAAATATATTATACAAAATTTAAAAGTAAATATGTAAAGTTTCAGTTTGTTGTATGTAAATATCTTGTCAACAAAAACTTATAGTGGACAAATATACAAAAAAAGTGTATAATGTTACTTAGTCAAAAACTTTTACTGTTTATTTATGAAAGACTCTTATAATAAAAACAAAATAGTTAAATTCTACAAAATTTGATAGAATGAAACTAGGAGGATGAAGTT
>CALVQH010000026.1 GCA_944358115.1 uncultured Bacilli bacterium
TCGTTCTTTTTTCTTTAAATTAATCATTTGTTATTCACCTCCATTTCCAATAAAAATTATAGGACATTTTCATTGAATAACAAATTAATTTTTTGGGACATTTTTACTGAATAGCCACATTTTTATTTATAACTTATGTTTTTTTTACCATATTAAATAATGGGTGAAGACAAGATGCGAGTTTTAAGATTCTTTTGTAAAATGGGACTGTTTTTGTTTCTTTCCTTTATTGTTATCATTATTGGGCTTTATGTTTATGCTTATTTAAGTCCTAAATTAGAACTTAGAACAGCAGGTCAATATTATATCTATGATACAAACGATGAGCTAGTTTACCAGGGATCTAGTACAAGTGAATGGGTTAGTTTAGAAGATATTAATTATAATTTAATTAATGCTGTCATTAGCGTTGAAGATAAAAATTTTTATCATCATCATGGATTTGATTATCTTAGAATTGCGAAAGCGATGTATTTAAATATTAAAAATGGTAAAATTACCCAAGGAGCTTCGACAATTTCACAACAATATATTAAAAATATTTTTCTTGATTTTTCGACAACTTGGTCAAGAAAAATTGAAGAAGCATTTTTAACACTTGAACTTGAAGTACATTATACCAAAGATGAAATATTAGAAGGATATTTAAATACGATTAATTATGGACAAGGTAATTTTGGAATTGGGAATGCTAGTAGATATTATTTTAATAAAGAGCCTCTTGATTTAACACTAGAAGAATCCCTTATTTTAGCGGGTATTCCTAATAGCCCTGAAAATTATAATCCGGTTGCTAATTATGATTTAGCAATAGAAAGAGCTAAGATTGTTGGAGAGACTATGGTTCAGAATGGATATCTTACTCAAGAAGAGTTAGACGGGTTATTTCAAGAAAAACTAGAAATTTATGGAAAATCAAGTGAAGAGAATTTGGATATGCTTATGTATTATCAAGATGCAGTTTTAGAAGAATTAAGAGAGATTGGGACTATTCCGGAAGAATTAATTCAAAATGGTGGTATTAAGATTTATACGTATTTAGATTTAGATGCTCAAAAAGAATTAGAAGAAAATATTCTTACTTATTTATCCGAAAGTGAACTACAATCAGCTAGTGTTGTTATTGATCCGAATACTGGTGGAGTAATTGCCTTATCTGGTGGTACTAGTTATGCTAAAAGCCAATATAACCGTGCAACACAAGCTAAACGACAAGTAGGAAGTGCTATGAAACCTTTTTTGTATTATGGTGCTTTGGAAGAAGGAATGACTTCAGCTTCTACTTTTAATAGTCAATATACGACATTTACCTTAAGTAATGGTGATACTTATTCGCCTCGAAATTATGGTTCTATTTATGCGAATAAAGAAATAACGATGGCTGAGGCTATTGCTGTTTCTGATAATGTGTATGCTGTTAAAACGAATATGTTTTTAGGAGCTGATAAACTGGTTGAAACAGCGCAAAAAGTTGGGATGGAAGCAGAGCTTAGCGCTGTACCTTCTTTAGCTCTTGGAACGGGAGAAATGTCAGTTTTAGATTTAGCTCGTGGTTATACAACTTTTGCAACAGGTGGATATAGGCAAGATATTGGTTTTATTAGAAGAGTAGAAGATAGTGAGGGTAATGTTTTATATGAAAAGGATTCTACCAAAGATTTAGTATTAAATATGAATTACACTTATATTTTAACTGAAATGCTTACTGGTACCACAAATAGTCAATTTAAGGATTATGCGAATCCGACTGCTTTAACGATTGCTTCTAAATTGTCAAGAAAATACGCGATTAAAACTGGTACTACTGATACTGATTTTTGGATCGCTGGATATAATCCTGATGTTGTTATGGTTACTTGGGTGGGAATGGATGATAATAGCAATCTAAGTGCCAATGATTCTTATATTTCTAAAAATATATGGGCTGATACAGTTGAAGATATCCTTAAAGATACAGAAGAGCATTGGTATGAAACACCAGAAAATGTGGTTGGAGTAGTACTGGATGCCGTAAGTGGAATGCCAACAAGTGATGCTTCTAAAGCAACCTTATTTTACTTTGTGAAAGGCACAGAAGATGTAATTGATACGGAGTATGTTTCAAAAGAGGAAGAATTTGAGTAATCATTCCTTTTTCTTTTTTAAAATGGTTTACGTTTGCTCTTTTTTATGCTAAAATATAAACTAAAGGAGAAAAGATTAAATATGAATTATATTGGGGAAAATTTAAAGAAAATTCGTTTACTCAAAAATTTATCGTTAAAAGAGGCTGGAAAGCTATTAGGTATGAGTGCGACTGCTATATCTAAATATGAAAAGGGACTTATTGTGCCTAATTCGGCTAAAATCATAGAGTTTGCTAACGCTTATCAAGTGAAAACGTTAGAATTGTTAAAAGTTTATTCAAAACCAGAAATGAAATTTTCTGCTTTTCGGAAAAAAAGTCGATTACAAGGTCAAAAACTTCTTCTTTTACAAAACATTATTCAAGATGAAGTTGCTAAATATTTAGAAGTTCTTGATTTAAATAATATACATTCTTCTTTCTCTTTTAAAAAATATGATTGTGAATCATTAGAGGAGGTTGAGGAGGCGGCTAATCAATTTCGTAAATACATGCAAATATCACTTAAACAGCCTCTTTCTGATTTAATTAACATGCTTGAAAATTTAGGAATTGTTATTATTTTTGTTCACAATTCAAAAGGTATTTTTAATGATTTTGATGGACTTAGTGAAATCGTTAACGGTGTGCCTATTATTGTTTTGTTAGAAGGAATGAAGGACGGGGCTAGACAAAGATTTACGATTGCACATGAACTAGGACATTTATTGTTGCAGTTTAAAAATAAAGATTTAGATGAAGAAAAAATGTGTCATCGTTTTGCTAGTGCTTTATTAATGCCAAAAGAAGCTGTAATTAGGGAATTTGGAATAACTCGTTCTAATATTAATTTTGGAGAGTTAGAGGCATTTAAGCAAGAATATAAGGTTAGTTATGCGGAGATTAATTATCGCTTGAAAGATTTAAATATTATTAATGATTATTTATATAAAAAATTAAGTATATTGATAAATAAAAATATAGGAAAAAATGATCCAAATCCAATTCAAGCAGAGATTTCTTATCAATTTAGGAAATTAGTTTATAAATTAGAGGCCAGCAATATTATAAGTGTCCAAAAGGCTTGCGAATATCTAGGAGTAACTTTGAATGAATATAACAACAAAGATAATTATTACAGATACTAATATTATTACAGATTTGAATTGTGCGGGGATTTTGGATAGATTTGTTATGTTGGATAATGTTTATGTTAGTGATATGGTTCTGAATGATGAAGTTAATGGAAAAACGGGCAATATTCAAATTATTAAGAAAATGAAAGTTCTTCCTAGTACTTCTGATGAGTTAGTAGAAATGCAAAAATTATTATTAAATACTCATGGCTTATCTCCTTATGATTTAATTAATTTTATTTTAGCTAGAGATCATAATTGTATTTTAGCAACGGGAGATAATCTTTTAAGAAGTTATGCTATTAAACATGGTGTTGAAGTATTTAGAACTTTAAAAATTATTCAATTAATGATTGAGAATCATATTATAACTGGGGAAGAAGCTATTTGCGGTTGTAAGTTTTTATTAGATGATGAAGCAACAAGAATACCTAAAGATTTGATTGTTGATTTTATCAAAAAGATAGAGTGTAATTTAGTTAATAATTGATGAAATTTATTTATATAATAAAAAATAGTGTTGATAAGTAAGAGTTTATCAACACTATTTTTGAATGAAAAGAGATGGAGTACTAGCCATTTCTTCTGGTACAGCGATATCCATATATTCAAGTATCGTTGGAGCTACATTGGTTAAATCTCCCGATTTTTTAAGTTCTACATTTGGATCAGTAATAATAAATGGTACTTTACTAGTTGTATGCGTTGTTACTGGATTGTTAAATTCATCAAGCATAATATCTGCATTACCGTGATCTGCTAAAATGATCATTGTATAAAAATTATCATTTGCTACCTCAAATAGCCTTTCTAAGCATATATCTACGGTTGTAACTGCTTTCATAGTTGCTTCTAAATTACCTGTATGACCTACCATATCGGGATTAGCAAAATTCATGAAGATAAAATCAGTATCTTTTTCCATGGCATGAATTGCTTTTTTAGTAACTTCAATCGCACTCATTTCTGGTTTTAAATCATAAGTTTCTACTTTGGGAGATGGTACTAATATTTTTTCACATTTATCAATTTTGCCATTATACATTCCATCAAAGAAATAGGTTACATGAGCGTATTTTTCTGTTTCGGCGATACGGGCTTGGGTAAGTCCTAATTTACTTAAATAAATTCCTAAAGGATTGGTTACATTAATGTCTTCTAGAAAATTATTTACTTTTATGTCTTTGTCTATAGGGAAAAAACTGTAAACTTTTAAATTTTGATATTGATAAGTTGGAAATTCTTCAAAATTTTCTTTGGTTAACGCTCTTAAGATTTGTTTGGCACGATCACTTCTAAAATTCATCCATAAAACAATATCGCCATCTTTAATGGTATCATTCGAATTAATAATTAAGGGATATAGAAATTCATCTGTTTGATTCTTTTTATATAAACTTATAATACCATCAGTAGCACTTTTTACTTTAATACCAATTCCTTTGGTTAATAAGTCATAATAGATTTTCGTACGATCATAATTTGTATCTCGATCCATAGCATAATATCTTCCACAAATACTGGCAATATCGGCATTTGGATCATCAGAAATTTTTTCTTCTAAATCTCTTACAAAATTAAGAGCGGCATTTACTTTTGTATCTCTGCCATCTGTTATTAAATGGAAATTTATTTTTTTGGCATTATTTTCTTTTAATATTTCATATACACTTAGGAAATGTTCTAGATTGGCATGGACTTTTCCATCACTATATAAACCGATAATATGAATTGTTTTTTCTTTTGCTTCAGTAATCATTTCATTAAATAAGTGATTGTCTAGATTGATATTTTTTAAAAATTCAGTAATTCTTGGTCCATGCTGCATTATTTTTCTTCCAGCACCAATTGTCATATGACCTATTTCACTATTGCCAAATTCACCAGCGTTTAGCCCTACATATTCTTCAGAAGCATAAAGAGTGGTATGGGGATAAGTGCTCCATAATTTATCAAAGTTTTTGGTATCGGCAAGTTTAATTGCATTTCCATATTCTTCTTCGCGGTAACCAAATCCATCTAAAATAACTGTTAAAATTTTTCTCATTCATTTCACCTTTTCGACATTTATCATAACATAATTTTACAAAAAAAACAAATTTTCACTAAAAAAAGGAACCGCGTTCCTTATACTTGTAATAATTTTTTATCATAACGTAGGCGATCTGCAATTGTGGCAATAAATTCAGAATTGGTTGGCTTAGCTCTTTCAAAAGCTACACTATTTCCAAATATTTCTTCCATTAAATCGTAATCTCCCCTATTCCAACTTACTTCGATTGCATGACGAATCGCTCTTTCAACTCGTGATGCGGTTGTTGAGAAACGAAGAGCTACTTCAGGATAGATTTCTTTGGTTATTCCACCATAGTTATCGCTATTTTTATAAAATAAGAATACACTTTCTCTTATATAGTTATATCCTTTAATGTGGGAAGGTATCCCTAATTGGTGTAGTATTTTACTAATTGCTACATGTAATTGTCTTTCACTTTCATTTAGTTCTACAGTTTTCAAATTTTCTCTTTTAGCAAGTTCAATAATTCTGGTTTCTAGGGCTAGCATACTAAATGGCTTTAACATGTAATAGCTAACTCCATAATTGTTTGTCATGTTAATTGTGTATTCTTTTTTATAACTGGTTAACACAATTACTTTTTTCTTGATGTTTTCTTGTTTCATTCTCTCTAGAATGGTTAGGCCATCTAGTTCTGGTAAGATGATATCCATACAAATAATATCATACTCATTTTTGTGATTAATAATGTAATCGAGTGCATCTTTTCCATTATTAATTACTTTTACTACTTTGATTACTGCGTGACTACTAAATTGTTTTTCGATTTTAGATGTGATGTTTTCATTGTCATCTACAACTAAAACTCTTGTTACGTTTTCCATTTTTGTTCTCCTTCAATTAGTTATTATTTACTACACGCAAGATCATTATATCACATAAGTTGACATTATACTAGTAAATCTTTTGTCTAGTTATGTAAACTTTTGTCGATTGCTGTCGAAAAAAATAACAACTGTTACGGAGTTGTCATTTTTTCAATTATTTTGTCTATGTTTTCGGGGTTTAAAATAGCAGAACAAATGATGAAGCCATCGATTTCTTTTAGCTTACTTAAATTCTCTATATTGTCTGTATTTACACTTCCACCAAAAACGACAGGCATATTAATATGATAGTAGTCTTGAATAATTTTTTTAATAAAGATAATCATTGATCTTATTTTGAGAATGTCATAAGTTGTATCTTTGCCAATTAAATAAGTTGGTTCATAAGCGATTATGATATGCTTCATTTCTTCTAGGCTTAGTTTGTTAAATATACGAGCTATTTGGCGTTCTAGTACTTGATATTCTACTCTTCTATTCATTTCTTCAAATGATTCACCAATACAATAAATAACATTTATATCATTTTCTAAGGTATTTTTTATTTTTTCTAAAATTTCATATTCTGTTTCCTTATAATACTTTCTTCTTTCATAGTGACCAATAATAGCATAATTTACATTTAAACTTTTTAGTTGTTCTATTCTAATATCGCCAGTTAAATTTAATTTTTCGTTTAAAGAAATGTCTTGCACACATAAAGGGAAACTACATGGTTTAAATAAAGACAAATAGATAGAACTAGGAGCTAAAATAAAGTTTATTTTTTCTAGTTTTTTGTTTTCTAAAGCATTTTTGTATTCTAATATTTCTTCATATGTTTTATTGGCTTTTAAATTACAAATCAAGTACTTCAATGTCGTCTTCCTCTCTTATTGCATCTATTCCTGGTAAAGAGCCACTAGCAATGTATTCCAGCGTTGCTCCTCCTCCACTTGATATATTAGGGAAAATATTTTTAAATCCTAGGGTATTTACGGCACCAACGGTATCTCCTCCGCCAATTACTACTTGGTCTTTTTTTTCTTTTAAAATATTTAGTATTTCGGTTGTTCCATTGGCAAATGCCTTTTCTTCATAAATTCCCATGGTTCCGTTCATGAAAATGGTTTCGCTTTCCTTTAAAATTTTGCCATATTTTTCAATTGTTTTTACCCCAATATCTTTAATTACATCATTGGTATCTATTTTATTGATATAAGTCATTCTAGGGGTATCACTATAAGTTGTAGTTACAATTGCATCTAGAGGAAAAGCAAATTTTTCTTTATAAGCAAGCATTAATTTTTTAAGTTCGCTAATTACAGCTTGGTCTTCTGTTTTTAGAGATGATCCGACATTTAGGCCTAGGGCACTTAAGAAAGAATTTGCAATTCCCCCACTTACTAGTAAGTGTTCACATTTAGGAAGGAGTGAATGAATAATTTTTAGTTTATCATCCACCTTGGCACCACCCATAATAACAGTAAATGGTCGTTTGGGATTCATGATGAGTTTATCTAACATGGCTTGCTCTTTTTCAACTAAAAAGCCTAAACAACTTGGCAAGTATTTGGGTATTCCTACAACCGTGGTATGGTTTCTATGGGCAACCGCAAAAGCATCAAAGACAAAGATTTCCCCAAGACTTGCTAAATGTTGTGCTACTTCTTCATTTAAAGTGCTTTCCCATTTATTTGGTACATCTAAAAAACGGGTATTTTCAAGTAATAGAATTTCCCCACTTTTTAAATTAAGAGCCATATTTTTAGTTTCTTCGGAAAGAATGTCCGTTGCAAATAAAACAGGTCTATTTAATAATCTTTCTAAGGCTGATTTAACCGGTAATAGTGAATAATTTTTTTTATCCTCTTCTGTTTTTACTCTTCCTAGGTGACTTAAAATAATAATCTTACAATTTTTACTTAATAAGTAATTTATTGTTTCTAAGCTTTTAACGATTTTTGATTCATCAGTGATGTTGGTACCAACCATTGGTACATTAAAGTCACATCTAAGCAAAATGCGTTTGTTATCTACAACCATGTTTCTTAATAATTGTTTCATGTAAATCCCTCTTTATCTTATATTTATTATACCTTAAATTCTGGGTCTTTTACAATCCTTTTTCACTTTCTTTTCTTCTTTTGCATAAATAATTTATTTTAGCCCTTCATATAATTAGACAGAAGGAGCTTGTTTATGAATAAAGTACTCGTTTTCGTAGTTTTATTATTAATTCCTATAGCTATTTTTACTGAGACAGATGAAGAAAAGCCAGTATTAAAAACAGAAGCAGAAGAATCTATTTCTTTGGAAATTCCTATTGGTGAGGGAGAGGAAGAGGAAACAATTCAAGTTTCCCTTAGTTATAATCAAGATAAAAGTGATGCTTTTACCATGGATCTTGAAGATTATGTAATTGGGGTGGTAGCTGGAGAAATGCCTGCCTCTTTTAATATGGAAGCGTTAAAGGCCCAGGCAGTTGCGACTCGAAGTTATGCGTTATATAAAATGAATGTGAATGAAAATTATGTGCTTAGTACAACGATTAGTGATCAAGTATATCTTACCAAAGAGCAAATGCAAGAAAAATGGGGAGATGATTTTGATTATTATTATAATCGGGTGCGTGAGGCCGTAGATGCGACAGCAGGGGAAGTACTTACTTATGATGGAGATTTAGCGATTACTTATTATTTTGCTATTTCTAATGGGTATACCGATGATGCTTCTACGGTTTTTCATGAAGATCGTGATTATTTAGTGAGTGTTGCTTCTCCTTGGGATCAATCTTATCAGGCTTATTCTTCTACTTATACACTAGATAAAAATACTTTTTGTAGTAAGCTTGGTATTTCATGTGATGCTATTAATGTTACTAATTTAGTTAGAGCGGATAATCATTATGTAAGAGAAATTACGATTAATGGTGTTACTTTTACCGGAATTCAAGTCTTTCAAAAGTTAAATTTAAAATCAGCTGATTTTACAATTACTCAAAATGGTGATACGATTTCGATTGAAACTTTAGGTTTTGGTCATGGAGTTGGTATGAGTCAATATGGGGCACTTGGAATGGCAAAAGAAGGCTATACTTATCAAGAGATATTAAAACATTATTATCAAAATACAGAAATTGTTAAAATTTAGTATAAAAATTATTTATTTGATCACTTTAATAGTAGGAAAGGTGATTAAGGTTTGAAACAGAGAAAATTAAAAGGGTATGTGTTACCAACGTTGTATGTGATTGTGCTCATTGTTATTTTTGGAGCAGTTAGTTTAGTTAGTAGTTTAATGCAGGTAAATCCGAGTTATCTTTATTCGGTTGATGTTTTAAAAGATGTTAGTACACCTGTGGTAGGAGAAGTTCAGAATGAAGAGAAAATTGTTCGTCCTTATACAAGTAGTGATGTAAAAATAGCAACTTATTTTTATGAAGTAGACGCTACGGAAGAAGAACAACAAAAATCACTAATTTATTTTGCAAATACTTATATGAAGAATACCGGTGTTTTATATCAAGCACCAGAAGTATTTGATTGTGTTGCTGTATTATCAGGAACTGTTCTTAATATTAAAGAAGATGATATTTTAGGAAATGTGGTTGAGATTGAACACAATGCTAATTTAAGAACTATTTATTACAGTTTAGGTGAAGTAAGCGTAAAAGTTGGTGAAGTACTTAATCAAGGAGATTTGATTGGTACAAGTGGTGAAAATAATATTACAGATTCTACTTCTAATTTACTCTTTGAAGTGTATTATAACGGAACTTTAATTAATCCAGAAGAGTTTTACGAAATGGATGTAACTGCACTTAATTAGTATGAAAAGCTGCCTATTAACATAAGATTAAAAGGGGTGGCTTTTTTCTTGGAACATATAGTGATAAGAGAGGCAAACTATATTATTGCTACTGATAAGACGATTCGGGAAGCGGCAAAAGATTTAGGATTGTCAAAAAGTGTGTTACATCGCCATATGACAGAAATACTTAAAAGAGTAGATTATGAACTTTATTTAGAGATTAAAAATATATTTTTGGTGCATAATAAAAATAGGCATATTAAGGGAGGAGAAGCAACTAGAAGAAAGTATGCAGCAAAAGGGTGATGAATTTGAAAGATCTTATCGTTTATTTTTGCGATGATTACATTCATATTGTAAATCATCATCAAGTTATTCATAAAAGGTTAGATTGTATTCAAAAAGGGTTAGTGGTTGATCGGACAAAATTTATGGAAAGTTTTCTTGCGATTTTAAAGAAAGAAAAAGTGAAGAGTAAACTTTTTGGAGATACTATATGTGTTGTTAAAGATGTTTTTTTTCGAGCTAGTGATTTATTTTATTTAGAAAGTATTTTTAGTGAACTTGGGTTTATTAAAGTTGTTTTTATGGATATTCAAGAATTATTTTGTGAAGGTTATACTTATATTGGAATTTTTCAGGATTATATTGTGTTTTATTTAAAACAACCACTTATTTTAGATCTTAGTTATGTTTCAGATATTCTTAAGTTAATTGAGTATTTGAAAGACTATTATTTAGAGTATGTTGTGCTTTTTGGAACATACTCAGATATTCCAAAATTTCAGTCAAATAAAATTCCTTTATATTACATCGATAATTATACAAATTACATAACAGATAGTTTACTGAAAGTAAAAAAATGTGATGCTTAACATCATATTTTTTTTGACATTATTCGCAATTTATAATATAATTACTGTAAGTAAACTGGCATGATAAAACATGCCTTTTATGTGTTATCTGGTGTGGAGTGATGGAAAATGATAAAGTTTGTAGTAGTTGATGACGACGAAAAAGAAATAGAACGAGTCAAGGCATTAATTCATGAAGTAGTCGAAGATGCTAAAATTCTCAGTTTCTCTAAAATTACGAATGGACTTAAGGCAGAAATACAAAATGTTGATGAACACAAGATTTATGTATTGGATATTGAGTTAGCGAATAAAGTAAGTGGTATTACGATTGCTAAACTTATTAGAGAAGTAGATTGGGAAAGTGAAATTATTTTTATTACTAATCATGATAAAATGTTTGAAAGTACACATAGAAGTATTTATGAAGTTTTTGATTTTATTGAGAAATTTCATGATTTTGATAAAAGATTTAAAAAGGATATTAAAGAAATCTTGAAAAGAAACTTTGATAATAAAATGTTTAAATATGATGCGAATAACGTAGAGCTCAATATTTACTATAGAAATATTTTGTATATCTATAGAGATACAGAAGAAAGAAAATTAGTAATTGTTACTCCAAATAATAAGTATAAAGTTTCTATGCCTATTAAAGATATGCTTTCTTTACTAGATGACCGTTTTGTTCAATGTCATAGATCTTGTATTGTGAATAAGAATAGAGTAGAAGTTAAAAATTATAAAGAAGGTTATTTTATATTAGATACAGGTGAGAAAGTTTATTTATTATCTAAAATGAATAGGAAATTGATGGAAAATGAATAATTACCTTGTGGTGTTCTTAAGCTCTTTTTTATCTACTTTAGGTGTTTCATATGTTTATTGTAAATCTTGCGATGTATCTTTTAAGTTTAATATAAAAAATGTTTTTGCCTTTATAATTATTGTTTTTAGTTTTTCTGTTATTAAATTTTTGGATTATAATTTCATTGGTAGTTTTGCTTATTTTCTATTTTATCCATTTTTCTTTTATATTTTGAATCCTATGCCATTTAAAAAATTGTTTTTTTATTTGATTATTGTTTGGTTTTATGGGATGTGTTTAGATTTAATTGCAATGCTAATAATTTCTTTTATCATTTTTGCTTTTAAATTGGATTTTAGTTATCATTGGTTAGCTGAGATTATGACAATCTTTGTATTTATATGTATGATAGTTATTGGAAAAAGTAAAAAAATGAAAAAAATTACTAATGCTATATTACATATTTTAAATAAAATTCACTTTCCAGATTTTATTTTAACCTTGTTTACTCTTTTTGTTTTTTTAATGGGGTATACCTTATTTGCAAATATAAATCATTTAAGTATTAGTTTAGTGCTGGCTTTTCTTATTATTTTAATTTTAATGAATTTTGTATTTTTAATTCAGTATAAAATAAATTCTGTAGAAACAATCAAGTTTACTAATGTTTTAAAAGAAAATAATAAATTTTACATGCAGGTTGATGATGAGAATCGTATTTTTAAACATAATTTGTTGGCAAAATTGTTAAGTATAAAATCTGTTTCTAATAAAAAAGCACGTTTATTAATAGATGATTTGATTCTTGAGTTTAATTCAAATGTTGATTTTTCTAATCATATAAAGGATATTCCTTATGGATTAAATGGCGTTTTATATCAGAAAATTTATTCCTATTTAAATGATTTAGATATTAAAATTGATAATCAAATCGATTATGATATTTTTGAAGTATTAACTCCTAGAAGATATAATGTTTTAGTTGAAAAAATGATTGTTTCTTTAGATAATGCTTTAGAGGCTAGTTTTAAAAGTGTTGAAAAGTTATTAATTGTTGATTTGTATGAACAGGATCATGACATAATTATAGAAATTAAGAATACTTTTTTAGATAATATTAATTTAGATGATTTAGGTACATTAAATTATTCTACTAAAAGGACTAAAGGCGGTTTAGGTTTATTTTCTGCTTTGCGTAATAAAGAAGTTGGCTTAACAGTTAAAATAGTTAATAATTTATTTGTTAGTAAACTAATTGCTAAAAAGAATAAATAGTAAAGACCGTAAAAAACTGCTGAATTTTTTAATCATTCAACAGTTTTTTATATTATATTAATTCTTCTGGACATTCTGGTTCATCGAAGATAAACCAATAAGTGTATGGGGTAACAGTTGATGCTGTTGCAACCCCACTTAATAAATTTGCTAATAGTTCTAACACTTTTCTTACCTCCTTTACTACTATATTTTGTTTAAATCTATTATAAAATTTAAACCACAATTAATGCTTTTTATAATATTTATAATTATTAAATTGCGTATGTGTTAATTTGTATGTTAACGGATTAATAAAGACTATTTGCATTAGAAGAGCATAGATGATTGCATCGTTTATAATATGATTGTTGCTATATGTAAATATTAGAGTATATAATAATACTACTAAAATGGATAGTATTTTGCATTTTTGTCGTTGTTTTTTTCTTATTAATGGTTTTTTGGGAGTATCTGCTGGTGCCCAAAGAATCATAGAGATAAGAGCACTTCCTAGTATTATATAACCTATTAATTCTGGTATTCTGAAATTTACAATTAAAAAGGGTAATCCGTTATATGTTAAAATGCTTGTAATCCAACAGGCTAAATTACTTTTGGCATGCATTCCAAAACTAAATGTTCTAATTCCAGCATAAAATAAAATCAGTAGGGCTGTTTCGGTTATAGTTTTAGTTAATAGTGCAATGATTAAAATTACAAAAGTCTTAACTACTAAGCTGTATATTCCCTCTAGTCCATACTTTAATTTTTTGATTTTTAAATCATCGCATTCTTGATATTTACTAATGAAATTAATAGATGAATTTACAAACTTTTCTTTCATTAATTACTACCTCACTACGAGTTTAAGTATAACTCAAGATGATTGATAAAAAAATATTGTTTGCTTAAAGTAATTAAATAGACGTTTTAATCTTTTCATTTTATTTATTTTGTGAAATATGAATGTTTTTGAGACCTAATTTTTAATCTTTCGATATTAACTATTTCAATTCTAATTTAATTGTGTTATCTTTGGAGTGGTTTATAACTCAAGGTACAGCAGCTATTGCGAAATTTGTCGAACGGTTTTTCTTGAATTTAAACTTCCTTGTGTGGTATGTTTAGTACGAGGTAGGAAGGTGAGGTGTGATATGATCGGTAAAGTTAAGTGGTTTAATAACGAAAAAGGTTATGGCTTTATAGAGTATGAAGATCTTGAAGATATCTTTGTTCATTATTCAGCAATAATTAAAGAAGGCTACAAAACTTTAAAAGAGGGAGCTATCGTTAGTTTTAAATTAATTGAGACTTCTAAAGGCTTACAAGCAGTTGATGTATGCGAAAAAGAATTAACTACTATTTAATTTAGTAGTTTTTTTCTTTCTAACGTGATATAATTAGGTTAGAAAGTTAGGTGGAATTATGGAATTAAATATTAGGGGAGATAAGATTGCAGTTACAAAAGCTATTAAGGATTATATTACTGAAAAGATGGAACGCCTTAATAAATATTTTGAGAATGCTAAAAATATTAAAGCTAGTGTTATTATTCGTGTAAAGAATAATGAACAAACGATAGAAGTTACTGTTCCTACTAGTAAATTTACGTTAAGAGCAGAAGAAAAGCATGATGATTTATATGCAGCGATTGATTTGGTTATTGATAAACTTGAAAGACAGATTAGAAAAAACAAAACAAGATTAAATGATAAGTATAAGAACATTATTCAATTTGATATTCCGGTTTTAGAAGAAGATGATGAGGAAGAAGAAGAATTAAAAATCGTTAAAAGAAAAAATATTGATACAAAACCAATGGATGAGGAAGAAGCTATTTTACAAATGGAGCTTTTAAATCATGATTTCTTTGTATTTAAGAATGTTGATGAAGAATGTGTTTCTGTTATGTATAAAAGACGTGATGGAAATTATGGAATTATCAATGTAAAATAGAAATAATTTAATTTTTGAAAAGAGAGGCTTTATCAATTTTGATAGAGTTTTTCTTTTTTTGAGACTAATTTTTTTAATTAACGTGGATTATCCTATTTAAATGTGTTATAATCTTGGTTATGGAAGGTGGATATTATGAGTTTTTTAAGAAAACTATTTGATACAGAATATAAAGAATTAAAAAGATTTGAAAAAATTGCTGATGAAATTGTGGCACTTGATGAAGAATATTCTAAGTTAAGTGATGATGAGTTAAAAGCAAAAACACAGGAATTTAAAAAAGAACTTGAAGAAGGAAAAGAGCTTGATGAATTAATTGTTCCTGCTTTTGCTACAGCTAGAGAGGCAGCTTATCGTGTTATTGGTGAGAAGCCTTATTATGTGCAAATTCTTGGCGGTTTAGCTCTTCATTTTGGTAATATTGCGGAGATGAAGACTGGTGAAGGCAAAACTTTAACTGAGACGATGCCAACTTATTTAAATGCACTAACTGGTAAGGGAGTGCATGTTGTTACAGTAAATGAATTCCTTGCCAAACGTGACTCTGAATGGATGGGTAATATTTATCGCTTTTTAGGTTTAACTGTTGGTCTTAATTTAAGAGAATTAAGTGCTAAAGAAAAGCAAGAAGCTTATCAAGCTGATGTTACTTATTCAACAAATAATGAAATTGGTTTTGATTATCTTCGTGATAATATGGTTGTTCAAGCAGACAAACGAGTACAACGTCCTTTAAATTATTGTATTGTCGATGAAGTAGATTCAATTTTAATTGATGAAGCAAGAACTCCTCTTATTATTTCCGGAGGAAGAATGCAATCTAATAATTTATATATTGATGCTGACCGAGCTGTTAAGAAATTAAAAGAAACGGAAGATTTTGTTGTTGATGCTAAAACAAGAAGTGTTTCTTTAACGGAAGATGGTAGTAAGAAAATTGAGAAAATATTCAATTTAAAGAATCTATATGATCTTGATAATACAGCATTAGTTCATCATTTAACACAAGCTTTAAAAGCAAATTATGGATTTAAAAAAGATGTAGATTATGTTGTACAAGATGATAAAGTAATTATTGTTGATCAATTTACGGGTCGTTTAATGCAAGGTAGACAGTTTAGCGAAGGACTTCATCAAGCAATTGAAGCAAAAGAAGGCGTTACGATTAATACTGAGACTAAAACTATGGCTACGATTACGTTCCAAAACTTGTTTAGAATGTATAATAAGCTTTCTGGTATGACTGGTACGGCAAAAACAGAAGAAGAAGAATTTAGAAGTATTTATAATATGTATGTAATTCAAATTCCTACTAATAAGCCGGTTATACGTGAGGATTTGGCAGACTTAGTTTATGCTACACAGAAAGCTAAATATAAAGCTATTATTAATACTGTTAAAGAAATTCATGCAACAGGTAGACCAATTTTAATTGGTACGATTAGTGTAGAAGCCAATGAACTTTTAAGTAGTTTACTTAAAAAAGCAGGATTAAAGCATGAAGTATTAAATGCTAAAAATCATGAGCGTGAAGCAGAGATTATTGCTAAAGCTGGTGAAAAAAATGCAATTACGCTTGCTACTAATATGGCTGGTCGTGGTACCGATATTAAACTTGGAGAAGGTGTAAGAGAACTCGGTGGTCTTTGTGTTATTGGTACAGAGCGGCATGAATCTCGTCGTATTGATAACCAATTACGTGGTCGTGCTGGTCGTCAAGGAGATCCTGGTATGAGTCAATTCTTTGTTTCTTTTGAAGATGACTTAATGAGAAGATTTGGTACCGATCGAATTAAAAATATGCTTGAATCGATGGGAGTAGGTGATCAAGCGATACGAAGTAAGGCCTTAACACGTTCCATTGAATCTGCGCAGAAAAAGGTTGAAGGCAACAACTATGATATTCGTAAGAGTTTGCTTGATTATGACAATGTTTTAAATGAACAAAGAGAGATTATTTATGCTAGACGTAATGAAATTCTAGATATGGATTCTATTCATGATCGTGTTATAGAAACATTTAAAAATGTTATTCATGATGTTTGTGCTGGGCATATTGAACCAGAAGGATATCTTACAGAAGCAGATAAAGATGATATTACGGAATATGTTAATAATAATTATTTAAAGAAGAATAATTTGAAATTTGTAGATATCAAAGATTTAAGTGATGAAGAAACAGAAAAATATATTACTGATTTAGTAATTAAAGATTATGAAGAAAAGATTAAAGATGTTCCGGTTAGTAATGATTTTGAGAAAGCAATTAGTTTACGTGTCATTGATTCTAATTGGGTAGATCATATGAGTGCAATGGAACACCTAAAAGAAGGTATTGGTTTGCGTGGTTATGGGCAAGTAAATCCAGTTCAAGCTTATACAATGGAAGGCTTTGAACTATTTGAAGATTTGCTAACAAGAATTGATAACCAAATTGCTACTTTCCTTTTAAATGCTGAGATTAGACAAAATGTTACCAGAAAACAGACATTAGATGGAAAAGCAAATGACGGAAAAGAAAAAGAAAAGGCAACACCAAAAAGAGTAAATAAAATTGGTAGAAATGATCCATGTCCTTGTGGAAGTGGAAAAAAGTACAAGAATTGTTGTGGAAAATAATAGATTAAGGTGTGAACAAGGATTTAATTTGCTCGCGCCTTTTCCTTTTAAATGGAGGGTTTAATGAATGAAGAAAATAATATAGTTATATGTTAATTAGAAGATGGTAAAACAAAGATAGATGTAAAACTTGAAGGGGAAACTGTGTAGTTATCACAACAGCAAATTAAACAAAATATTTTTGATGAAAGAGTTAGATGAAAAGTCAATAATTACTTGCTAGAATTAAAGATATAAGCCATCTGAAAGGGTATTATACAGATAAGTTCTTGATTTATATGCAATTGCAGTAGATTATGATTCGAGGGATAGTAAATCAATCCGTATAATTATTATATAGTGCTAAAGATTTATTAAATAGGTATTCAAGTATAAATAGGAAGCAATTGATTTTTCTTCCTTTTTCTTTTATAATGGAAAGGTAAGCGGGTGAGGATATGTCGGGTCATTTTCAGGTTCATAACAAGTTAAGTATTTGTATAGATCCAGATATACAAGAAATATCATATGATCAAGAAAAAAATATTATTTCTATCCCAAGTAATTATCATGGAGATGATGTTTCTTTTTTGGTACGTAATTATCCTTATTCTAAATTAAAAATCCTTTCTTCTTCTCTTATTACTAAAGAAGTAATTGATGCGCTTAAAGATAATTTGCATCTTTCGTTCATTCAATTAGGGAGTAAGGAAGATCCTTATGTTTTAACTAGGGAAGTATTTGATATTTTAAATACCAATGAATCTCTTCTTTCAATTGATACCCAAGGAGTTGAAGGAGAATATTCAACTCGAGAAATGGAAACGATTCCCTTTTTTAAACGGATGGTTGTACAAAAATATTCAATTGAGAATTTACTAACAAATCAAGAATTTACTTTTTATGCGAAACTAGAAGATCAAGAATTAGATTATTTAAAGAAATATGTAGCTAATGGTGTTACTATGCACTTTTATTATGATGATTATGCTGATATTACTCAGGTGATTCAATCTTTAAGTGGCAAGCAAATTCATTTTTGTTTGCAGCAGTATGATGATTTATCATTTTATTTAAAAGATTTTCAACAATTATTAGTTCGTCATGAAAATATATCTTTTATGCAAATTATTGATTTAGAGCAGTATATAAAAATGGACTTTCTTTTAGAACTCATGATTAAAGATTTAAAAGAATCTGCTCTTAGTTCTTATGAAAAATATTTGGGTGTATATGAGATTGTTACCCATTTTAAAACTTATTTAGAAAATGAAGAAAATAGACGGGAAGCAAGAGAATTAGAATATATTTTATTTAATAATTTTTATGTCTGTTATGGTATTAGTGAACTTATGGTTACTTTATTAGATAAAGTAGGTATTCGTTCCTATAATATTCAGGTAGAATATTATAAAGATAAGAAGAAACTAACTCCTTTAGAACAAGAATATTTAGATAAACAATTATTATATGTTGGACTTGGTAATCAGGATTATTATACTTCTTTACTTGCTAAAGGTAGTCATGTTGCCAAGCATTCTAGATTGTTAGTCAGATTAACTGATCCTAAATATGATATTGATGGCCTTTTTCTAGCGGATCCTACTTGGGATAATAATTTAGAGCATCATTATTTTACCCATTCTTTAATGACACCATTTGAAACAAGTTTAGAAAATATTCATTTTTATGATAGTGATATTAGTTTGCTTTCTGTTAGTAGTTCAGAAGAATTTTTCTTAAAATTAAAACAAATCCCGGATGCCATTACTAATATTTTGAATATGCTAGAAAAAGTGGATCCTCCATTTTATCAATCGCTAAAGGAACAATATGATCTTAATCCAAATAATCTTCATTTGTTACTTGATTTATATAACTATATTATTCATTATGCGAAAAATCATGTTTCTAGAGAAAAACAAGAGCAGGCTTTATATACTTTATTTCGCTTTATTTATGCTTCTTTAGAAGAAGAAAGATTTCAACAATTGTTTACACAAATGTTAGAAGAAAATCAAAAGAGAAATTTAGATTTTTTTAGAGGGAGGAGCTAGATTATGGATCAAAAAGAATTAGAAACAAAATTAAAAAACTTAGAAGAAAAAGTATTAGAACTTGGGAGGTCACTTTGACGTTCCTTTATTAGAACAAGAAAAGAAAGAATTAGAAACAAAGGTGAATCGAAGTGATTTTTGGGAAGGTGTTAGTCATGCGAACAAGACTTATCAACAATTAAAAAGTGTTAATAAAAAATTAAAAACTTATCATGATTTATTGGATCAGATAGAAATTCTTTTAGAGTTACTTACATTAGGAGAAGAAATTAAAGAAACGGATGTTACTAATATTGAAAAAGAAGTAGAGAATTTAGAAATTGATACTTTATTAAATGGAGAGTATGATGCTTTTTCTTGCTATTTGGAAATTCATCCGGGAGCAGGAGGAACAGAGTCTTGTGATTGGGCTAGTATGCTTCTTCGAATGTATGAACGTTTTTTAGAGAAAAATGATTATTCTTATCAAGTAATTGATTATCAAGAAGGAGAAGAAGCGGGTATTAAAAGTGTTACGTTACATATTACAGGTGAATATGCTTATGGATACTTAAAAGTAGAAGCAGGAGTTCACAGATTGGTACGAATTAGCCCTTTTGATGCCAACAAGAGAAGACATACTTCTTTTGCTTCGGTTAGTGTTACACCAGAATTTGATACTAATATTGATATTGAAATTAAAGATGAGGATTTAAAGATTGATGTATACCATTCAAGTGGAGCAGGGGGACAATCGGTTAATACAAGTAATTCAGCAGTTAGAATTACCCATTTACCAACAAAAACAGTTGTTACCTGTCAGACAGAACGGAGTCAACTTCGCAATAAAGAAATAGCGATGGAACTTTTAAAGAATAAACTTTATCAAAAAGAGTTAGCAAAACAAGAAGAAATGAAAAAAGAAGTAAATGGAGATGTTAGTAGTATTGATTTTGGTAGTCAAATTAGAAGTTATATTTTAGAGCCTTATAAATTAGTAAAAGATCATCGCTCTAAATATGAATCTAATGATCCGGAAAAAGTATTAGATGGAGAGATTATGCCATTTATTAAGAGTGTTTTACAATTAAAAAAATAATGTTGGTTAACATTGTTTTTTTTCACTTTTTAATTCTACTTTTTTTCTTTTACATATAGGACAAGTAAATCTTTCTTTTTCACTAAATTCATTTTCGATATATTTTCCTATTTCTTTTGGGATATCCACATTAAATTTGCAATTATTACAAATTAGTTGATAACTTTTTTCTTGCCAGGTATCTTTACTAGGAATTAAATCATGGATTGAAATATTTAGGGCATTAGCAATATTATATAGGGTATGTAAGGAAAAAGATTGATAAGTATTCGATTCAATATTAGCGATAAAAGATAAAGAATAATTGGTTTTGATTGCTAACTGTTCTTGCGTCATTCCTATTTTTTTCCGCTCTTTTTTGATTAATTTTCCTATTTCGTTATAAATTGTTTCATTATCCATAAAAGATCACTAACTATAATCTATCATATTTTAAAAAAGAAAATTGTCGGATTATGGTTTAACTTAATAAAAAAGAAGCACTATTTTAATGCTTCAATTTCTATTTTGCTTAAGCCAGTTGCTTTTGCAATATCTTCAATAGATAAATTCATTTGTAAAAGGTTTCTAGCAGTTTCAGCACGACCTTCAACTAGTCCTTCTGCACGGCCTTCAATTAGACCTTCAGCATGCCCTTCAACTAGCCCTTCATCCCGACCTTTATTTTTTTCATAAGTCAGTTTATCTTGCCATGTCGTGCCATTTTCTTTTAAGAATTCTTGAACATAAGCGATTGATTGCTCCATTGCTTCATCATCCTTTCCCATTTGCTTCATTTGCTTCATATTTTCAGATATCATCAATTTACCCCACCTTATTAATTTCTTGTCACTTTTATTGTATACCATTTTACTTACTAAATCAA
>CALVQH010000027.1 GCA_944358115.1 uncultured Bacilli bacterium
CAGAGATATATTATACTACATATGTTTGGTGACATTTTAACTAATGATATGGTGACATTTTAAAAAAGGATTAACAAGTTATAAATAAAAAATTGACAAGTACCCTATTTTTTGATACGATGAACAAAAGGTAGATGTTAAAAATGAATTTTGAAAAGAATTTAAATTATTTAGGACTTCCCCAAAATTACACCGAAGAAGAGTTAATCGCTGCTTACGAAAGAAAACAAACAGAATTAAACGAAGTATATGAAGCCTTAAGATTAAAATTAAAAGCCAAGGATGCAATAAGTTATCAACAAGAAATAAAAGAAAAATTAAGTAATATTATTAAAAAAATTTTTTTCAGCCCAAATTTTGATGAAGAAACTGCTAAAAAATTATTTATTCCCTTGATTTCTATAGAAAGAAAAATAGAAAAAGGAAAAATAGATCCAACCCTCATGGCTTACCTAGATAATTTAAAATTAGATGGAAGTGAAGAAGATATCTTATTATTATCTCTTATATCCAAGGGAATTGATCCCTATAACAAAGAAGAAATAAAACGCTTTTTATTAGAGCAAGCACAACCACTAGATAATACGATACGAAAATCCTAGTGGTTTTATTGTATTTTAAAAAGAATTTTAGTATAATAAATTCGTGATTGGTGATATCTATGAATAAAGAATTAATAATTAATACATATGAAGATAATATCTTATTATTCAAAGAAAATCTAATTGGCTCGTTAGAAAATGATATTTTAAGATATGAAAATGAAAATGATTCTTTTATAATTGACTTACAAAATCAAACATTAATCAAAGAAAACTTAGAAAGCATTTTAGAAATTAATCCCGAAAAGGCAATATTAACAGTAAAAGAACTAGAAAAAACATGGTTGATTCCCTTAAATAGTCATACTTTTATTCATGATAGTAACAAGATTATCATTAGTTATCTTTTGGAAAGTCAAGAAAAGCCTTTAAAAATAGAAATAGAAATGAGTGAAGAACATGAATCATAAAATAGAAGAACTAGAAAACAAAATCAAAAATAAAATGCATGAAATTGGTTATGAAGTAGAAGAAGTAGTGCTTAATCCCTCTAATCGTCCTGATCTTGGTGACTACCAATACAATGGGGCCATGGCTCTTGCTAAAATCTATCATGATAATCCCATGAAAATTGCCCAAAATATCGTTGATAAAATTAAAAATTTCTCAGAATTCAAACAAATAAGTGTTGCAAACCCTGGATTTATCAACATTTCTTTAAGTGATGAGTGTTTAATTGCCTTTGCCAATCATTCTCTAGAAGATATTTCATCAAATTATCATTTAGGGATTAATAAGACAATCTTTTTAGATTATGGTGGTCCAAATGTTGCTAAAGTACTTCATGTTGGCCACCTAAGAAGCGCTAATATCGGTCAAGCCTTAAATAATCTATGTAAAGCCGTTGGATGTAACACGATTAGTGATATCCACTTAGGTGATTGGGGTAGACCAATGGGAATGGTTATTCTAGAAATCAAAACAAGATATCCTAATCTTGCTTATTTTAAAGATGATTACAATGGGGAAGATGTCGATTTTCAATTAACGAATGAAGATTTATTAGAACTTTATCCAACGGCAACAACCAAAGCGAAAGAAAATGAGAGTATTATGGATATGTCTCGTCAAATCAATGCCGAACTTCAAAACAAGCACAAAGGATATTATGCACTATGGAAAAAAATTGTTGAAGTAAGTTTAAATGAAGTAAAAAGATTATATAAAGATTTAAATGTTGATTTTGATTTATGGGAAGGTGAATCTGATAACTTTGCCTACATGGATGAATTATTCAAATTTTTATATGCTAAAAATATAATTACTGAAAGTGAAGGAGCTCAAGTAATTGATGTCAAAGAAGAAACAGACAAAAAAGAAATACCTCCTTTAATTTTAGTAAAAAGCAATGGAGCCGTCTCTTATGAAGCAACAGATTTAGCTGCGATTTGGGAACGTACTCATAAATACAAACTAGACGAAATTTGGTATATTGTCGACAAACGCCAAGAACTTCATTTCACCCAAGTATTCCGAGCATGCATCAAAAGTGGAATGATAGATGATAAAACAAAATTAATTTTTAATGGATTTGGAACCATGAATGGTCCCGATGGGAAACCTTTTAAAACAAGAGATGGTGGAGTAATGCCCCTATCTGATTTACTTGATAATGTAACAGATGTATGTGAGGCAAGAATCATGGAAAGTATTAAAGAAAATAGACGCGAAATTGCTCGCCAAATCGCAGTAGCAGCCATTAAATACGCTGACTTATTACCATTTAGAACTACTGACTACAACTTTGATATCGACAAATTTACTGATTTAAATGGTAAAACAGGAACTTATTTGCTATATTCTTGTGTAAGAATGAATTCATTACTTAAAAAAGCCAAAGAAGCAAACATTGAATTTGCTAAAATTCAAACATTAACAACAGAAAATGAAAGAAAAATCTTAATTGCCATGCTAGATTTAAAACGAATTATTAAAAGAAGTTTTGAAAATTATTCTTTAAATGAAATTTGTGAATATTTATATAAAATAACTAATTTATACAACAATTTTTATGCTGAAAACAAGGTATTAACGGAAAAAAATGAAGCTATCCGTTCTTCATGGTTAGCTCTAACAAAACTCATTTTCGACAATAATCAACAATTATTAAATATTTTAGGTATAAATATTCCTGAAAAAATGTAAATTAAGAATTGACAAACTGATAAACCTATATTACAATTACAAGGACTTATGTAACATTAGGTAAATTAAGTCATATAATGTTTACGAATGAAGGAGATTAGTATGAAACTAAGTGATATACCAAAAGAAGAATTAGAAGCAATGAATTATGACGATATTGCTTACATCATTTTAAATGAAGAAAAGAAAAAAATGAAAATCAATGAACTTTTCGAACGTGTTTGTGAAGCTCTCGATTTACCCGCAAGTGAATATGAAGATAAAATTGCCGATTTCTTCGAACTTTTAACAACCGATAAAAGATTTATTATGTTAGAAGATGGATACTGGGATTTAAAAGAACTTCACAATCCTAAAGTAGTTGTCGATGATGAAGAAGATGATTTAGTCATGAATGATGAAGTAGAAGACGACGAAAATGATATGATGGAAGAAGAAGAGGAAGATGATATCTTCTATGATGCCGAAGCTGATGATGACTTACCTGATGATGATTTAGAAGATTTAGTCGTAATTGATGTAGATGATGAAGAAGCAAACAGTTAATGTTTGTTTTTCTCTTTATTTATTGATATAATAGGAAAGAAAGGAGCATTTTCATGTTTGAAAGATTAGATGCAATTGAAGCAAAATATAATGAATTACAAAATGATTTAACAAATCCTGAAATCATGAGTGATTATAACAAAGTAAAAACATTATCAAAAGAAGCAAGTGATTTAGAGACTACTGTAAAAAAGTATCAAGAATATCGCCAAATTGAACAAGATATAGAAGATGCTAAAACTTTAATGAAAGATGAAGAATTAAAGGAAATGGCTTCTTTAGAATTAGAAAATTTAAAGGAAAAATTAGAAGAAACGAAAAAAGAATTGGAAATTTTATTAGTTCCTAGGGATGAATTTGATGGTAAAAATATTATTATGGAAATTCGTGGAGCTGCTGGAGGCGATGAAGCCAACATATTTGCAGGAGATTTATATCGCATGTATTCCCATTATGCTGAAAAAAACGGTTGGAAAATTGAGGAATTGCATGCTGTAGAAGGTTCTAGTGGCGGTTTTTCTCAAATTGAAGTATTAATTAAAGGAGAAGATGTTTATAAAAAGCTAAAATACGAAAGTGGTTCACATCGTGTTCAAAGAGTTCCGGTAACAGAAACTCAAGGAAGAGTTCATACTTCAACAGCAACGGTTCTAGTTATGCCAGAAGTAGAAACATCTAATATTGACATTAAAGAAAGTGATATTAAAATGGATGTTTATCATTCAAGTGGAGCGGGGGGACAATCGGTAAATACAGCCAACTCTGCTGTTAGACTTACTCATATTCCAACTGGTATCGTAGTAACTTGTCAAACCGAACGCAGTCAATTACGAAATAGAGATAGAGCTATGGAATTATTAAAAATTAAAATCCAAGATGAAATTAGACAAAAAGAAGAACAAGAACTAGGCGCAGAACGAAAAAATAAAATTGGAACCGGAGACCGTAGTGAAAAAATAAGAACCTATAATTACCCACAAAACCGAGTAACCGATCATCGTATTAACTTCTCAACCATGACCCTTGATCGTGTTATGGATGGAGAATTAGACCCAATTATTGAAGCCCTTCAAACAGAAGATTTACGTCTAAAACTAGCTGGTGAATCATTTGAATAAAATTGGGTATGCCGAATTACAAGCACTAAAAGATAATTATCAAGGCAACCTAGAAGATGCCTTAAAACAAACTCAAAATGGCTATCCTATTCAATACTTAATTGGTTATGTAGATTTTTATAATTGTAAAATTAAGGTAAATAAAAACGTTTTAATTCCTCGTTTTGAAACAGAATATTTAGTTGAAAAAGCAATAAAATATTTGCAAGAAAAAAATATAAAAACCGGAATTGATTTATGTTGTGGAAGTGGATGTATTGCCATTGCTTTAAAAAAGAATCTAAATATTCAAATAGATGCTTGTGATATTAGTGAAGATGCCCTAAAAGTTGCCAAAGAAAATGCCGAAAATAATAAAGTAGAAATTCATTTTTTCCAAAAAGATATTTTAACAGGAAAAATAGAGGGAAAATATGATTTTTTAATATCTAACCCTCCTTATGTTAAACTTGATGAGTATACTTCCGAAGAAACAAAGTATGAACCACAAATAGCCTTATTTGCTAATAATAATGGCCTAGAATTTTATCAAAAAATTTTAGAAATATCTAAGTATTTGTTAAATCCAAATGGCATGATTATCTTTGAAATAGGAGCAACTCTTGGTGAAGAAATAAAAAAAATAGCTTTAGATATCTATCCCAAAGCTAATATCAAAATAGAAAAAGATTTTAATGGATTTGATCGCTTTATGTTTATTGAAACATAAAGCTTTTCTATTTTTTCTTCCTTTTTCTTGGCATGGTTTCTTCTGGTCCTTTTCTAATTATCTCCATCCACTTCATTAAAGTAGAAGCACGAAGAACCATTCTCGCCTTTACAACTAAGCTACCACGACTATTATCAACACTTTCCATTACAAACATAGTATCATCACCCATTGGATACATCACAAATCGTCCATGAGCAAGAGAATTACGAATATGCTTAAATATACTTAAAACAAGATTAGTTCGGCTATTAACATAAACAACAATTCGCTCTTGATCACGATATCGATAAAATTGATCATCCAAATGAGCTTGCTTACACTTTTCACTCATATCTTCCAAACGATCAACAGCAAACAAATTATGATTCATAGTAAGATTAGCTACATAAAAAAGTTGTTCTTTTAAAGCTCCAGTATTCCATATATTTTCTGGCCAACCATATTCCGTTATAGGAATACTACGATAACTATAACTTTCATGCATAGTATTAATAATATAAAATGGCAATATCTCTTTTAAAGTTTCTAATTCTTTTCTACTAAACTTTCTTTCTTTTATCCAATCCGGTTGTTCACTACCCCTTAAAGTACTCATAAGAATCCTCCTAAAACGATGTATATTTTATAAAAGAAAAAGAATTTTGTCAACCAAACCATTTTAAGAACTTGTAAAACTACTTAAATTATGCTATATTAATCATGTAAGTGTTATCCACTTAGTGGATAGCGCCTACACTACGTCAAGCGCTATGCCTTTGGCTAGCGACTTTTTTTATGTTCTTCTCTAATAATAGAAATGAGCATAATTATTATAATAAGCAATAATTTCGTATCACTCACTTACATCACCCGCTTTCGATTAAACCCCCTGAAAAATTCAAGTAGTTTAAACTACTTACAAAATGAAGCAGGCGCTACCACCAGTTAGACAACGATTATCTATTATGAATGATACTATGAAAAAAAGCAAGAATGATGCGGAAGGCAAAGTTCGACATCCATTTCAGGCACAAAAAATGTTGATAATTACATTGTTATCAACATTATTTTTTTGTCTCAATCGTAATAATCAATTTTTCTTTTTTAGCAATTTCTAATAATAATTCAAAATCATAATTTCTTTGACCATATTCATAAAATTGAATAGCATTTCTAGTTTTACCAATCATTTTCCCAAATTCTGTCTGAGTTTTACCACTATTTTCTCTTATCATTTTAAATATTTCATTAGCACGATAATCATTTGCAATAATTTTCATTTTTCACCTCTTGACAAGCTTACAAAATGTTGGTAATATTATTTTGAAAATACCAACGTTTTGTTGGTATAATAAATCATAACTATGCTTAAATCAATGAAGCATAACTTCGCAGAAAGAGGTTGATTATGAAATTTGAAGTATTAAAAAGAAGCAATTTAAAAAGAAATATTTTAATCGGAGTAATAGTAGTAGCAATCATTAGTGCCATCGTACTTAACTTTACGAGAGCCAAATACCGAGTTACAGAAAGTATTCCTCTTGTAAATGGAACCATTAATTATAGTTCAGCAGATTTAAATGTCGTAGCAATCTATATTCAAAATGGTAATGATTACTCTAAAAGTAATACCATTCCTTCAAGTGGATATACATTTAATGAAGAGGCAAGTTACTGTACAGTTAATGGCGAAGAAGATACTAGTATTACAGTTAGTTATGATGCAAGTACACAAAGTTTAAGTGTATCACCATTAACAACAAAAGGCACAAAATGTTATTTATATTTTGATACAGTAAAATCATTAAAAGACGTAATATTAGCAGATCGAACAATACAAACAAGAACATTTCCAACATCAAATGGCACATCAATAGTTGGAAGTAATGGTCAAGGGGATATTTATCAAGCAGAAGATAATGACGGAATAACTTATTATTTTGCAGGAAATCCAACTGATAATTGGGTATACTTTGGCGATTTCTATTGGCGAGTTATTAGGATTAATGGGGATGGAACATTTCGTATAATCTATAGTGGAGATGAAAGTGCACAAACTACTGGAACCGGAACACAAATAGGTACAAGTGCATTTAATAGTTCAATAGATGTAAGCTATTATGTAGGATTGAAATATAGCAATTATCATCACGGAACAACAACAAATAGTACAATTCTATCTGTATTAAATACATGGTATAGTAATAATCTATTAAGTTATGATGATAAAATTGATATCAATGCTGGATTTTGTGGAGATCGTGAAATGGAGACAGGATATAATTGGAGTGCAACACCAAGTGATTCAATATACTATAAAGCACACGAAAGATTAGGATCTAATAACACTATGAATCCCACATTTAAATGCATCGATAATAATGATTTATATACTATAAGCAGTTCAAACAACGGAAATAAGTCGTTACAATATCCAATCGGATTAATTACAGCAGACGAAGTTATATATGCAGGATTACCAATGGATTGGTTAGGAGCATCAGATAACTATTTATACACAGGACAGTTTTATTGGACCATGACCCCATATGGTTTTAACAGTATAGCTCAGGTATTTCCTATATGGTCAAGTGGTAGCCTTGGTGGAAATTTCTTAAGGTCATATAGCGTTAATATGGAATTTGGCGTTCGTCCTGTTATTAATCTTTCTGCCGATGTTACCATTTCTTCAAGTGATGGCACTCAATCTAATCCTTATGTTATTTCTTAAAACACACAAAAACAGATACGCTTCGATATCTGTTTTTTTCTAATTCACAAAAGCTAATACAAAATTGGTAAGTAAATACCCAAGAGCAAAGCTAAGCGTTAGTACAAGTAATTTAGCTTCTATTACTTTACCTGATTTCATAAACTTTTCCCAATTTACCCCATTAAAGATAAATACAGAAAGTAAGGTAAAGAAAACATATAAATAAATATCAATTCCCATTAATGTTCAGCCTCATACATTCGAATTGCTTGTACCCTCTTTAAATGCCGTTCCTCGCTTGGAGCTTTTGTCGTAATAAAAGTATCAATCATTTCTTTTACTAAATTAAAATCTGGTGTAACTTCACTACCAAGTGCAATAACATTAGCGCCATTGTGATTCTTTCCTTTAAAAGCATCATCAACACTAACTGCCCTTACACAACGAATTCCTTTTACTTTATTCGCTGCAATACTCATACCAACCCCAGAACCACAGATTAAAATACCTAAAGATCCTTTATGATCACGAACCATTTCTCCTAACTTAAAAGCAAACTTAGGATAATCATCATAAGGAGTATTTTCTAAACCAATATCTTCTACATCAAGATCATTTTCCTTTAAATATTTTATTACTTTTTCTTTTAATTCTAGGCCTCTATGATCACAGCCAATATATATTTTCAAAATATTATCACCCAACTTAATTGTAGCAAAGAATGAACTAAAAAGAAATAAAATCTCTTCAAGTAGACTTAAACTTTACTTAAATCCCAAAATATTTTATAATGATCATGGTGATTTTATGTTTACAGATACCCATTGTCATATTTATAAGGAATATTACGAAAATATAGAAGAAATTCTTGAACATGCCAAAGAAAATAAAATAAATCGGATGATTAATAATGGTTGTGATACAGCAAGCAATAAAGAAGTTCTTCATTTAATAGAAATTTATCCCAATATGTATGGAGCAATAGGAATTCATCCTGAAAAAGTAGATTCTTATCAAAAAGAAGATATTAACTTTATAAAAGAAAACCTAGTTAATAATAAGATAATTGCAATAGGCGAAATTGGTCTAGATTATCATTACACCAAAGAAAACAAGGAAGAGCAAAAAAAATTACTTGAAGACCAATTATTATTGGCACAAGAATACAATATACCCGTTATCATTCATAGTAGAGAAGCGACAGAAGATACGATAAATACTTTAAAAAAATACAAAATAAAAGGCATTATTCATTCTTTCTCTGGTTCTTTAGAAACGGCACACATTTATATTAAAATGGGCTTTTTATTAGGAATTAATGGTGTTATAACATTCAAAAATTCCAAATTAAAAGAAGTAATCAAAGAAATTCCTTTAGAAAATATCGTTTTAGAAACAGATAGCCCTTATTTAACTCCAGAACCATTCCGAGGAACAAGAAATGAACCAGCAAGAGTCCTAGAAATTGCTAAATTTATAAGTGAATTAAAAGATATTTCTTTAAATGATCTAGCAAGAATTACCAACGATAATATCAAGCGAATTTTTGACATTTAATACATTTTATGATATGATTAGTTTACCAATGAGGTGATTTGATGTTAAGTAAAAGTAAATTTTACTTGAGTAATATAACCAAAGTAGGTATTATCCTCGTCGTTTTATTTGGACTTCATGCTTCCACATCAAAAATGGAAACATCAAGTACCAATGAAAACATTAATAAAAGCGTAGATTTATCTACTATGGCCATTTATATTAATAAAGAAGAAGAAGCAAGAGCAAACGAAGAAGCCTTACAAACTTACCTTTGGGGATCTCTAGATAGCTATACAGGTGATTTAACTGGTTATGGTGCTGATTGTGCTCTATGTTCAGGACGTCTTGCTTGTACCGGACTAGATGTAAGAGACGGAAGCGATACTTATGTTGATGATACCTATGGCGAAGTAAATATTGTTGCCTCTTCATCTAATTTACCATGTGGTAGTATCATTCGTTTTGAAAGTTCAAGAATTAGTGATGAACCAATTATTGCCATTGTACTCGATCGTGGTGTTCTTGGCAACAACATAGACCTTTTAACACCAAGTGAAGATTATGCCTTAAGATATGTAGGTAGAAGCAGTATCACTTATGATGTATTAAGATTTGGATGGGAAAAATAAAACCCATCCTTTATAGATTGGATTGATTTTATGGAAATAAAAGCCAAGAAAAGTTTAGGTCAAAACTTTTTACAAGATGAATCAGTTTTAAAAAAGATTGCCGATTCAATTACAACAGAAAAAAACGATTTAATTATCGAAATTGGCCCTGGAACTGGTGCTTTAACAAAGTATTTAAAAGAAAAGGACAGTTTTTTAATTTGTTATGAACTAGACGAACGACTAAAAGCAATTTTAAAAAAAGAGGAAACCGATAAAACAAAAATCATTTTCAAAGATTTTCTCCAAGCAAATATTGAAGAAGACTGCAAAATATTTCCTTATGAAAACATTTATATTATCGCAAATATTCCCTATTATATTACAACACCCATTATCAAACATATCATTCATTTAAAGAAATTAAAAAGTATGACGCTTCTAGTCCAAAAAGAAGTCGCTGAACGTCTTAGTGCTTCCCCAAAAACAAAAGCTTATGGCTCATTAACAGTTTATTTAAATTATTATTTTAATATCCACTACTTATTTGATGTAAGCAAATTTGCTTTTAATCCCGTACCAAAAGTAGAAAGTGCCGTAATTAACTTCGAAAGAAAAGAGAAACTGCCAGATGTAAAAAAAGAAGAACTACTTTTTAAACTGATAAATGATGCTTTTAAAATGAAAAGAAAGACATTAAAAAATAATTTAAAAGACTATGATTGGAATAAAATAAAAACCGTTTTAGAACAAAACGATTTATTAGAAACAACACGTGCGGAAGAACTAAGTCTAGAAGTATTTATTGAAATAGCAAATGCCCTAAGTTAATTTGCTATTTTTTTAATTCTTTGAAATTCTTTAGCAATACTCATATTCTATAACTTAGTAAATAAATTCATAAAGGAATACGCTCTTGCATATGATGAATTGGTGAATCTTATGAAATTAAAAAGAGGAGACCTTGTTACTAGAAAAAGCTATAATCATGACACCGTATTTAAAATTACCAACATTAAAAATGATATCTATTATTTAAAAGGGGTAGAAGTTCGTTTATATGCTGATAGTCCTGAAAGTGATTTAGTAAAATTTCTAGAAAAAGATACCGTTGATTTAACCGATGAAATAAAAACGCCAATAATACCTGAAGATCGAAGTGAATATTTTTATTTACCTGCTAAAATTCTTCATATTGACGGTGATAAAGAATATTTAGAAAAATGCTTAAATTTTTATAAAAAAAAAGGCGTTTTAGCCATCGGAAGAAAAATAAGCGAAGACCACGTTTATGAAAATATTTTACCACTTCTAAAAGAATTTAAACCAGACATTGTTGTGATAACCGGCCATGATGCTTATTATCGTAAAAAAGGATCAACAACAGATTTAAAAAACTATAAGAATTCTGCCAATTTTATAAAAGCAGTAAAAGTAGCTCGAAACTACGAATTTTCTCATGAAAAACTAGTCATTATTGCCGGGGCTTGCCAAAGTAATTATGAAGAATTAATTAAAGCTGGCGCTAATTTTGCTTCCAGTCCCAAACGAATCAACATTCATGCTCTAGATCCAGCCATTATTGCCACCACACTCGCTCTAACGGAAAGAAGCAAAGAAATTAATTTACTAAATTTACTTGATAAAACTAAATACGGTCATAATGGAATGGGTGGTTTAAAATGCAATGGTCTCATGTATGTTGGATACCCTAGATAAGGAGGTTTGTATTGAATACAGACAATATTAAAGAGGAAATCAAAAAAAATATAAATAGAAATGTAAAGATAAAAGTATATGGTATGCGTGGAAAAACAAGTGAATTTTTAGGCCGTATTCATGCGATATATCCCAATTTATTTACCATTTTAACTCCAAATGGTGAAAAAAGTTTTACCTACCGAGATATCTATACTGGCGATATTAAGATAAAATATATGTAAAACACTTGCAAGTTTGTGCATTTTGCTATAAAATATAGGTAAGTTGAAAAACTTAGGAGGGAAGAATATTTATGCAAATTACATCAGTAAACGTTCGCAAGATCGAAAAAGAAGGCTCAAGAATGAAAGGAATAGCATCTGTACTATTAGACGATTCTTTTGCTGTTCATGACATCAGAATAATTGAAGGAGACAATGGTTTATTTATAGCTATGCCTAGTAGAAAAACGGCTACTGGTGGATATAGAGATATCGCTCATCCAATTAATCCAGATGTACGTAAAATGTTCGAAGATGCTATTTTAAAAGCATACAACGAAGCTGAATAATACTTGGGAAACCAAGTTTTTTTCATATTTCAAAATATTTTTCATAAAATCTTATAAAGGAGAAAAGTTTATGGAAAATAAGGATGTTATAGAATTTGGATCACACGAATTAAAATTAATTGACAGAAGAGAAATATCACTAACGGGAATTAAAAAAATTACCAGCTTTGATAGTGAAGAATTTTTATTAGAAAGTAATATGGGCGTAATTTTAATTAAAGGAACCAATTTAGAAATCATGAAACTAGATACACATGATGGAAATGTCAAAATAAAAGGAAAAATTAATGGCTTTAATTATTTAGACAACAAAGAAAAAGGAAAAGAAGAAAGTATTATTTCCAAACTATTTAAATAATGACAGCAAGCATTCAATTAATTACTCTAGCCGTATCTTACTTTTATGGTTTTTTCTTTTACTACTTATACAAAATAAACTATTTAATCATAAAAAATAAAAGAAGATTTTATCAAAGCTTGATCACCATTTTATTTATGTATAATATCGTTCTTATTTATATTATTATTATTTTTAAGATAAATAGTGGCATATTTCATATTTATTTTTTCATCATGATATCTCTTGGTTTTTTTAGCAACATAAAATTAACAAAAAAAATGTTAAATAATGTAAAATGTCGCTCAATCATTGAAAAAGTAAAAAAGAAATGTTATACTATAAAAAATAGGGGTGATCAAAATAAAACACAAAGTAACCAAAAAAGAACGTCGTAGATTAACTATATTTATTTTATCTTTCATCTTTATTATTGGCTTCACTTGTATTAATATTTTTCCTGATTGGCTAAAAATCATGAAAAATAAGCAAGAAATCACGCTTTTACAACAATCTTATGAAGACCTATTAGATACAGAAGAAGCCCTAAAAGCAGAAGTTCAAAAACTACAAGATCCTGACTATGTAGAAAGATATGCCAAAGAAAAATTTTTATACACCAAAGATGATGAAATAATCATAAGAAAAGCAGATACCAATTAAGTATCTGCTTTTTTACAAGTCAGCGATTTATAAAAAATTTATCAATACTAACACCCAATATTTGCGAAATATTCCATAAAACAGGAATACTAATTCCTTGTACTTTACCTGTTTCTAAAGAACCAATAAGACCAGTTGAAACATTACACATTTTTGCCATTTTAGCCTGACTAATTCTTTTATCTGGATGATTAAGATTATAAAGGCCTCGATAATATCTGACATTAGCCCCAATTACTTTAAAAATATCGCCTCTTGTTTCTTTAATATATAACATAAGATCTCCTTTCAATCCCTATCTCATGTTATATACAACAAAATTATATCCGATATAATTTTAACATATTTTTATATGAGAAATCAATTCTAAAGTCTAAGAAGACCTATTTTATACTTAAAGCTCTCAAAAATTTGAAAAAACATAACTTTTATGATAATATATACACGCAAAGGAGTTATTTATGAAAAAGATTACAAATAACATATTAAAAAAAGAAATCAAAAAAATAAATAATAATATTTATGTCTTTCTTATTTTTATAGCTTTAGGTGGTCTTCTCATTGCCATTGGCATTTATGAAAACAAAGAAAAAGCAGCATCCTATACTTATTTAAATGACATTATTGTAAATAAAAATAATGAAGAAAATGCATTTGCTTACCTAGAAATAGCCCAACAGCCATATTCTTTTGCCAAATATGAAAATGATGCCGAAAATGCTTTCTATATTGTATTTGATGGTAGATATTACTATATTGCTTATCTAAGTAATGACCTATTTAACGATTTAAATGTGGAAGGCTTAAATGAAAATCCTCTAACAATTTACGGAACGACAGCAAAAACACCAGATGAATTACGAGAAATTGCGATCGAAGTTTATAACGAGGGATTAGACGAAGAAAACCAAATTGCCCTAGAAAATTTTAATAGCTACTTTGGTGAAGTTTACCTTACAAATACCTCACTAAAAAAACAAAACTCAGCCTTTTATATTCTAAGCATAATTCCTTTTGCCATTGCTACCTTATTTTTAGGAATATTTATCACAAAAAAACTGAAAGTAAGAAAAATGATTAATCACTTAAGTGAAGAAGAAATAAAAAAACTAGAAAAAGAAATAGAACAAAAAGATTCTATCCATTATGAAAAGTTTCACTTAATATTAACGAAAGATTATATCATCAGCTTTGAACATGGCTTTACGATTCTAAATTACAAAGAAATCATTTGGATTTACGAGCATAAACTAAAACAGTATGGCATAACCATTTCTAAAAATATTTTTGTTATGAATCAATTAGGAAAAAATTACAACATCATAAGTACTGATGGCTTAAGCAAAAAAACAAATGCCCAAATAAAAGAAATTATAATGACAATCAGTAATAAAAACGAAAACATGTTAGTTGGATATAATAAGAAAAATAAGGAAGAAATAGATGAAATTTTAAAGAATAGCTAAGGCTATTTTTTTATATAATGTAATATGAAAACAAAGATAAGAATATTAATTGTAGTAATTTTATTACTATCAGCCCTATTTATTAACACAAAAGTAAGTGCTCTCATGCCTTTAAGCGGGAAAATAATTGTAATTGATCCTGGCCATGGAGGAAAAGATCCAGGAACAATTAGTGATACAATTTATGAAAAAGATATCAATCTAGCGATTGCTAAAGCCTTAGAAATTGAACTATCGACCGCTGGCGCATCAGTAATCTTAACAAGAGACGGTGATTATGACTTAGCAAAACCCAATGCTAGATGGCGCAAAAAAAGTGATTTTGACAACCGTATTAATTTAATCAATAATAGCAATGCCGATCTTTATTTATCCATCCATTTAAATTATTTAACGAGTAGTGCCTATTATGGACCTCAAGTATTTTATCAAGAAGAGGACTTAGATTTAGCAACAATCATTCAAAATACTCTAAACGAATCTTTAAATACTGATAGAGTAGTAAAAGAGATACCTAAAAAAACATATATGTATGACAAACTAACGATACCAGGAGTATTAATTGAATGTGGATTTTTATCTAATCCCGAAGAAAAAAGGAAACTAATCACCGAAGAATATCAACAAAAAATTGCATCCTTGATTAAAGATGCAATCATCGATTACTTTAATTAGCAAAGTATTTCATTGTCACTTTTCTATTTTCATTAACCCCGGTACTATATCCCAAATTGCCAATTTCTTTTAATGCCTTTTTAACGGCACGGTCATCTTGATCTATCGCATGATCTAATAAGGTAATAAGCTTACAAGCTTTAATGACTGCAACATCATATAAATCATAAAAAGAATAATGAAAACTTATTTTCTTATCAACAGGATAAACCCATTTTCGATGTTCCAAATTAAGAACACTGTGATCCGGCTTTTTTACATAATAACAAAAGTTTTGTAATTTAATTTTCAAAGGAAATAAATCGAGAAACATATAAATCTTTTTCTTTACGCCAAACCGAGAACACATAAAATGTTTAAAAACAAAGCGATAATTCTTATAACTTCGAATATATTTAGAACTACCATTTTTAATTTGAAAGGTATCAAAATAAACTTGATTGAAAGCATTTTTTAATTCTGAAGAAAACTTTAATTTAGGAAAAACTTCTCTACCAATATGATTTTGATAGATTCTTTTTTGATATCTTTCCTCACACATCAAAGCATCAATCATAATTTCAATATAATCATGTTTTCCCCGGTAAGAATGTGTCTTCTTATTTTTAGAATCATATTTACCACCATAATAATAAATAAAAGGATGAGCCGTACTATCTAAAACATAATGACAAATAGATCCATATAAATAAGCACATAAGCTAGGATCATGGGTTAACTCATGATTACGCATATATTCTATAATATTGGCAAAATACAAATTAGCACAATGATTATGAGCATAAGTCCCAATCTTTGGCTTATAAAAGAAAAAGGTATCAAAACTTTTACCAAACAAATGAAAAAGTTCTGGATTTATTTTATTTTTTATCTCTTCATTTAACGACTGATAAACGTCTTTTGTAAATATGTGATGTGTATATGTAGCTGGCATAATTATCTCCCCTTAATCAATTATAACACAAAAAAATAGACTTCACCAAACTTTCACAAAAAATTAACATTTGTAACAAGTAACTTTTTTACAATATACGTGTTCTTTGTGATATAATTTATAATAGGTGGATAGCATGGAGAAAATATTCAAGACATTAGATGAACAAGTAAAAATACTTAGAGGCAAAAATTTAATTATTGACGATGAAGAATATGTTAAAAATATTCTTTTAAGAGAAAATTACTTTTTCATCAATGGTTATAGATATTTATTTTATAAATCAAGCAAAGACAAAACATTTATTAATGGGACTAACTTCCGTGAAATTTATGCTTTATTTTATTTTGATCGACAACTACGAAACATCTTATTTAAAAATATTTTAATTTTAGAAAATAATATTAAAAGCATTCTTTCATACGAATTATCCCGAAAATATGGATTTAAAGAAAAGAAATATTTAAATCCTAGCAATTTTACAACTGATCCGAAAAAAACACGTCAAGTAAATGATTTAGTAAAAAAAGTAAAAAGGCAAATTATTGTAAATGGTAGAGAGCATACAGCAACAAAGCATTATCAAAGTAACTATGGTTATATTCCTCTTTGGGTCGTTGTAAAAGTGCTATCATTTGGCATAGTAGGAGAATTATACACCATACTAAAACCAGAAGATCAAGAAACAATCGCTAATTTATTTCATGTTGATGTAGAAAGTTTACTCATGTATCTTCCTATCATTGCCAATTATCGCAATTTATGTGCCCATGAAGACATCTGTTATGAACACAGAACACAAAAAGAAATTCCCATTACCAAATATCACGAATTATTAAATATTCCAAAAACAAATGGGGAATATATTTATGGTATCAACGATTTATTTGCTTTAATCATTATCTTAAAAAGACTTCTTAGACCCGATAATTTTAGCAATATGCTAAATGAAATATCTTATGAATTAGATTATCTAACAGGAAGGCTTCACACAATAAGTATTGATAAAGTGTTAGATCGTATGGGATTCCCTAAAAATTATAAAGATATAGTAAGGATGGATTAAAATGGTTGAAAAGAAAAAAAATACAACACTAAGAAACGGACTTATCTTAATAGGTGTTTTTCTATTAGGAATGTTAGCATTATATGGAATCTTCTACTTTTTCCCAAATGTCATTGGTGAAACTGTAACAAAAGTGGAAAAAGATATAACTGTAACAGATGAAGGAATTGCTGATGCTGTTGAAAAAGTATATGACTCTGTTGTAGTTGTAAATACATATATCAAAGGTGAATTATATTCTTCTGGTACAGGATTTGTTTATAAAACGGAAGACGGTACAGCTTATATCTTAACCAATAACCATGTAATTGATAGTGCTGATCAAGTATATGTTAAATTTACAAATGAAACAGTTGTGGAAGCAAAAATAGTAGGTAGTGATGTTTATTCTGATATTGCGGTCTTATCTGTAGATGAAGATTACATTATCTCTGTTGCGGAAATTGGTAGTAGTGAAGATGCCAGACTAGGAGATACAGTCTTTGCCATAGGAGCCCCAATTGGTAGTGCTTACTCTTGGAGTGTAACAAGAGGAATCGTTTCAGGAAAAGATCGATTAGTAGAAGTTGAACTTACAAGTGGTAATACCAAAACCCCAATGATTGTTAATACCCTTCAAACTGATGCTGCCATTAATAGCGGTAATAGTGGTGGCCCTCTAGCAAACGCGAATGGTGAAGTAGTTGGTATTACTTCTATCAAACTCGCTGGTTCTACTACAACTAGCTCTACCATTGAGGGTATGGGGTTTGCTATTCCTATCGAAACTGCCGTTGAATATGCTGAACAATTAATTAGTGGCAATGAAGTAACAAGACCATATCTAGGTATTTATATGCTAAATGTTACCGATGTTTATACTTCCTTCCAATATCGTAACTACTATGATATCGTAAGTGAAGCGGATGTAACTACAGGTGTAATTGTAACTGACTTTGAAAATAATAGTCCTGCCAAAGAAGCTGGCTTAGAAGAAGGAGATATTATTATCAAAGTAGATGGTAATGATACTCCATCAGCAGCCTATGTAAGATACTATTTATATAAACATAGTGTAGGGGAAGAAATGACGCTAACGGTTATTAGAAATGGCAAAGAGCAAAACATTAAAGTAATGTTAACAGAAAGTTAAGAGGAAAGAATTCCTCTTTTTTAATGAAAAAAAGTCTTACATAATAAGAATATTTATGATATAATGAACAACGCATTGGTTTTATTGGAAACGTACATTATTTTAATGATTAACGAACAACACAAAATGCGTTGTTTTTTTGTTTGGAAAAAAGGGAGGGAAAATAATGCCAAAAACAAAATTTCAAGATCTTATTTATACAATAATTATGGTAATTGTAATGGTATATGCCATGGTATTCTATAATATTATTAGTATAGAAGGACCTAGTAATCAAGCTTTTATCATGGCCTTTAAAGAATTACCAATTATGGGTTTAATAGCTTTTATCCTAGAATTTTTCTTAATAGGGAAAATAGCTCAAAAGTTAGCCTTACGATTAGTAAATCCCAAAGAAGATAAACCTATCATGATGATTCTTGCTGTATCTTCAATCATTGTTGCTTTTATGTGCCCAACGATGAGCTTAATTGGTAGTTTATTATTTAATTTTAATGGCTTTGAAAATATCATCATTAACTGGTTAACATTAACAATTAAAAACTTTCCAATGGCTTTATTCTGGCAAATATTCTATGCTGGACCATTCGTAAGATTAATCTTTAGACACATATTTAAAAACAATTAAAAAGGTCTCTTTAAGAGATCTTTTTTAGTTATTTGCTTCTTCACTAATTTCTTCAATTGACTTATGATTTGCGTTCAATAAAGCTTGACTTGTCCAACTAGAAGTTAATCCATAATCAATATAAATTAATTGTCCAGACATATAAGAACAAATATCACTGCCTACCACTACCATTGGATAACCCATATCTTTTGGTTCTGCAGGATAACCATTCCAACTCTTTAAAAAGATATTTTCAATCATTTTAGCGCCTTCTTCCGCATCACCATTAGGACTAGTTGATTTATTAAAGTCATCGGTTAATCCAGTTGTTGTATCCCCAGGATTAATCGCATTAATTCTAATCTTTTTGCTAATAAATTCTTCACTCATACATTTATAAGTAACATAAGATAGTAAACATTGTTTAGCAAAAACATAAGCACTTTGAATTAACTCAGGATGTTTATCATACCAATCCATCGCTTCTTCCCAAGTTGGAATGTTAATAAGTTCAACAGCACTTTCATATACTTGTTGCCAGCCAAAGCCACCAACAGAAGCAATATAAGTAATAGAGCCATGTTCACTGATTCGGTCAAGTAACTGTTCTGTCATGTACTTTTGACTATAAAAATTAACTTTTTGAACTAATAACTCTCGACCAGGAAAAGCAGCAATACCATGACACAAAAACAAAGCATCAATCTTAGATGGTAAATCCTTGATTACTTTATCTATCTCTTCTTTATTACTTAAATCAGCTTGATAAGCCTTTTTGACAGGTAAATCAATAGGATTTTTATCAATTGCATATACATCTGCACCCAAACCTAATAACAACTTTGTAGCCGACCTACTCATACCAGAAGCTGCCCCAGTAATCACAACAGTTTTTCCCTCAAATCCAAATAATTTTTTTAAATCCATTTTTTATCCTCCTTATAAACTTATTTTACCACAAAAACTTGCTAATAAAAATCAATAGTTTTTAGTATTTTTTTAAAATTTTATAAATTTGTATTTCAAAACATGC
>CALVQH010000028.1 GCA_944358115.1 uncultured Bacilli bacterium
AAAATAAAGAGATGCATAAAATATATTAGCCATTTCAAAAAAACATTACTTTTTTTATAAAAAACCGAAACTCAAATAAAAAAAGGCTTGTAAAGTTTTAAAAATATGATATAATACTTAAGACAAATGAATTTACTATGTCAAAAAATTTTGATATGGCGGGAGGTAAAAATGAAAAAAGGAATCCATCCAGAAGTAAAAGAAACAACAATTACTTGTGCTTGTGGAGCATCATTTAAAACTCATTCAACAAAAGAAAATATTCAAGTTGAAATTTGTAGTGAATGTCATCCATTCTATACAGGAGCACAAGGTAAAGTAAAGAAAACTGGAAATATTGAAAAATTTAATCGTAAATATGGATTAAACAAAGAAGAGAACTAGTCAAGTGGCTAGTTTTTTTGACATTTTATTTATTTTTTGTTAAAATAACATTTCAAAAGAAGGGGTTTTATGGAAAATTTAACGTTTGGTATAGAAATAGAATATCGTAATTTATCAAGAAAAATTGTAACCAATTTTATAAAAGCGTACTATCCAACTTGGACCAGTAAAAAAGAAGATGCAATCATGAAAACAGCATCTAATCCACTTATCGGTGGAGAAATTGTATCACCAATATTAAAAGATAGTAAAAACTCATGGCTAGAAATAACGGATATATGTAACTTTTTAATTATAAACCATGCATCAGCCCTAAATACCGGAGCTCATATTCATATTGGAGCTAGTATATTTGAAAATAATTCTAAATATTTATTAAGATTTATAAAATTATGGTGTGCTTATGAACATATTATCTATCGCTTTTCTTATGGAGAGTATATTTATGCGAGAGATACTTTATTAGAGTATTCTAAACCAGTAGGAAAAGAATTAAAATTTTTAATTAAAACTTTAAAATTATCTGAGAATGATTCATTTGATTTTTTAGTAACTGTTTTAAATTTAGGTAAAAAAAGAGGATTAAATTTAGCAAATATTAATCGTGATCCTAATAAAAATACAATTGAATTCAGATGCCCTAATGGAACATTTAGACCAAGAATCTGGCATAATAATTTTCTACTATTTGCAAGAATGATAGAATATGCGAAAAGTAACAGTTATAATGAAGATTTGATAAATTCTAAATTGTCAGTAGATCATGATATGGAAGATAATAAAATAATGGTAGAAGACGCTTTAGAATTAGCTAGTCTCATTTATCAAGATGAAAAAGAAAAACTACTATTTTTAAAACAATACTTAAAAGGAAAAGAAGAAACAAAAGAATATAAATTATCAAGAATATAAATAGATGTTAGTAACCCCAAACTTACTAACATCTTTTATTTTAATATACTTTTCGGATAAGGCTTTCTTTCATCAGTTCTTCCAATCAAATAATCAACTGAAGTTTGATAAAAGTCTGCTAATTTACTTAGTTTTTCTATTGAAATTAATACTTTTCCAAGTTCATATTCACTATATTGTTGCTGCTTAATTCCTAAATAATTAGCAACAACTTCTTGTTTTAAATCTTTATCTTCTCTAATTTCTTTTAAACGATTTATATTCATCAATTACACCTCAAAATAATTTTGCCATACAAAACATGTTTTGTATTGACTGTACAAGTCTTAACTTGTATAATATTTATATACAATAAATCACTTGTAAAAATAAATGAAGTAATACTTCACGAAAAGAGGTTGATTATGAAGTTTGAATTTTTGAAAAGAAGTCATTTAAAAAGAAATATCTTGATAGGAGTAGTGGCAGTCCTAATAATTAGTGCAATTATACTAAACTTTACAAGAGCAAAATATAGAACAACACAAAGTGTTCCACTCGTTAACGGAACAATCAACTATGACTTAGCCGACTTAAATGCTGTAGCAGTCTATGTCCAGGAAGGAGATGATTACTCTAAAAGTGATACCATTCCTTCAAGTGGATATACATTTAATGAAGAGAAAAGTTACTGTACAGTAAATGGAGAAGAAGATAGGAGTATTACAGTTAGTTATGATGCAAACACGCAAAGCCTAAGTGTATCACCATTAACAACACAAGGAACTAAATGTTATTTGTACTTTGATGAACAAAGAACATTATTAAAAGATGCAATCTTAGCAAACAATGAAGTTAATAGCGGTATACCAAACTTCGGTCAAACATCAACAACGGATGAAGGAGTATTTAAAACGGAAGATAACTTAGGAATAAGTTATTACTTTAGAGGGTCAGTTACTAATAATTATGTCCAATTTGCAGGATACTATTGGCGAATCATCAGAATCAACGGTGACGGTTCGATCAGAATGATCTATGATGGGACTAGTGCGCATTCGAATGGAGAATCATCAAGCGATCGTCAAATCGGAACAAGTGCTTACAATGAAGATTATAATTATAGTTACTACATAGGATATACCTATCAAGCAGGTTCTCAAAGGCCAAGTAGTCAAAATGGTGGAACAGCAAGTACAATAAAAGGAGTACTAGATGAATGGTATGAAACTAATATATCCAATAAAGGACTTGATAATAAAGTAGTAAGTACTCCAGGCTTTTGTAATGATAGAAATACTGCAAGTGGAAGTAATTGGGTAATAACTGATATAACTTTTTACTATAAGACTCACGAAAGATTAGTATCAAGTAAAACCCCAACATTGAAATGTAGTAATAATAATGACTTGTATACCACAAAAGTAGGATTAATTACCGCCGATGAAGTATCTTTTGCTGGAGGAGTATGGGGAAAAACTAATACCAATTATTACTTATATACAGGTGCATACTATTGGACAATATCCCCATGTTATTATGATAATTCTAACAAGAAAGTCGGTTTATTTATTATTGATAAAACTGCCGCCATAGATAATGGATACATAGGTAGTGGAAGTGGAGTAAAGCCAGTTATTAACCTTCCTTGTGACATCACCATTTCCTCAGGTGATGGCACTATAAATAATCCATATGTTATAAATTAGAGCATTTCATTGCTCTTTTTTCTTTAAAAAAAACATATTTTCTGTTATGATATAAGCGGTGAAGTTTCTATGCAAGAATTATTTAACCTAAATAATAAAACTCTTTATGATATAGATACAACGGTTCTTATAACCTCATCTTTTAATATGACAGAAGATGCTATATATTTTATCAACAATAAGGCTGTTGTAATTACAAAAGATAGAACAAATGATTTTTATGAAATACCAAATGAACTTTATGAACTATTTGAAGAAGAAGATCTACAGAATAAAAAAGAATTAACTTTAATCGATGAAATAAAGAAAAAAATATTATCAAGCTTAAACAGTAATCAAAAAGTATTTGTTTTTATGAATGTTTTAACTTATCTAGATAAGCCATTTAAAGAAAAATTAATTAGATATTTAAAACTAACGAATAAAAAAATGATTAATTATACAACGGAAATAGAAGAAACATTATTTTTAGATTATATAACGGTTATATACGATAATAAAGTAATCATGGAAGGATTAAAAGAACAAGTCTTACAAGAAGAAAAGATATTAAAAAAACTAGGATTTCATCTTCCCTTTATTGTCGAATTATCAAACGGTTTAAAATATTATGGTCTAGTTAATAAGGTTTATTTTAAAAATGAAGATTTGGTGAATGTATTATGGAAGTAGCAAATATATTAGAAAATAAGAATCAAGGTTTTATCTATGGATTAATGGGTAATATCAATTTAACAACAAATTATAATAATTATAGTATTATAACTGGTTATCGTTTTTCTGGAACTGTAAAAGATTACTTAAATAGTAATAAAGATATTTCTTCTCTAAAAATGGTCATGTTAAAAGAGGATATTTTAAATAAACATGCTAGTGAATTATCGATTGGTGATTTAAAAAAAATATCCTTAGCAAAAGCTTTAATAGAAAATAAAGAATACTTGATTTTTGATTATTTTGAAAAAGAAATGAATGCCCATGAAAAAGAGTATTTTAAAAGATTATGGAAAAGATTAACGAATGATTATCATAAAACCATTGTAATCTTTACCAATGATATTACTTCTTTTTGGGACATAGCCCAAGAATTAATCATTGTGGATAAATACAAAGTTATTAACACAATCCCAAAAGATAAATATTATGATTTTATGGATGATATCAGTAAACCAGAAATTATCAAATTTATAGATTTATTAAAAGCCAAAAATATCGCCATTGATTATTATCAAGATCCTAAAGATTTATTAAAAGCCATTTATCGCTTAAAGGAGAATACATTATGAAATATTTAATAAGTATTGCTTATGATGGCTCTAAATTTTACGGCTTTCAAAGGTTACATGGCCATGAAAGTGTTCAAAAAAAAGTAGAAGATGCCTTAAGTGTGATTGCCAAAGAAAAAATAGAAACAAAAGGTGCTGGAAGAACCGACCGTGGCGTTCATGCAAGTGACCAAAAAGTAACGTTTAAGCTAGATATTAACATTGATGAAGAACATTTAAAGTTGGCTCTAAACAGTTTAGTAGCACCTTACATCTATATTCGTGATGTAAAAACGGTTCCCGATGATTTTCATCCAAGATTCAACGTCTTAAGAAAAGAATATATCTATAAAATAAATTTAGGTGAATTTAATCCATTATTATATGATTATATGTTTGAACCAAACTATGAGTTAGATATAGAAAAGATGAAGGAATGTGCTAAAATTTTTTTAGGAGTTCATAACTTTAAGAATTTTACATCTGGTGAAAGAGCAAATTATGAGTGTATTATTTACAACATCGAATTTAATAAACATAATAATATTTTAGAAATTAAGTTTATTGGTAAGAGTTTTTATAGGTATATGGTCAGAAACTTAGTAGGAGCGATGCTTGATGTATCAAATAAGAAAGCAACATTAGATGATATAAAAAAAGCTTTAGAGCACCCAGAAATAAAAAGGCAATTTAAAACAGCAATTCCAAGTGGTCTTTATTTAACTAAAATAGAATATGAGGATTTGGTATGAAAAAAGAGGATATAATAAATGATTTTATAGAAAAATATAATCTTTGTGAAAATTTTAGAGGAAGAGAAAAAAATTATAGAGAGCGAGTGCAAATCATAAATGAAGCATTAATGGACTTAATAAAAATCATTGAAAAGAATCGCTTAGAAGAAGTAGAAGACTATTATGTGTATAATATGATCTTAATTGGCGAAATATATGCTAAAAAATTAAAATCAATTTCTAGCAAAGGAATTTTAAATCCCAAGGTCATACGCTTATATGAACTTCTTGCCATCATAAAAGAATTAGGTATCGAAAAAGAAGCATTATTTTCTAGAAAGTAGGTAAAAAGATGAATAAAGAAGAAGAACTAATCGAGAAATTTAAAAAACAATATGAATTATTTGCTAACTCCATTTCTTCCAATAAAAAAGGTTTTACCAGTATGCAAACAATTCAAACCGTAAGAAAAACATTAGAGTTACTACAAAGAATTTTAAATACTGGAGAGATAGATAAATTAGAATTTTACATGGTTTATAACACTTTAATATTATCTAAGACTTATAGTAATTTAGTTCCAATACCAAGTCTAAGTCCTAAAAAATGGCACTTATTAGCCATTAAAGAAGAGTTAGAAAATTTAAGTAAACAAGGTATTTTTGAAAAAATAAGTCAAGAACGAAAATAAATTTCGTAAAAACGCTAAAAAATTGCATTTTTTATTTGACAAATGAAGTGTTTTTACATATAATTTTAACTGGTACATTTTATTTGTTCTAATTTGCCATGCCCTGGGAAAGCAGAAGCAAATAGACTAATGAAAGGGATAAAAAAATGAAGACATTCATGCAAAAAAAAGAAAACGTTGAACGTAAATGGTATGTCATTGATGCTGAAGGCAAAACTCTTGGTAGAGTTGCTACAAAAGCTGCTACTATCTTAAGAGGAAAACACAAACCAACTTATACACCTTCAGTAGACTGTGGAGATTACGTAATCATTATTAATGCATCAAAAGTTAATTTAACTGGAAACAAGTTAAATGATAAGATGTATTATAATCACTCTGGTTATCCAGGAGGACTAAGAGAAAGATCTGCTAAAGTAATGGTTGAAAAATATCCAGAAGAAATGTTAGAAAGAGCTGTTAAAGGTATGCTTCCACACAATTCACTTGGAAGAGCTATGGGCAAAAAATTATTTGTTTATGCAGGTAGTGACCATAAGCATGAAGCACAAAAACCTACAGCCCTAAATATTGATTAGGAGGATTTAAATGGCAAAACAAGTATGGACCGCAACAGGTCGTCGTAAAAGAAGTTCTGCACAAGTAAGACTTACTGGTGGAACAGGAAATATCGTTGTAAACGGTATTGATGTAAATGAATATTTTCCAAATCAAATCTTAGTTATGGATTTAAAACAACCACTTTCTGTTACAGATAACTTAAATCGTTTTGATATTGAAGTTACTGTAAATGGTGGCGGATATTCAGGTCAAGCCGGAGCAATTCGTTTAGGTATTGCTAGAGCCCTATTAAAATTTGATGAGAATACAGATCAAACAAGAGAAGATTCTTATCGTAAAATTTTAAAAGCAAACGGCTTCTTAACAAGAGATGCTAGAGTAAAAGAACGTAAGAAATACGGACTTAAAAAAGCTCGTCGTGCTCCACAATTCTCAAAACGTTAATATGTTTTCTATTTCCAAGCTTTATGCTTGGTTTTTCTTTGACCGAATAATCTTAAAATTGACACTTCTCTACTTTTCATCTATAATAAAATCAAGATAAGAGGAATTTATGAAAATAGTTTTAGGTTATTTACTAACATATATTTATGTTTTTTTGATTTTAATATTATTGGGAACACTAAAAAAGAAAAAAAGAATAAAGATTGACACTTCTCGCAAGTTAGTTCATATTTTTATGGGATTTACTTGGATTATTATGGCCTATTTTTTTGGGATAAGCATTCACTTAATTATTTTACCAATAACAATGGTCTTATTTAATTTTTTATCTTATAAGTGGAATATAGCCTCATCTATGGAACAAGAAAATAAAGAATCAAAAGGAACAATTTATTATGCTGTGAGTTTTGTTATTATGGCTCTGATTACTTACTTTTATCCCGATTTTCTTCCCTTTTACGGAATAGGTGTTTTTGTATTAGCTTTTGCAGATGGCCTCGCTCCCTTTGTCGGCCGCAAATGGCATAAACATAAAATCGGCTCATCAAATAAAACCTATGCTGGTTCCCTAACAGTTGGTCTATGTACGGTAATAGTAATCACTTTATTTAAGTTATATTACCATTTAGATTTAAATATAATAAAAATTATTTTATTAGGTATCGTTGCCATTCCCCTAGAATTACTAAATAAAAAGGGAAGTGATAATTTGACTTTACCAATCGGTATTTCTCTATTGTCTTTTGTATTAGAAAGATGGATGTAATATGAATTTAGGAATCAGTATTATTTTAAGTTTGTTATTAGGCCTATTAGCTTACATAAAAAAAGCATTAACGACGCCGGCTTTGTTGCTTGCTATCATCTTTTCTATTTGTATCACTCATTTTGGTGGAATAACTACCTTTATCATACTCGTAGTAGTCTTTTTAGGAAGTGTGATAACAAAGCTATTTACCAAAAAGAAAAGCCAAGAAAAGAGAAAAACAATTCAAATTATTGCCAATGTTGGAACTTCTACTTTAGTCATTTTACTATATAAAATAACATCAAACCCAACTTATTTATTGATATATGCTGCTGTGATGGCTGAATCTCTTGCCGATACGCTGGCATCTGATATAGGAATATTATCAAAGAGTGAACCAATAAATATTTTAACTGGAAAAAAAGGCGAAAAAGGAATTTCTGGAAATATCAGTATCCTTGGTTTGCTATCTTCTTTATTGGGATCGTTTGTAATCGGAATTATTTATTATATTGGTATTAACAATAGTATTATCTCATTCATTATCATTGTATTATCCGGCTTTTTGGGAAGTATCGTAGACAGCATTCTAGGAGCAAGCATACAAGTAAAATATAAATGCCCGATTTGTAAAAAAATAACTGAAAAGAAAATCCATTGTAAAGAAAAAACGAAATATGAAAGAGGAATCAAATGGATAGATAACAATGTAGTTAATTTATTAAGTAATCTCTCTGTTTTTCTTCTTTTATGGCTTTTACTTATAAGATAAAATATTTGACAAAAAAGAAAATTTATATATAATAATGAATGACTTAGGAGGACTTTATATGATCATTAATGGCTCTATTTATGTCAAAAAAGAAAAAAGACCAGATTTAATGCCCAATCATAAACCAGATGAAAACTTTTGGATTTTTTATATTTCAAATGAAAAAATACTAATGTATAATCAAAAAGATAATCAATTAGAAGTATATAATAGCTTAGAAGAGATAGAAAAATACTTTATAAAATTAGAAGATTTTCTAGATATTTGCACTTATTTAGGAAACAATTTAATATTACCTGCTGGAAGTGAATTAAATATAAATGGAAAAAAAGTTTTTTGTCTAAAAGATAGAGCTGAATATATTGCTTTATATCGCTTTGGTAGAAGAGTAATTATAAAAGGGTTAGAAGAAGATAGTGAATATAAAATGATAGCAATTAACAATCCAGAATTTAAAAAATATGTCATTGACTATAAAGTAAATCCAGAATATAGTGATAAAAAGCAAGTTTACTATGCCATAATTTCTCAAATTTATAATAAAATGAAAAAAGATGATCAAGAACTAACAAGGTAAAAAGTAAAAATTGCTAAATGACCAATAATTTGCTATAATAAAGTCGCTTAAAAGGAGTGACTTTTTTATGAACGATACCATTTGTGCGATATCAACTGCTCTTGGTGTAGGAGCAATATCCATTATTAGAGTAAGTGGGGAAGAAGCAATTAGCAAAGTTGCCAAACTTTTTGATGGCAAAAATTTATTAGAAGTAGCAAGCCACACCATTCACTATGGTCATATTGTAAGTGATGGCGAAATCATTGATGAAGTATTAGTAACAGTTCTAAAGGCTCCTAAAACTTATACAAAAGAAGATATTGTTGAAATTAATTCTCATGGAGGTATCGCCACAACTAAAAAAGTATTAGAAGTATTAATAGCAAATGGCATTCGTCTCGCTGAACCAGGAGAATTCACGAAAAGAGCCTTCTTAAATGGACGTCTTGATTTAAGTGAAGCAGAAGCTGTCAATCGTCTAATTAATTCTCATACCGATTTAGAACGAAAATTAGCCTTAAATGGTGTGAGTGGTAAAATATCCAAAAAAATTAACCATGTTAGACAAATAATTGTCGAATTACTAGCTAATATTGAAGTAAATATTGATTTCCCAGAATATGAAGATGCCTTAGAAATAACACTTGAAAATTTACCACCAAAATTAACAGAGATTAAAAAAGAATTAGAAAACTTATTAGAAGAGGCAAAGATTGGTAAAATTATCGAAAATGGAATTAAAGTAGCTATTATTGGTCGTCCTAATGTTGGTAAAAGTAGTATTTTGAATGCTTTATTAAAAGAAAACAAAGCCATTGTAACAGATATCGCTGGTACTACTCGTGATATCGTGGAAGGACAAATTGAACTAAAAGGCATTGCTTTAAAATTCATTGATACCGCTGGAATTCGCCAAACAGAAGATGTTGTCGAAAAAATTGGTGTTGATAAATCGCTAGAAATAATGGAAGATGCTGATTTAGTGATTCTAGTTTTAAATAATAATGAACAATTAACCGAAGAAGACGAAGAATTAATAAACAAAGTTAAGGAAAAAACGCATATTATCTTTGTCAATAAAAGTGATTTACCAAACAATCTAAAAATAAAGGAAGAAGTCGTAAAGGGAAATACCATTGATACAAATGGTTTAGAAGAATTAAAAAATAAAATTGTTGAATTATTCGACTTAGAAAAAATAAATCATAGTAATCTAGAAGTAGTATCAAGTGCTAGAGAAATAGGACTGATAAAGGAAGCTTTAAATAGTATTAACGGAGCTCTAAATAATGTAAGTGAATCTTTGCCTGTAGATATGATTGAAATTGATATCAAAAAAGCTTGGGATTTACTTGGAGAGATTACCGGGGAAGCGTACGAAGATGAATTAATTGACACACTATTTAGAGATTTTTGCTTAGGAAAGTAAGGGGATAATAAATGTATGATTTAATTGTTGTAGGAGGAGGACATGCAGGTTGCGAAGCGGCTCATATTGGAGCTTATCTTGGTCTAAAAACAGCTTTAGTAACTGCCAGTATCAAAAATATTGCTGACATGCCATGTAATCCTTCAATTGGTGGAACAGCCAAAGGAATTATTGTAAGAGAAATTGATGCTTTAGGAGGAATCATGGGTAAAGTAGCTGATCGAACCCATTTCCAAATTAAAATGTTAAACAACGGCAAAGGTCCTGCCGTAAGAAGCCTGCGTGCTCAAGCGGATAAAGTAACTTATCCCAAAGTAATGCTCGAGTTTTTAAATAATACTTCTAATTTAACCATTATCGAAGGTATGGTAGAAAACTTAATTGTAAAAGATAACAAAGTAGGAGGAGTCATTTTAAGTGATGGTGCACATATAACAAGTGATGCCGTGATTTTAACAACCGGAACATATTTAAAAGCCAATATTTTAATTGGTAGTGAAAATACCCCCGGAGGTCCTCATGGTGAGGCAAGAAGCAATAACTTAAGTGATAATTTAAAAAAATTAGGCTTAGATGTTCAAAGATTAAAAACAGGAACACCGCCAAGAATTAAAAAAGATTCAATTGATTTTAGCAAAATGCAAGAAGAATGTGGCGATGATAAATATTACACATTCAGTTTTGATAATCCTCCCTTTTATAAAATAAATGAACAACAAAAGTGTTACTTATTGTATACAAACGCGAAAACTCATGAAATTATCCGCAATAACTTAGAAAAATCAGCGATGTATGGCGGTTATGTAACAGGAATAGGCCCTAGATATTGCCCTTCAATTGAAGATAAAATTGTTCGTTTTGCTGACAAAGAACGTCATCAATTATTTTTAGAGCCAGAAAGCATCTACTATGATGAATGGTATTTACAAGGATTTTCCACTTCTATGCCAAGGAATGTTCAAGAATTAATGGTACATTCTTTAAGTGGTTTAGAAAATGCAGTCATTACCAAATATGCTTATGCGATCGAATATGATGCACTAAATCCTTTAGAAATGAAAGCAAGTCTAGAAAATAAATTAATTGAAAATCTATTTACCGCCGGCCAAATAAATGGAACAAGTGGCTATGAAGAAGCTGCTGCTCAAGGCTTAATCGCTGGTATTAATGCTCATCATAAATTAAAAGGAAAAGAGCCATTAATTTTAAGAAGAGATGAAGCATACATTGGTGTATTAATTGATGACTTAGTAACTAAAGGTACCAAAGAACCATATCGTATGCTAACAAGTAGAGCCGAATATCGTTTAATCCTTCGTCATGATAATGCTGATTTAAGACTAAGAAAAATTGGCTATGATCATGGAACCATAGAGGAAGAAAGATTCAAGAAACTAAAAGAAAAAGAAGCTAAAATTAATGAAATCAAAAATATTTTGAGAAACAATAACTTAAAATTAAATGAAGAAACCAAAGCGTTGTTAAAAAGATTAAATGTAGAAATTCCTTCTTTTAGTACTAGTCTATATATGTTTTTAAAAAGACCAGAAATTAACATGGATATCATAAAAAAGATAATCCCTTTAGAATATGAAAATGATATATTAGAAGAAGTAGAAATCGAAATTAAATATGAAGGATATATTGCCAAAGTCTATAAAGAAGCCGAAAAAATGAAAAAGTTAGAAGAAAAATTAATACCAAAAGATATTGATTATGATGATGTCTTAAATTTAGCAAGTGAAGCAAGACAAAAACTAAGTCAAATTCGACCAATATCTATTGGACAAGCAACCCGTATTAGTGGGGTAAATCCTTCTGATATTGCTATATTAACGGTATATTTAAAGAAAAAATACGATAAAAATTAGATTATCGTATTTTTTTCTAGATTGAAAATTTAATTTACAATTTTAGGCCTATCATCAAATACGTCAATAACATTATGCACAATTTGAGTAAAATCATCATATTTTACTTTACTTAAATCAATATTTGCTTCATAATCAGTAATAATAGCACCTCTTAAATTAACACCTTCAAAAGAATCATCCCAAGGAGAAAATTTAAGCCCAGAAGCATTCACTCCAGTCATATCTTTTTGGTAGATCACTTGTGGATCAATATGAATATTGGTACCACTAAAATTCATGTATCGAATATCAACACGATCAAGTTTAACTTGACTTAAATCAATCATACGTAAAACATCATTATTTTTAAAGAAATCTTCAAATTCAATATATCCATGCGAGTTAGGTAATCCATGATTTTTGAATATGATTTGATTAATCTGCTTTAAAACAATTCTCTTATTAAAAAATCCGTTATTAAAAATATCTACCAACTTGCCAAGGATTTCATAAATTTTAATGATTTGATTAATATCTTTTTTATAATGGTAATAATAATCTTTATTTACGGTAATATTTTTACCAATATTAACTAGTGGTTGAAATAATTTGATGCTTTTAACATTTTCTTTATGAATATTTGCTTCATAATCAGTAATGATAGTACCTCTTAAATTAACACCTTCAAAAGAATCATCCCAAGGAGAAAATTTAAGCCCAGATGCATTTACAAAAGACATATCTTTTCGATAGATCACCTGTGGATTAATATGAATATTGGTACCACTAAAATCCATGCCATGAATGTTAATGTAATCAAGCTTAACTTGGCTTAAATCAAGCATTCGTAAAATAATGTTATTTTTAAAAACATCATCAAATTCAATACCACCAAATAAACTTTGTCTAAATATTACTTGATTAATGTTATTTAATTTTAATTTTTCAAAGTTTAAAACATTTAAATTACAAGTAAAAGAATCATTTAAAAGATCTTTCATTTTTGTATAAAGAAATTTTATTTGTTTAATTTGCTCTAATCGAGAATAAATTTGCATAAGAACATCTTTATCATAATGAATTTGTTTAATTTTTACATATAGCTGTATTTCCTCACGTAATTCCTTCGAAAATTGCTCTAATTTTATACCAAAGCAACCGCTAATTTTATTAATTATTCCATCATCAATAAGATGAGTATAATTTTCATCTACTTTAATTGTTTTTAATTCATTTGTTACATCATGATAATAATAAAATGAAAAATAAGGAATTTCTTTTGATTTTAAATTAAATATATCTTCAATATTATAGTTTAATGTATTAAAATAAAAAACAACATATTCAAATTTATTATAATAATAATTAAAATAAATGTTAAAAAAGTGGTGAGACATATGACTCCAAACATTATATTTTTCAGTCCAATTACGAAGCCATTCACTAAATTCTTTCGTCTCATTATCATTTTGAAAAAGCTTCTTTAAAAAATCATCATATGAACTTGAAACATTCTCAAATTTAAAATTATGATAATTAATAACTAGGGCGTGACTAGTAAGACTAAACAAAGAATACCAACAAAATCTAATTCCAGCATTCATTTCATTAGTATAATTCCAATCAATGTAACAAGAATGTCCTAAAAGGTCACTAATATGTAGTCTATATTTTTCTAATTTAATATCAAACTCTTCTTTTTTAAATTTCCAAAAGTGTGCTAATTCATCTAAAGTAATAAAAGATTCAGATCGTAAAAATTTATCATCTTTTAAGTCTTGTATCATATTTTGAAAAAGGTCCATGCTATTTTTCCACCCCCCATGTTTTTGAGTATTATAACTTATTTATAGATGATTGTCCACATTTTGTGCTATAATTATGAAGGAGGACATATGATACAAGAAATTTTTATCGAAGAATTATCAAAACTAAATATTACAGTAACAGACCAAAATTTAAAAGATTTGGAAATGTATAAAAACTTATTAATAGAATACAATCAAAAATTTAATTTAACAGCGATTAAAACCGAAGAAGCAATTTATTTAAAGCATTTCTATGATTCTTTAACGATAACAAAAGAGGTAGACTTAAAGGGAAATCTAAAATTACTTGATATTGGTACTGGTGCTGGTTTTCCTGGATTAGTATTAAAAATATTTTATCCCAACTTAGAAGTTGTTCTACTAGATTCCAATCACAAAAAGATAACCTTTTTAGAAACAGTTATTAAAGAGTTAAATCTAAAAAACATTACTTGTATTAATCTTCGAGCAGAAAACTTACCTTCAGAATATCGGGAATTCTTTGATATCGTAACTTCACGAGCAGTTTCTGACTTACGCATTTTATGTGAATTATCAATCCCATATTTAAAGGTAAAGGGCAAAATGATTGCCATGAAAGGAAATTGTGAAGAAGAGCTAAAAGAAAGTGTTAAAATATTAGAAAAATTAGATAGCAAAATCCTAAATGTAGTGGAATTTAAATTACCAATTGAAGGAAGCCATCGTTCTTTAGTAATAATTGAAAAAGAAAAAGAAACAAATAAAATGTATCCACGAAATTATGACAAGATAGTGAAAAATAGATAATTAAAAATAGACATAAAAGTTTTTAAGTGTTATTATATTTATAATAAGGGTGTCATATATGAAAAAGAATATTGCATTAATTATAAGTATAGTAGCACTTATTTTATTAATTGTATTTTTAAGAGTAAATATAGACAAAGAATATCATAGCCCAGCTGGTGAAATAATTAGTGATGGTATTTACGCTTATGATTTAAAAACAAACAGATTAAGTGTAAACGGTCTAACTACTCAAAATGAAGAACTATATTATTTATTAATGAATGAACTAGACCCAGAACAAGGATTATATTCCTATCAATTAAAAAAATTAAACATTTATACAGGTGAAATTACTAATATAAATACAATCAAAGAAACTAAAAGCTTTTGTTCACTTAAAGAAGAGACGATTGATTGCATATCTGAGGCTAGTCTAGAAATATATGATTTAAATTTAGACCAAATCTACAGCTATCCTATATATGAAGAAAATGAAATAGCTAATTTTGCTCCCTATAAAGACATCTATGTAAAAATAGAGGGATTAGATATTTATTTAATTCGTGAAGATAAGTCATCAATTTTATATCGAATAATTGATACGGAAACTACTCTATTATTTGAAGATTATTTTGTAACAGATGATAATACCTATATTCTTTACCTAGATGAAGAAGGAAATCATTTACTATATGACATCAATGAAGAAGAACTAATTAACCTTGGTCAAACCAATTATTTTAAATATGCAAATGGCCTTGTTTTTTATGATGTAGATACTTTCCAAATATATGATTTAGTAAATAGTGAAATCGCTGAATACACGAATCCAACGGGAGAAAACTATTATTATACAGGAACGATGAAAGAGAATAAAAGCATCTTATATTTATATGATGCTATTGATAATTTCTTATATATTGAGAATATGAGTGAAGGCTTATTATCTAGGTTAGATACCACTCTTTTATCAAGCAGCAATCCCTTAGCAAACCTAATAGTTGTAAATAATTATTTATATGTTTATGTATTACAAGATAAAGACAACTTTTATGTACTTGATTTAGAAAACCTAAATTTAGAAACAACCAAAATAACGGAATACAAAGAAAAAATAACCAGTAGTATCAATGAGACAATTAGTAACATCAAAACCAATTACAATGTAAATATTAACATAAAAGAAGATGCCATTATAAAATTCCCTGATTTTAGTGCGGAAGCATTATTAAACAATGAACTTATTTTAGACTCCTTATATAAAATAGAGACAATCTTATCAAAATACGACATAGAATTTTTTAACAGTTTTTACGATAATAACTATAATGGCCTAAACTTATATTTAACTGGAGAATTAACCCCAAGTGATTATGAAACCCAAGCTGCTAATCCTGCCGCTTACTCTTTAATGTATCAAAACAAATACATGATTGTAATTGATTTAAATCAACCAAATATAGAAGAATTATTATGCCATGAATTATTACATAACTTAGAGTTTCATTTAAATAATGAAGGTATTTATCCTTTTAGCAATTGGTCTAATTATAATCCGAGCAACTTTTACTATAATGACTCATATACATCAAATGGCGATTTTGATTATACATTAGATGAAAAAGATAAAAACAATGTTTATTTTATCGATACTTATTCTCATACTTATGAAACAGAAGATCGTGCTAGAGTATTTGAAAAAATTTGCTCTTGTGAAAGTGATAGTATCATTAATGATTATCCTAATTTGTATCAAAAAGGGTTGTATCTAAAAGAAGAGATAACTAAGTATTATCCAAGTCTTGCCCATACAGATTTATTTAATAGTTTAAATTAAAAAAATCTTTTTATTTCGATAATATTTTTTTAATACGGAAAAGATTGAAAAGTATCCCAAGAAATGATAAAATAAATAATAAGTAAATGGGGCTGATGAAAAGTGAACTTAGAACAAAATGTAATGCAAATACCAATTGATGAAATTATACCCAATCGGTTTCAACCACGACTTCAGTTTGATGATCGCGGTTTAGAAGAACTAGCTAGTTCAATTAAACAACATGGCATTATTCAGCCATTAGTATTAAGACGTGTAAATGACAAATATGAAATTATCGCTGGAGAAAGAAGATATAAAGCGGCAACCATGGCAGGGCTCACCACAGTACCAGCAGTCATTGCGAATATTGATGATAATAAAAGTGCTGAAGTAGCGATTGTTGAAAATGTCCAAAGAAGAGACTTATCACCAATTGAAGAAGCAAGAAGTTATAAAAATTTATTAGACAAAGGTTATTTAACCCAAGCAGAACTAGCCAAAAGAATGGGCTTATCTCAAAGTGCCATTGCCAACAAACTACGTTTATTAAATCTCGATGAAGAAGTACAAAAAGCTTTAATGAATAACCAAATAAGTGAAAGACATGCCAGAAGCTTATTAGTTTTACCAACACATGAAGAACAAAGAAAATGGTTAAAAAGAATTATTAATGAACGAATGACAGTACGAGAATTAGATACAGAATTAAAAAAGCTAAATGAAGAACCAGAAGAGGAAGAAGAAGATAATGATATTCCTCTAGTAAAAAGTCCTGATTTAGATGCCATAAAAAAAGAAGCAACGGAAATTCCAAGTATTAATGAAGAAAGTGATATTGCCAGAAAATTACGCGAAATCGAAAGAGAAAAAATGTTTAATCCAGATGTCATTCCAGTAGAACAAGCAAGAAATGATTCTAAAGGTAATTTCTTCAATTTCTTAGAAAATGAAAAAGTAAATATGAACATGGAAGAACCAGTATTAAAAACACCAGTTTTAAATATTGAATTACCAAAAGAAGCTGCACCTACAAACATACCAAGTTTTCGAGCACCAGTTCCTCCTACCAATGAACAAGCACATTCTGTAGAGGATACAGTTCCCACTAGTGTACCAGTAGAAGAACCAAAAAGGGAAGAACCAGTTGCACAAAAAGAGGAAGTAACACCAACCCTAAATACCAACTTTGGCACGCCAACTATTACTCAAGCAAGTGATGATGTCTTTGATCCTGTTGATTTAATTGATACATTGGATCCAAACTATGTTCAAAAACAAGAAGAAAAACTAGGAATCGATTTAAAAACAGCAATTAATACAGTTCGTGATATGAAAGATTCGTTGCAAGCAAAAGGCTTTAATATTTCTTTAGAAGAAACAGATTTGAATGATGTATATCAATTTGTTATCAAAGTAAAAAAAGATTAGAACAAGTACGTTTACGTATTTGTTTTTAATTTGACAAAAAACGGGTAAATATATTATAATGATAACGTAAGTTACCAATAAAATAAAGGGTGGTGGAATATGGCTGGAAAAAGTATTATTGACAAAAAAACATTATTAAAAGTAGCAATTAAAATGGTAGAAAAAGACGGAATTGAAAGTATTAATGCGAGAGACTTAGCAACAAATGCTGGAATATCTACCAAACCAATTTATCGTATCTACAAAAGCTTAGATGAATTAAAAACAGATGTAAATGAAATCATCAAAAAAGAGTATGATGAATTTATCATGAAAAGGGTAGATAATAAAAATGCTTTAATTACAGTATGTGTCGCTTATGTAGAATTTGCAGAAATGCATAAGAATTATTTTAAATGTATGTTCTTATCTCATAATTTAAAATGGAATAGTATTGATGATGTGTTAAATGAAAAATGGAATCAATCCACAATTATTAACTTAGTAAACAAACATAGTTTATCTTTTGAAGAAGCAAAAACATTATTTATGAATGTTTGGTTGTATGCAAATGGGCTAGCTACCTTAATCGCATGTAATGATCTAAAAATAGATAACAAAGAAATCTTAATTAGAATTGTAAAAATATATAAAGAACTATCTAAAACAACAAATAAAACAAAACAATAAGCCCAAGAAATCTTGGACTTTGAGTCTGTAAATAAATTTGTGTAAAGTAGATCCTTTCTATGGTAATATAGAAATATAAAACCAAGGAAGGATTTTTT
>CALVQH010000029.1 GCA_944358115.1 uncultured Bacilli bacterium
TGTGCAAGATCAAAAATCAAGAAAAGCCTTTATTTATAAGGTTTTTGCTAGGGGTTGCAATAAATCGTAATCAACCAATTAATATTTGTCACTATTATCACTTCCATTCTCTATCATATTTACTTCTTTTAAAAAATGATCAAAATCTGATTGATATAATTTATCCTGTTTTATTCTAAATTTATCATATTCTTGATAAGCCAATTCTTTAGCAACACTAGCAGATACTTTCCCTGCATTATAAAGTATTTCTTTACCATTGAATTGCAAAAAGGCATTTAACTTTTCTACCCAATCTTTCATGGTCATTGCATTATGATTTTCAGCTTGTAATTCGGCATAATCCAAATACATAGTTACAATTCTATTTAAATCTTTTAATTCTTTTTCACTTAAATAATTTTTAGCAATATCAACATCGTATTTATAAATAGGTCCATCCGGAGAATTTTTCCAATTTGTTAATCCCATGTTCTCCTTTTCCGAATCTACTCGATTATATATGATTTCTGCTGCAGTATTTCCAGTTATTGCATAATGCAATTTATTTTGAACCGTTTTAAAAAATTCTTTTGTTATTTCTGAATCTTTGTCATAATCAACACTACAAGTTGAATATATATCTGTAATTTTTTGATAAAATCTTCTTTCACTCGAACGAATATTCCTAATTCTTTCAAGAGTTTCTTCAAAGTAATCTTCGCCAAATATATAGTTAGGATTTTTTAATCTTTCATCATCCATAACTACACCTTTAATCATAAATTCTTTTAATATTTTAGTCGCCCAAATTCTAAAATTGGTCGCTTTTTTTGAATTTACTCTATATCCAACAGCAATAATCATATCAAGATTGTATATTTTTGGCTTTCTACCACCAGAACTTATGTCGGAAATTCCGACGGAAGTTTCTTCGCTTAATTCACCGCTATTTAATATATTATTAATATGTTCAGTGATTGTACTTCTTCCAACTCCAAACAATTCTGCAATCAAATCTTGAGTAAGCCATATATCATTATTAATTAACATGACACTAACTTTAACATCATGATTTTCATCTCTATAGATTAAAAAATCGTGATTTGTTACTTGTAAACTTTTATTGCTCAAAGGTTATTCTCCTTTCTATTATTTCATTACACTTATTTATTAATACGCTTATATTTCATATAATATCTTGATTCTGTTTCCATGATAATTTGAAATCCCAATTTTTGATGCAAAGAAATAGCTTGATGATTCAACTTATATACCCACAAATAAAAAGTAGCGTACTTTTCTAATAATTGTTTTAAACAAGAAGTCCCAATTCCTTGATTCCGATAATCTTCTTCCAAATATATTTCATCAATGAGCATGCCATCATCCTTTTTAGTAACAATAAGGCATCCTATAGTTTGTCCTTCTACTATAATCATTTGTGCATTTTCTAATTCTGTTTTTACTTCCGCTTGAACATAACCCTTAATCTTATCTTGTTCTTTTAACGTAGCACGATCTGCATACTCCAAAATATTAGCTAGTTTATAACGCACTAAAATAGGAATATCTTCCTGGCAAGCCTTACGTACTTCATACTTAATCATGTTTACCTCAAAAATTATTCTACTTTTCCAATCTTACTAAATGGATACATAATAAAATTCGTCGTTCCTTTAATTTCACTTCGATGAATTTTACCAAATACTCTACTATCTAGAGAAACTATACGATTATCACCTAAAATAAAATATTCATCATCACCTAAAGTAACAGGATCAATATTATAAGTAACCCCATAACCATAAGGATCTTCTAATAACTCATCATTAATATAAATTTGATTATCGTAAATCTCTACAGTTTCACCAGGAAGCCCAATAATTCTTTTTATTAAATTATCATTTTCGCCATCTAATTTTAAAACAACAATATCAAACCGATCAATTTTACCAAGTTTATTTAAAAGCATGATCTCATCCCCTTCTAAAGTAGGATACATGCTAGTCCCATTCACTTTTACTGGTGTAATAATAAATGTACGAATAAAAACCACCACAACAATAATGATAATATAAGGAATTAAGCTTTTTATTAATTTCATGTTACCCTCCATTTTACACATAAATTTATAGTATCACTTTTTATTCTTTTTATCAAGATTGAACTGCAAATAAGCCCAAAAAAAAGAAAGATTAATTTCTTTCTTTAACACGATATTCTTTACGCATATTTTTAATAAAGTTAAGTTTAGCTCTTCTAACCAAGCCTTTTTTCACAACAACGATTTTATCAATGGTTGGTGCATTAACTGGAAATATACGAGTAACCCCTACGCCACCTGATTTCTTTCTTACTGAGAAAGTTTCAGATACGCCACTACCTTTTTTAGCTACAACTAAGCCTTCAAAAGCTTGGATTCTCTCCTTCTTTCCTTCCTTAACCCATACATCAACACGTACTGTGTCTCCAACGCGGAATTCAGGAATATCACGTCTAATATGACGTTCATTAATCTTATCGACTAAATTTGCCATCTTCCTCATCCTTTCTACTTTTTTATTAACCTATAATCATAACCAAATGATCAGCGGATTATATTTTCTCGGGTCTTATTCATTATAACACATAAAAAGATAAAATACAAATTAATTAACACTTTTTAAAGTAACTTCATAAGCGCCATTAGGACTTTCAACAGAAACCACTTCTCCAGCCCTATGCCCAATTACTGCTTTTCCAATTGGTGATTCATTAGAAATCTTATTATTAAAAGGATCTGCCTCAAGTGAACCAACAATCTTATATTCTTCATCATCACCAGGTTCATATTCAATTACAATGGTTGAACCAACATTAGCAATATTTTTATCCTTATTATCAATGATTTCACAATGTTCTAATTTATACTCTAATTCTTTAATGCGACTTTCAAGTTGAGCTTGTTCATTTCTAGCCGCATCATAATCGGCATTTTCCGATAAATCTCCTAAAGAACGAGCATACTTTAAAGCATTAATAACTTCTGGTCTTTTATTTAATTTTAAATCATTTAACTCTGCTTCTAACGCTAAATACCCTTCCGGGGTTAGTACAACTGTATTTTCTTTTTTCATTTATTCCACCTCATTAAATTTTGCATCTACAAAAGAATACTACAAATAATCATTTTTGTCAAATACTTTTAAACGCATCATCGCATACTTTACAATATCTTCATCTACATTTAAAAATACTTTCATGCGTGGATGTCTAGCAACAGATATTTCCTCTCCCTCTTCATCATATATTTTATGTATTTGATAAGTTTTCGCATCCATTCCAGGACCAAAAAATTCTACCACATCACCTACTTGAAAAAAATTTCGTTGTTCAAGGTATACTCGGTGATGAGTACAATCCAAAACAATCCCTAAAAAGTCCTGATTAGAAACTTCTTCTCTTCCTAAATAGTATTGTTCTTGATGAGTAGGAAGTCCTTGAAAAAACTGGGGAACTGACTCTCTATTAGCACAACGATGAATAATATCGTTAGAATATCGTATGTCACTTACACGCAAAGTATGACTAACTATTTTATCAAGCAAATGGCGATATTCCGAAATTACAGTAGCAATGTAATAAACAGAACGCATTCTTCCTTCCACTTTAAAAGAATTAACACCAATCTGAATCATTTCTTCCAAATAAGTTGACATATTGAGATCTTTGGGTGTCATACTAAAAATTTTGGGATCTTGATTAATTTTGAAAGTCCAACGACAAATTTGAGCACAGCCCCCACGATTAGAATCCCGATTAGTTACAACATTGGATAAAACACATTTGCCACTAAAACTGGTACACATCGCTCCTTGAATAAAGCACTCTAAGTCTAATCCTGTTTTTTCTTTAATTTCTATAATATCTTCTTTAGAAGCTTCTCTTGCTAATACAATTCTTTTTACCCCAAGTTCTTTATAAAACAAAGCAGCTTCATAATTTAAAGTACTTGCTTGTGTCGATAAATGAATTTCTAGAGGGATTTGATATTTCTTAATAATTGTAATAACCGCCATATCACTCACAATCACAGCATCAACACCAAAACTAGAGAGTTCCTCCAAATATTCTTTTAATCCTTCCAAATCGCGGTTATGAAAAACAATATTGACTGTAACATAAAGCTTTTTCCCTAAATGGTGAGCAAAAGAAGTAGCTTCCTTTAATTCTTCTTTACTAAAATTAATAGCATTCGCCCTAAGCGAATAAGAATATCCTCCTACATAGACTGCATCAGCTCCATAAAGATAAGCAATTTTTAAACGTTCTAAGTTGCCTGCAGGAGCAAGTAACTCAATCATACATCTCTCTCCTTTATTCTCACAATTGTCTCATTCTTACTCAAATAAGCATAAGGATATTCTTCTTCTAAATGAGTCGTACTATTTAAAACTTTGATGACTTCTTCTTCCTTTAAGAAAATAGGACAAATAAGATGATATAAAACATTTTTAAATTCTCGATATCGTAAGCCATTAAAAGGCTTTCCTGTATAAATAACCGTTCCATATTCATTTTCTACCATTTTAAATGTTTGTCCTAAATCATTCATAAGTGTACTATCAAGTGATTCATCCTTTTGAAAGTGCTCATTATAATTCGTAATCAAGTGTCTTCTTGAATACATGATATTAACATACCCAAATGTATATAAAACTAAAGGTTTACTAGCCTTAGCTAAAATTTCTTTTACTTCCGCTTCAGTAATATCTGTACTAACCACAACACTATCAACAAATTCTAAATAAGCATTGATACTAATATAATTACAATTAAAATGATTTAAAAATAAAATCTTAGTAAGATGATTGGAAATTTCTCTTAATACTTGTAAAACGCCAATATCATCAAACACAATACCTTCAATTGAATCTGGTAAATGAGAAACGAATTCTCTAAACTTCTTAATTCCTTCCTGATCAAGAATACGATTTACAAAAATAAAAGCATGAGAAACGGAAATTTCTTCTAAAGAAAAAGGATTCGAAAATCCAACACTAAAATCTTTAACGGGAAAAAGAAAAGTAATATTACTCTTATCTTTTAATTTCGAAACCAAATCTTTATCTGTTACAAGTAATAAATAATTATTTGTCATGTTTTTTAACACTTACGGAAAGTCCGTCTCCCACATCATAAAAATTCGTATCAAAATCTTGATTATTTTTCAAAAATTCAATATAATTTTCAATCTTTTCTACCAAACCACGAAGATTTTTTGATTCTATTTCTTTTGATTTGCCAACATGACCATGAAATTTTAAATTATCGGTAATAATGACACCGCCATCATTTAAAAAATATTGAAATTTTTCAAAAAACTTAATATATTGACCCTTTGCTGCATCAATAAATATCATATCATATTTAACACCAGTTAAATTAACATCTAAAGCATCTTGAAAAACTACATTAATTTTCTTTTCAAAGCCACATTTTTTAACATTTTTCAAACATTCCATATATCTAGCTTCATCGCGTTCAATCGTCGTAACAGTAACATCTTGAGCAACACTTGCCATTAAAATAGTTGAGTATCCAATAGCACTACCAATCTCTAAAATATTCTTAATATTATTTTTCTTAATGTATTTCATAATAAACGCAATAGAATCTTTTTCAATAATCGGAATGTTTTTTTGGGAGGCATACTCCTCCATTTCTAAAATAAGTTCTTTCATAAAATTCACCTCTTAATTAATTGTATTCATACCAAAGGCCACTTGCTTGTAGCTCTGCCACCTTTTGCTCATGTTCTTGATATGTCTTCATAAAATAAGTATCCCCATTTTTATCTGCTACAAAGTAATAATAATCATGCTCTTCAGGATGGATAACTGCCTCAATAGACTCTTTACTTGGAGAACAAATAGGTCCTACTGGCATACGCCCTGCCATGGAAGCAAGCCTTGTATTATAAGGATTATTATTATTGATTTCGCTTACATATAAATCTTCACTAAAGTCTTTACCTACTCCATAATAAGTAGTTGCATCACTACCTAAACTCATATTAGCCCGCAAACGATTATAAAAGACGCCAGCTACTCCTGCTCGATCACGACTGCCAATTCCTTCTAATTCGACAATACTAGCAAGCGTTAATAATTCATGAACACGATAGTTACTAGCCTCAATCTCTTCCCGATAATCACTTAATACTGCATCCATTCCATCGAGCATTTTTCTTACAATATCTTTTACACTACATCCCTGATATAATTCATAAGTACTAGCAAATAAGTATCCTTCTAAAGGATAATAAATATCTTCATTTAAAATATCATCTGTTAAAAACCAATAATCATCGATTAATTCTCTTAAATACTCAGGATCACTTAAAGTCTGAATAACTTCTTCACTCGTAACTCCAATTGCTTTTGCTATATCATCAGCATAAGAAACAAGTCTTCTTCCTTCCACAAAAGTCATAGTAAACGTATTTTCATCTGTAATAATATCTCCCTCATGAAATTTATTTAGTATTTCTTCTAAATTCATATTGGGACGAAGCTCATATTCTCCTGCTTGCAAATTTAAACTGCGATGAAGTCCAACATAAATATAAGCAGATATCTTACTTTTAATTAACCCAGCTTCATCTAAGTGATCAATAATATCTGTTTTACTTTCACCACTTTGAACAGTAAAAGACACCACTTCATCACTTTTGGATGCAGGAGATAACCCCCAAAAATAAAGAACAATTAAAAGAACAATCAAACCCAAAATAACCCCTAGTATGATCATTAACTTCTTTTTCATAATACTCCTCTTATTCACTTGCTTCTTCGATACTAGAAAGTAAATTTTCAATCAAGTTCCATTCTTGTTCCGTCTCAATATCTTGTAATTCTAATACTTCGCCATTTTTATCATAAACGGCAGCATAAGTAACAATACTTCCCTCTTCATCTAAAGAGTGATCGGTAAAAACAATATAGCTTTTACCCGTTTCATCCGAATCAAAAGTAAACAGAATTTCATACTCGATTGTATTTCCCTCTTTATCTGTTACCGTAAAATAGCGGTTCTTTTCTTCATTCATTGATTATCCTCCATCTTCATAAAAGTTTCTAAAATCAAAACAGCCGCCACCCCATCAACAACACGTTTTCTCATTTTTCTACTAACGTCTGCTTCCAGCAAAATAGATTCTGCTTCTACACTTGTAAGTCTCTCATCTACCAAAATAACAGGAATATCCGTAATTTGTTCAATCATTTCTTTAAACTTAATACTTCTTTCGCTTGCAAATCCCATACTTCCATCCATATTTTTAGGAAGTCCCAAAGCAATTTTACTAATTTTCATTTCCTCTAAAATGCTTTTTAATTCCTTTAAAGCAACATCATATTCTTCACTAGGAAAGCGAATCACTTTAAGGGGACTAGCAATAGTTCCTGTTGCATCGGTAATTGCCACACCAAGCGTTTTTGTTCCTAAATCTAAACCTAAATAACGCATTTCATCACCTACAAGACATGTTATATTCTAACAGATTTTATCATAAAATACAACCTCTACCATTAATTTCCACTTTGACAAGAGCCACGCCATACAACAATTGTATTACCGTTTTCATCTAAATCATAAGCATAACACATGCTAGCATCTTCATTACATACTGCTTCCCTGCAATAAGTAGCACTGTAATTTTCATTTACTTGAGTTGGTCGAAACATCACTAGTAAAAAGATTTCTAAAGCGATTAAAAGCGCCATAACAATCAAAAAAGTTTGCAGTTTAATTTCTTTTGCCATTTTACCACCACCAAATTCGAAATATCATAAATACCAATAATAATAAACAAGCTCCAAAAAATAGTGCTTCATATAATTTAATAGTCCGTTTATTTTTCTTATCTTCTTTTTTCTTCATAGATCTAACCTCTTAAATAATTGTACCATAAATTAAAAAAGAAAAATAGAGTAAATATCAAATTACTCTAACAACTTTGTTTTCTATATTATCAATTTTTATTAAAAACAGCTTTCCCTTCCAAAAATAACTGCGTAATCATCTTTTGATAAATTTGATTATGAAACCCTAATAAATAGACATCATAAATCATATTAATCAAAGGAGTACAAATCTTAAAAAATAAAAAGAAAAGCTGTTTGGCATCACTAAATCCAGATGGCTTAACGACTACTTCCACATGATCATGCTGAAATCTTTTAATAAAATCAAGAGAGGTAATTCGAACCACCAAAACACTAAAAATAACCGTAATTAAGTAAAAATAAACTAACACAAAATAGGCTCTCCTTTCAAGGGTGGGAGTTCCATAATAACATATCTAAAGTTGAAGTGTCAATTTAAGAAATATACCTTAACACAAATTAGACAACAAATTTTATTCTATATAAAAGCAAAAAACTCCATTATACAATGAAGTGATTCTGCTTATCTTATCTCTTCTAACATCTTCTCTTTAATTTTATCAATATCTGCAAAAAATAAATCTATTCCTTGCTTTTTTAACGCCAGCAAATAATAAAAATTACTTAATATTTCATCCTTTAAGGTATCAATAACTTTTAACGGCTTCCCCTTTATAACATGAGGATGATCTATATATTTTTCTAAAGTAGGAAATGCATTTTGCAATAATATTACTGATTTTTTATTAGCAATCTCACTTATCATTATGGAACGACAATCTCCATACTTTTTAATCTTCCTATCTATGATAGGTTGATATTTTGCTACTTTGCTGCTTAATGGAATAAACCATAAAATATCTTTATCCTTAATAGTAAAATAAGTTGGTCTTGATTTACCATTCTCATGATTTATCATCAATCCTTTATCATTAATTCTATCAAAAAATTCATCTTTGATATGATAAATATATCCAGTTCGCACTTTCATTACATACTTACCCCCTTCTATTAAAAATTATACCATAAACTAAAAGAAAACTCTATCCTTTTTAGATAGAGCTTTCACACATTTTCGACCGGAATAATTTATAACTCGCACCATCCGGGAGCGACTAACATTTCACGATTGGAATAATTTATAACCCGCACCATCCAAGAGCGGCTAACATGTACTACATTTCTTTCGAATGCAATATAAATATACTATATTTTTATGAAAATGTCAATTAGTATATTCAATTTTAGTATAGTCAAATATTCTAAAATTGATACTACTTTTACTAGGGTTTATTTACCAGACTTGATCGCTGCTTGAGCTGCTGCAAGTCTTGCAATTGGAACACGATATGGACTGCAAGATACATAATCAAGACCTACACTCTCACAGAATTCAATACTAAATGGATCTCCTCCATGCTCACCACAGATTCCTAAGTGAATATTTGGCCTTGTCTTTCTTCCTTTTTCTGCAGCTATTTTAACAAGTTCCCCAACACCTTCTGTATCTAACCTAGCAAATGGATCAAATTCAAAAATTTGCTTTTGATAATAATCATTTAAGAACTTACCAGCATCATCTCTAGAAAATCCATAAGTCATTTGGGTTAAATCATTTGTTCCAAATGAGAAGAATTCAGCATATTCAGCAATTTTATCAGCAGTTAGAGCTGCTCTTGGAATTTCAATCATCGTTCCAACTTGATAAGTTAAATCGCTACCAGCTTCTTTAATTAACTTATCTGCTTCTTCAACAACAATATCTCGAACAAATTTAAGCTCTTTGGCATCTCCAACTAACGGAATCATAATCTCAGGAGTTACTTTAACACCTTCTTTTCCTACATTAATTGCTGCTTCAATAACTGCTCTCGTTTGCATTCTGGCAATTTCCGGATAAGTAATAGCAAGTCTACAACCTCTGTGTCCCATCATTGGATTAAATTCCTTTAAAGATTCAACCCGTTTCTTTAAAGCTTCAAACGTCATTCCTAAGCTTTCTGCTAAAGGTTTAATTTCAGCATCTGTATGAGGCAAAAATTCATGTAAAGGTGGATCTAAGAAACGAATAGTAACACTATATGGAGCCATTGCTTTAAATAACTCTTCAAAATCTCCCCTTTGATATGGAAGAATATCTTCAAGCGCTGCTTCTCTTTGTTCTACAGTTTCAGCAGTAATCATCTTTCGGAAATTAAAGATTCGGTCTTCTTCAAAGAACATATGCTCTGTACGACAAAGTCCTATACCCTCAGCTCCAAATTTACGAGCTTGCATAGCATCTCTTGGCGTATCTGCATTGGTACGAACCCTCATTCTTCTTGCTTCATCAGCCCAAGTCATAAATGTTTCAAAGTCACCACTAATACTTGGCTCTTCTGTCTTAATTAAGCCATCATAGACACGACCAGTAGAACCATCTAAACTAATTTCATCGCCTTCATGATAAACCTTGCCAGATTTAGTTGTAAGTGTTTTCGCTTCTTCATCAATAGAAAGTTCCCCACAACCAGATACACAACAACGTCCCATACCACGAGCAACAACAGCAGCATGACTTGTCATTCCACCACGAATAGTTAAAATTCCTTCGGCATGATTCATGCCTTCAATATCCTCAGGTGATGTTTCCAAACGAACCAAAATTGTTTTTTCACCTGCTTTGGCATGCTCGGTAACTGCTTCTGCTGAAAAATAAATTTTACCAGCTCCAGCACCAGGTGATGCAGCAAGACCAGTAGCAATCACTTCCCCATTCTTAAGTGCATCCGCATTAAACATTGGATGAAGTAAACTATCAAGTTGTTTTGGTTCTACTTTTAAAAGTGCTTCTTCCTTCGTAATTAATCCTTCTTGAACCATATCAACAGCAACTTTTAGGGCAGCCGTAGCCGTTCTTTTACCATTTCTCGTTTGAAGCATGAAAAGACGCCCATTTTCAATCGTAAATTCCATATCTTGCATATCTTTATAATGATTTTCAAGAGTTTTAGCAATACCAGCAAATTGTTTATATACCTCAGGCATTGTATCCTCAAGTTTACTAATAGGTTCTGGTGTACGGATACCCGCAACCACATCTTCGCCTTGGGCATTAATTAAATATTCCCCATAAAGCTTATTTTCTCCCGTTGCTGGATTTCTAGTAAATGCTACCCCTGTACCAGAAGTATCACCACGGTTACCATAAACCATCTCTTGAACATTTACTGCTGTACCCCAACTAGATGGAATATCATTCATTCTTCGATAATAAATGGCTCTTTCATTATTCCAGCTTCTAAATACAGCGGTAACAGCCTCGATTAATTGAACTTTAGGATCTTGTGGAAAATATTCTCCAGCAATTTCTTTATAAATCTTCTTAAATTCATTGGTTACTTCTACCATATCATCTGCTGTTAAATCAGTATCAAATTTGGCACCTTTTTCTTCCTTAATTTCATCTAATCTTCTCTCAAAACTAGATTTTGGATATCCTTTTACAACATCAGCAAACATTTGAATAAACCGGCGATAAGAATCATATACAAATCTCTTATTATTTGTAACTTCAGTAAATCCTTCTGCCACCTCATCATTCATACCTAAATTAAGAACCGTATCCATCATACCAGGCATACTAGCCCGAGCTCCACTTCTTACACTAACTAAGAGGGGATTTTCTTTATCTCCTAGTGTTTTACCTGTAATACGCTCTAATTCTTCTAATTTAGCATAAATCTCATTTTTAACTGCCTCATCAATCACTTCTTTATCCTCATAATACTTATTACAAGCTTCAGTCGTGACTGTAAATCCTCTTGGGACAGGAAGTCCCAAACCAGTCATTTCTGCTAAATTAGCACCTTTACCACCTAACAACTCTTTCATGTCTTTATTACCTTCTGAAAAAAGGTAAACATATTTTTTCTCCATATTGCCTCCTTTAAATTATGGTATAAATTTATTATAGCACGAGTCAAGTATGACCTCAATAAACTACCAAAAGTTTGACAAAAAGTGTACAAAAAAACTCATTTATAATAAAATGAGTTATAGATTACTAATACTAGCCCTTTTATATTCTTCACATAAAGCATCTAAATCTTTAATAAAACTTTCTACTTCTTCTTCACTTGTAATTCTAGCTCCACTTGCATATTTATGTCCACCACCATGATATTTACTAGCAAGTTCATTAATAATAGGACCATGGGAACGAATACTAACCTTATAAACTTTATTTTTTACATCTTCTGTAATAAAAGTCCAAACCGTCACTTCTCGAATAAAATTAAAGCTATTAATGAGATTTGCTGGTGTTGCTAAATCAACATGATACTCTTTAATAATATCACTAGGAATGACTAAATAACCAAGGCCATTTTCAGTTACTTTCATATTCATGGCGATATACCCTTGAAATTTTACTTCATCTAAACTGCGATCATATAAATAATTATATAAAGAAGTAAAATCTAATTTACTAGCGCGAATCAAATCATGAACTACTTGAAAAGTCTTATTCGTTGTATAGGAAAGTAAGAAGCGATCACTATCCGATACAATTCCCAAATATAAATTACCAGCAATTTTAGTATCTAATTTTAAAGGTGTTTTTAAAATTAATTCTGCAATCATCTGACAAGTAGAACAACTCGTCTCATCCGTCCAATCAACTGGCCCTTTAATATCTTCGGCTGGATGATGATCAATTTTCATAATTTCTTGATATGCCAAACCATCAATTCCGTCTACTCTATTAATATTAGGAACATCTAAAACAATAAGTAAACAACCTTGATATTGTTCTGGCTCTATCTTATCTAAAATACCATAATATTTAAATTTAGATACCCCAAGACCAACTGCCACTACCTCTTTCTCAGGAAAAGTAAGACGAATGGAATCTCTAAGAGCAATCGTGGAAGCAATGGCATCAGGATCAGGTCCTACATGCCTTGCTACAACAATTTTTTGATATTCCCTAATTTTTTTAAAAACTTTTTTTACAACATTATTATTAATGGGAATCACCCTCCTACTTAATTAAATCATAGGTATCAAGGGCAATCATTAACTCCTCATTGGTAGGTACAACATAAACAGGAACACTTGATTCATTACTAGAAATAATGCCTTCATTTTCTTCCAAATAACCAGCAATCTTTTGATTTTTTCCAGGATCAACCAAAATACCTAAACAAGCAAGTTTATTTAAAATTTGCTCTCTAAATTCTCTCGCATTTTCTCCTAAACCAGCCGTAAAGACAATCGCATCTACTTTTCCTTCTAATTCTACATAATATTTAGCAATATAATCAACAATTCTATTTACATACATATTATTAGCTAAAATTGCTTCATGATTTCCCTCTGCCATAGCAGATTCAATATCTCTGTGATCGCTAAATTCACCACTAATACCTAACAAACCACTTTTCTTATTTAAAATCGTATCTACTTCTTTAATAGAAGCACCAGTTTTCTCCATATAATAAGGAATAACAGAATAATCGATATCACCAGAACGAGTACCCATAATAAGTCCAGCATTTGGTGTAAATCCCATAGTCGTATCAAAACTCTTGCCATCTTTAATCGCACAAATACTAGCACCACTTCCAATATGGCAACTAATAAGATTCACATTCTCTTTACCAAGCTTTTCTTGCATTACTTTCGTAATATATTTATGACTCGTTCCATGAAAACCATATTTACGAATTTGATAATCTTTATACCAACTAAGTGGTGCAGAATACAAATATTGTTCTTCCCCCATCGTTTGATGGAATGCTGTATCAAAGACACCTACCATTGGTACATTAGGAAGAGCTTCCTTAAATGCCTCTACTCCTAAAATATTCGCAGGATTATGTAGGGGTGCTAAACTTGATAATTCTCCTACCGTATGTATAACATCCTCATCAATAATCACACTTGATGCATACTTATCTCCACCATGAACCAAACGATGGCCAATACCATCAATTTCATCTAAAGAAGCAATTACATGATTATCAAGTAATTCTTTAATCAATAATTCAATCGCATCTTTATGATCTCTCATATCTGCTTCTTTCTTAATCTTAGAACCATTGATTTTGATACTATAAAGTCCTCCACTTAAACCAATCTTCTCAAAATTTCCACTAATTAATTCTTCTTGTTCTGGTAACTGAATCATATTAAATTTTAATGATGAACTACCAGCATTGACTGTTAATATTTTCATAATATCCTCTTTTCTATATCCCTATTATACAAGAAAAAAGAAGATATTTCTATCCCTTTTTAATTTATTCTATTAATTCATTAATAATTAAAAAATCTGAAAAACGAAACAAAGCAAACAATTCTAAAATAAATAAATGAATTAACAGTATTTTTGTTATACATTATTCTTGATTAACATAGCGAACATATGTTATAATTTATGTAGGAACATTTAATAGTTGGGTGATGCCAAACTTCTGCAGAGAAGGGAGGCGATGATATGAACAAGAAGGATTTTTTAATTCTATCTTTAGTAATAATTATCTTCCTTTTACTATTATTACTATTTATAGTTTTAATATAAAAGCAAATCACCTAACTCAACTTATGAATTAGGTGAACCTATATTAGGCAACACTCAACATGAGAGTATTGAATGTTCCTCATTTTTATGAAGTTTCCTCCATCTATATACATTATATTATATTTTATCCTTAATTTCAATATTTTTTGTGATCTATTCTTTAACCCAATAAGCATCAAGAATAAGGTCTTCATAAACGGGTTCTAAAAAGCTAAATTCTTCTCCATCCAAGTACCAACCGGCAAAAGTATATCCCTCTTTTGTTGGTGCTTTTGGCATTTTGGCAAATTCACCAATTTCTACTGTAACATCTTCTACACTACTTCCCCCATTTGAATCAAAAGAAATAGTTACAACACTTTTTTCCTCTGCAACTTTTTCATATTTTGCTACCAAAACCATATCACTAAAAATAGGAGTTGAAAAATCAAATTCTTGATTATGATAATACCAATGAGCAAAAGTATACCCACTCTTAATTGGTGTTGGTGCATTAAGAAGTACCTCACCATCCTCTACTTCCACACTTGAAATATCATTTCCTCCAAGCGTATCAAAAGAAATGACATGCATTACTTGCACTTCTTCTTCCCAATGAGCCGTTAACGTAATATTTTCTTCAATAATCGTATCAAAATCAAACTTTTCATCCCCAAGATACCAGCCCACAAATTGATACCCTGCTCGTACTGGATCATCTGGTTTATCTACGCTTGTACCTAAACGAGTTTGAACTGGTGCAACAACACTTCCTCCATTCGAATTAAATACCACTTGATACCCGTCTTTATATAGATAAAAGAAAATACCACCAACTATAAGAGCAATTACTAAAACAATAACCAGACTATATTTTACAACTTTTCCCATACTAACACCTTTTATTATTATAAATAAAAAGAGTTAATTCATACTATTTCCTACTGACATTTAATACTAACCCTACACTTATCATACTCATAAGTAAACTAGATCCTCCATAAGAAAAGAAAGGAAGCGTAACTCCCGTAACCGGAATTAAACCAACAACGACAGCTAAATTTAAAGATGCTTGAATAAGTATCCCAAAAGCGAGACCAAAAGCTAAATATTTGCAAAATAAATCAGAACTACGAAGAGCAATCCTCACCATTCGGTAAAAAATAAAAAAGAAAAAGCCACAGACAATCAAGACACCTAAAAAGCCAAATTCTTCACTAATAATTGAAAAAATAAAATCAGTTTGTGGTTCCGGTAAATAAAAATGCTTTTGTCTCGAATTTAAAAAGCCTTGCCCCAAGAGTCCACCCGGTCCAATCGCATATAAACTTTGAATAATTTGATATCCACTTCCCAAAGGATCACTCCATGGATTTAAAAATGATACTATCCGGGCCATTCGGTAGGGAGCCGCAATAATTAAAGCAACAATACCACCTAAACCTAAAATTCCCAGCTTAATAAAAAAGGAAAATGGTAACCCTGAAATAAAAATAAGAGCAATCAAAGTAAGGGCCATGACCATCGCCGTTCCAAAATCAGGTTCTAACATAATGAGCAAAAAGAAAATACCAATAACAAGAAAAATAGGAATGGCGCCTTTTTTAACATCGCTCATATTTCTCTTATTATGAGCTAAATATTTAGCCGTAAAAATAATGAGTCCTAATTTAGCAAATTCACTCGGTTGAATCCCAAGTCCCCCAATGCCAAACCAACTTCGACTACCATTTCGAATACTACCAATCCCCGGAATTAATACTAAAACAAGCAAAAGAAAACAAAAACCCAAAATCAAATTTGCTTTCTTTTTTAAAAAATCTAAATGAATCTTACTTGCAAATAACATAACAAAAATACCAATGATAAAAAATAATCCTTGTTGTTTTACATACTTAAAAGCATCTTGATATTTAAACTCAGCCCAAATACTACTCGCTGAATAAATCATAATAATCCCAAAAATACAGATGATAATTACACTAATAAAAAGAAGATAATCCATTTTTTTATACTTCATGAGATATCACCTAACAAATCTTATGAAATTAAAAAAAATGTAGAACACTACATAATAAATCAAAAGAGTGAAGCAAAAGTACAAAAAAGCTTCACTCAATTGTAATAATAAACCTGCCCATGGGTAAAGGAAAAGCACCATAGGCAAGATTAACTAGGCAGTTTGAACAACATATGGGTCTTGAATGGTTCCAGAGCCCGTTATGGTTGCCTCTTTACTAATATTGATGACTGGTCGTATATCAGACAAAGTCGTCACATTATAATCCTCGCCAAAATAAAACTCATCTAAAAATGCATAAACCTGAGCACTTGAGTTAGTATATGCTGAAGGTGTCATTGTCCAATAATTCTGACCTGTATACAAATAAAAACGATCATTTTTCTCACCAAGCCCTGCTCCTGCATAAACAATTTCATCCGCTGTAATTAAGCCAATTTTTGTTTGATATAAGTCATTAGTATTGTTACATTCAAATGTAGGTGCTAAATTATTAAATCGCTCATATGCTGCATAATAAAATGAACTACCACTAGATACCCAAGTAGCATCACTCGCAGTATTTCGATCATTACAAAATCCTGCTTCACTTACAATAAGATTATCATATGCATATAAATTATCATTATACCAGTCTTCTAGTCGGGTTTTAACGTCACTATTTGTGCCTGATGAAGATAATGGACGTTGATAACCTAATTCATAAGTAAAGCCAACTCCTTCAGATCTTGTATTTACATCGATTTGTGTTGTTGGTCCTGGAGGATGAGGAGCAGGCATGTTATAACCATAGTTTCCAATTGATGTATATTGCCCATCATCATCATATCCATTAGCTAATACTTCTTCTTTTCCTGCAGCATCTACTTCTGATTTTATTCCGTTATAAATTACTCTAATACTTCCATCTTCATTGATTCTAATAATACGCCAGTAAAATCCTGCAAACTCTAAATAATTATTTTCTACTACACCTCTGTAATAATAAGTTGTTCCCTTATTAGTGTTCTCCGCAAAAATTCCATTTGTATATCCATTACAATAATCGTTAGCACCATATCTGGCACATACACTGCGGGTAAAATCTGGTTCCCATAATTTTTCGGGATTAGAACAAATTATGTTGCTGCTATCATTTAATCGTATACATACGGAAACAGGATTTGGATTATAATATTCTATTTTTCCTAAAGCTGTATTGACTGTTTTAGTATCAATTAAATCAACACCCTCATCAAACGAATCAGGATTATATAAAGTGAAAGAAATGCTATTACCCCCTTCCACTTCTTTATCAGGATTACATTGATTAGAATCAGTAACACAATACTTAACACTTGTGACATTTTCAGTTAATCTTACTCCAACATAATCATTATCAAGATTGATATTAAATGTTGCTTCTAGATTATCTACTACTTGTATTTCTGGATTAGCAATAACATTGATTTTAGATTGATACACTTTATTTGCTGCCTGCTCAACCGTTGCATCATAATCAAGCCATAGTTTTAAATGATAAGTTTTTGTTTCACTTGCTCCTAGTGTTCCTGTATACAAATTGTATGATTCATAAGCACCATCTATTTCTGGTGTTACACTTGTATTATCACTAAGTATGGATATGACATTATCTACTGTATCACTAGATAGTGCTACTTTAACATAATCGGCACCAAGCGAATTAAAAGCTTGATTGATACTTTCTAAATTAATTTGATAATTAGTACTTGTATTACAAGTATTCGTGATCGTAAAATCATAACTTGTTCCTTCTAATCCTTCTACATCAGTAACTGGATAAATATTAGATAAACTAATAGATGAGGAAGCATCTGTTAAGCTTATATTTAGACATCCACTTGTAAAAGTATTTGCTTGCTCCTGCATCCCACCAGTTGAGAAAAACGCATAACTCACTCCCACAATAATTCCAATAACGACAACCAAACTAATTCCTAATATAATCACTCTTTTTTTCATAATCCATTTTCTTTTACTTAGTGGAGAAACTCCACATATCTTAATCAAAATTATACTCCGGATTTCTCGGTTCTAGAATTTCTAGTGTGAAGTAAATTATATGTCAAACCTAGATAGAACCCAACAAAAACAAGCATTTTTA
>CALVQH010000030.1 GCA_944358115.1 uncultured Bacilli bacterium
GTTAAAAATGCTTGTTTTTGTTGGGTTCTATCTAGGTTTGACATATAATTTACTTCACACTAGAAATTCTAGAACCAGAAAAGAAGACTAAATAAAAACAAGTCTTTTTTCATATGCTTTAATATGAAAAAAGTTGGTATTGTTATTAGAAGTTTTCAAGAAAATGATAAGTGTTTTGTGGGATGTAGAAAAGACGTGATGGATGCATTTTTGAATTATCCGGTGCAAATTGTACTCATTCCGATTGATTTATCATGGGAACAAGTTCTTTTTTTGATTCAATTATGTGATGGTGTTGTCTTAACTGGTGGAGATCATTTTACTCATAATGATTTTTTGATTGTTCAGCATTTGTATCAAAATGATATTCCTACTTTGGGAATCTGTTTAGGAATGCAAGCGATGGCTTTATCATTTGGAAACGGGACAGAAATAGATGTTTCTTTTCATAATAAAAAAGATAATGGTACTCATCCTATCATTATCAAAGAAAAAACAATTCTTAGAGAAATTGTTCATCATGAATGTATTTTAGTTAATAGCCGACATAAAACTGCTATTTCTAATACTGATTTAGTTGTTAGTGCCATTTCCCAGGATGGAGTGATAGAAGCAGTAGAGGATGCACAGAAGCGTTTCTTTTTAGGCGTGGAATGGCATCCAGAATCTTTTAGCAATAAAAATAGTGATTTAATATTTGAAGCATTTATTAAATCACTTTATTAATAAGTCTAGTACTTCTTGTTTTTCTAATTCACTTAGAAAAGCACATTCTATGGCATATTTATTCATTGTTATCAAGTCTTCATCGGTGAAATTAAAAGTAGTTTTTAATTCTTTATAAGTTTCATTTAAAGTAATATTTGATACGGTTCTGTTATCGGTATTTATAGTTACTTTAATTTTATCATCAAATAATTTTTTGATCGGGTGTTCTTCGAGCTTGTTATATATGTTGGTATCTAAATTGCTTTTTGGACATACTTCTAGGGTTATGTCTTTTTCTTTGATTAAGTTTGAGGCTTCTTTATTTTCTATAGCACGTACGCCATGACCAATTCTTTTTGCTCCTAAATTAATTGCATTTATGATGCTTAAAGTACCATCGGCTTCGCCAGCATGAATGGTAAAAGGGATGCCTTCTTTTTTAGCTAGTAGAAATAAATCTTTATAATCATTAACAGGATAAGCAGCTTCATTTCCCGCTAAATCAATGCCAACTACACCTTGTCCTAAATATTTTTTGGCATATTTAATAACATCTAAATTTTTAGCAAATGAATCTCCACGCATCATACATAATATTAAATTGGTTTTAATTGGAACTTTTCTTAATCCTTTTAGAATAGATATAATTACTTCATCTAAAGTGAGTCCCTGCTCTAAATGTTTGTTGGGGGCAAAGCGTATTTCAGCATAAATGACATTATCTTTTTGCAAGTCTTCGGCAAGTTCTGTTGCTACTCTTGTTAAATTATCTTTTGTTTGCATTATTTTTAAAGGAATATCAAATTTGTCTAGATATTCCTTTAATGAATTGGTCTTTTGTGAGACCATTGCTAGTTTATTTGCTTTTTCTAAACTGATATTTAATAATTCACTAATGGTAGTTGGTCTAATGCTTCCATCTAAATGAACATGCAATTCCAGTTTTTTTAAATTTTTCATATTTTGTCTCTTTCGTAAAAGTTATTGATAGAGGTAAGTACTCTATTGATATTTTCTTCATTAAATGGTTTATTTAATACATCTAATACACCATAATTGAAGGCTTTTTTGATGGTTTCTTCGGTATCGTCACCAGTTATAATAACGACAGGTAATTGATCCATTAAATTTTGTTCTTTTAAGAATTCGAGGACATCAAAACCATTTAAATTTGGCATGTTTAAATCTAGTAAAATGGCATATAAATGATTATTTTTAATAATGTCAATGGCTTCACTGCCAGTTCTCGCTTTTAGAATGCTAAATTCATCATGAATGTTTTTTTCTAGAAAATTTAAGATAATATTAGAATCATCAGCGATTAAAATTATCTTTTTAGTTTCATCGCTAAAATATTGATCTAATAACCCAATTATTTTATTTACAGTTTCCACTAAAGTGTGATAATTATTTTCAATAAAATTAATATCTTGCTCTTTTCCTTTTAATTCATGTGTTAAGAAAACTTCAGCTTCGTTTATAAAGCCTAAATATTTTGCTTCACTTTTCATACTATGTGCTAGAATTGCATAATTTGCACAGTCTTTTGTATTTTTATAGTATTCTAAATTTTTTAATTTTTCTTTTAGTGAATCTTTAAATTCTAATAAATTTTCATTATAGGAATTTAAGTCTCCCCAAAATTCTAAACTACCTTTTACATCTACGTTATTATTAACTAATAAGTCTACCTTTTCCATACTCTTTTATTTCCCTCCCAAATACTTATTAATAACTTTATTTAATAGTTTTCTATCAATTGGTTTTGATAAATAACTATTGAAACCAACATTTAAATATTTTTCATCAGTGCCTTCAATGGCGTCAGCTGTAAGAGCAACAACTGGTGTCTCAAAATCTTCTTTTTCTCTTAATTTATAAAGCGTTTCCACACCATTCATTTTTGGCATCATGATATCCATAAATATTAAATCATATTGTTTATTATTAACTTTCTCGAGGGCTTCTTCCCCACTAATAGCAGTATCTACTTCAAATTTGTATGGTTTCATCAACGTTTCTGCTACTTTTAAATTAATTTTAGAATCATCAACAATTAAGACTTTTTTACCATTATAATCGGTATAATTAATTTCTTCTTCTTCATTGTTATTTGTTTCAGGCACTTCCATGCTTACAATTTCTTGTTCTAGATAAACACGGAAGGTTGATCCTTCACCATATTTAGAGAATACTGTAATTCTACCACCCATTAAGTCGACTAGACCTTTGGTGATAGCAAGTCCTAATCCAGTTCCTTCCGTAGTTGTATTTTTATCTTCGTCTACTCGTTCGAATTTTCCGAAAATCGTTTCTAGTTTATCTTTTTTAATACCACGGCCGGTATCTTTTACAGAAATGTACATTAAACATACTTTGGTATCTAAGCGGTTAATACAGTTAACATTGAAAATGATTTCTCCTTTATCAGTATATTTGGCAGCATTAGTTAGAATATTTAAAATTACTTGTTTTACTTTGGCCACATCACCACGTAATATTCCAGGAAGATCAGGAGAGAATATCATTTTAAACTCAATTGGTTTTTCTTTGATTCTTGGCAATACTAGTTTTCTTAGTCCGTCAAAAACTTCTCTTGGATTATAATTTTTAGGAATAATTTCTACTTTATTTGCTTCAATTTTTGAAATGTCTAAAATACCATTAACAATTTCTAAGAGTTGTTTGGATGCATCGACAATATCGCCGGCATATTCTTTGGTTTCTTTTAAGTCAGTAGAATCAAGCATACATTCACTAAAGCCAACAATGGCATTTAAAGGAGTTCTAATTTCATGTGACATGTTAGATAAGAAGTCTGTTTTTGCACGATTCGCTTTTTCGGCTTGATCTTTTGCCACATTTAGTTCTTTAATTTGATTTAAATCAGGGTTTTCAATTGTAAAATACATAATATAATTAATAAATGTTAATGCAATTGAAATTACAATTAAATATGGATTTAATTGAAAAAGAATAAAGATTAGAATCATAATAAAAATGATTGCAAAGATAGGAATATGCCTTCTGTCAACCTTTTTTAAATTACATAAAACGACAATTATTGATAATAAAATGTACAATAAACAGAGAATATAAACTAGATAGACAGCTAAGCCTCCTGCACTATAATTTTCTCCATTATTGATTACATTCACTTGTGAAAATATGATTAAAACTATCATTATTATATCTAATAGTACAAAAGGAATCCGGTATATTTTAAATTTTTCTTTAAATTTTGGAATTGTTATTAGCATTGTATAGAAGAACAAACAATTACAAAACAAGATTAGAAATATAAAGTCTATTTTATTCAGCAAAGGAACAAATGCTAATTCTAAATTGGATACACCACCTGATGGAAAACTTTGAAGTATTGTAACTAAAATACTATCCATTAAGATAGATATAATCATTACAGAATACATTGTATTTTCTAATAGATTTACTCTTTTTTTAGAGAAATATATTATACACAATAATCCTGAAAAGAAAATTGCACATGCTGGTAAAAGAATTCCCGCCATATATTATCACCTAATTATAATTATAACATGTATTTTAATCATACTGCAATAAAAAAACGCAAAAATTGCGTTTTTAAAGTCTAGATTGAAAATCATTTCTTTGATATTCTCTTACCAGTTTTCTTGCATAAGTAACAGTATCTTTATTTTGCTCGTTTATTGGGAGTTTAGCAATATCTTTATAAACATCATAAGCGGTTATAGTTTCTTTTGGCTTGAAGTGTGAAGTGGTTTCTGCTTGTGTATCTAAGCGGTCTACAGTATCCATTAAATCTGTTATATATGCTTCCCAGGCACTAATTGCATTGTTAAATCCGCGAAGTGCTACTTCTCTACTTGTTAAATCTTGATCTGAAGCAACTAGTTCGTTGTAGAAGGTTGCAATTAACCCATGATAGTATTTTTTTAGTTCTTCATCTGTTAATTTTTCTAGCTCTTCTTCTTTTTTGGCTTCTTCCCTCTGAATGTCTAAATGATATTTTTTAGCGTAACCATATTTTTCCATCATTAAATAGTACCATGTTGCCATTATATCTCGATAGTAATCTAAAGTGGCTTTTTCTGACAATCCTAATGTGGTAATATTTACTGGTTCGTCAACTACTGTATGAATTTTATTATTTTCTTTATCAATTTTTTGAGTATGGTCATAAATATAATGAACTACGGGTACTAGACTAACACCGGTTTCCATTGCTACTTTATATATTCCTGGCCAAAATTTTAATAATAATTCATTTGGATACTTATTCCATACTCCTTCTGGAGCGTACATTATATCTGCACCTAAATTTAGAGCATGGATCATTTTTTCTTCTGAGGCTTTTTTGCTGGATTTGTTTTTTCGATTTACAATAATTGTTCCGATTAAATACGCTAATATACCATCAAAAGTGTTATAAAATTGAGGAAGACTTCCAAATAAAATATAAATTGATCTTTGACATGCTAGAACAGATGCTAACGCATCATCTTTAAAATGATGATTAATTGTCCATATTACAGGTTCTTTTGGAAGTGTAATTCCTAAATCGGGTAAGGCTTTTTTGGTCACAGGATCAATTTTTCCTTTTAATGTTTCTAGATCTTGATTTATTAGAATTTCTCCAGTACGATAATCTCTTTCTAATAATAATTCGTTTCTATTTTCGAAAACTTGTTCTGAACTCATAAATTGTGGACCAAATTTTTTAATTAATGGCCGTATAATGTGTCGTCTAAATAACATTCCTGATTTTGACATTACTTTTTCTGGATCATTTTCTAATAGATATCCAAAATGTTTCAAATTAAATAAGAAAAATTTATCGGGTACTAAATTGTCACCTACTAAATCCCTATATCCGCTTAGATGACTTTTATATTTTTCTAAATAGTATTCAATTTTTCTAATTTCTTTTTCATTTGTTAATTTCTCTTTTAGTTCTGTTAATTCTTCTGATGATAATTTTCCGTCAAATTCTTTTTTGACTTGAGTTTCCATACAAAATCCCCTCGCTATCTACCAAAATTTTAGCATAATGGTATTTGATTGTCAAATTTTGTTCATATTATTTTTGATTTTCTTTTAATTATTGATATGCTATAATAAATATAATAGGAGGAATATATGAAATTAGAAGGAAAAATAGCAATTGTTACGGGTGGGGCAAAAGGAATTGGTAAAGGAATTGTAAGTGTATTTTTAAAGTATGGTGCTCAAGTTATTATTTTGGATCATTCACAAGAACTTCGAAGTACCATTTTAGAATTTAACAGGCAGTATCCTGGTAAAGTTAATGGCTTTATTGTGGATATTCAAAATCAAGCTATATTAAATGCTTGCTTTGAAGAAATTAAGAATACTTATGGACATGTTGATATAATTGTGAATAACGCTGGGGTATGCAAGCTTGCAACATTTGAGGATATGAGTGATGAATTACGAGATCTGCATTTTAATATTAATATTGTTGGTACATATAGGGTTACTCACACTTTTTTACCTCTTTTAAAAATTAAAGGAGGAGCTATTGTGAATTTATCTAGTGTAACAGGACCAATGGTTGCTGATTCGGGAGAAGTTGCTTATGCGACAAGTAAAGCAGCTGTTCTTGGATTTACTAAAAGTTTAGCAGCTGAACTCACTCATCAAAATATACGGGTAAATGCTATTATGCCAGGATATGTGGAAACTCCAATGGTTGTAGGAATGGCAAAAGAGACAAATGAGGCAAATCCCCAAAGTGTTATTGATGGTATTGCCGCAGGCATTCCAATGGGAAGACTTGCTAGGCCGGAAGAAATTGGTGAGTTAGCAGCTTTTTTAGCTAGTAGTGAGGCAAGTTATATTACAGGGCAAGGAATTGTAATTGATGGGGGATCTACTTTACCAGAGACCATGTCAATGGGTGTTGAAATTTGATTTAAAAAGAATTGCTATTTGTGTTTTAGGAGCGATAATTATTGTTTTTGCTCTTTATCAAATATTTAGGGATCGTTATCACGATGCAGTTAAATTTGAAGTTGTTCTAAGTGAAACGTTAGAACCAATTATGTATTATGAAGGAGATAGAACCTATTATTTATATGGACTAGAAAGAGTAATCGTTACTTATAAGCATGATACTAAAGAATTAAAAGATTTTTTGAAAGATGGGGTAGCAATTGAAGATTTGGTTCGTCATATGGAAAGTAATGCTTCCTATGATGGAGGATCTGTTCTTTATCGTGATGAGAATACAGCGGTTTTGGTTTGTCATCGTAGTATTCCTAGTGGTGGATATAATGAAGATGTTTATATTGGCAATTCTAACATGAGTTATGAAAAAGGATTTTGTGAAGGAGAGTAATTATGGAACTTAGTAAAGTAATGGAAGAGAGAAGAAGTGTAAGACACTTTAATGATAAAGTGTTAGATAGAAGTATAATTGAGGATATTTTGGGGTTTGCTATTTTGGCACCTTCTGCTCATAATAGACAACCTTGGCATTTTGTGGTGGTAAGAGATTCTTTAAAAAAAGAGGATATTGCTTTAATGCTTGCCGATTATGGTGATGCATCCATTATGACTACTTGTAATGTTATTCGTGATTGCAGTGCTCTCGTTTTAGTTCTTGCGGATATTACTGAGGAAGTCATGGATGTACAGTCAGTAGGAGCTTGTATTGAAAATATGGTTTTGCGTGCTCGTGATTTAGATGTCGCAAGTTTATGGATTGGCTATATTTTAAAAATAGAAAAAGAATTACAAAGAGAGTTTTCAACTGAAAAAAAACTTATTGCAGCTGTGGCTCTTGGGTATACTGATCACTATCCAAGTAAGAGACCGAGAAAGACAATAGAAGAAGTTACTGAATGGTGGTAAGTTTATGAAAAAGAGAATTGTTATTTTACTTGTTGTTTTAGTTGTAACTATCGGTTTATGTGTCGGCGCTTATTTTCTTTTTACTAGTGATGAAGCGGAAAAAGAGCCTTCTATACCGGAGGAACCACAGACTCCAGAAGAATATCAAGGTACAATTAGTTTACAAGATATGCCAAAAGTAGATGCTAGTTTGGCAACCCAACCTTTATTAGATGCTTATGTAAAGTATTTTGCGAGTGAAGAAATATTAACAGATGTTAAGAAAAATTATACGAATACGCATCCAGCTTATGAAAAATTAGTAAATAATGAAACAGATTTAATTATTGTAACTGAACCAAGTGAAGAAGAACTAAAAATGGCACGGGATGCGGGAGTCGAACTTACAATTACTAAAGTAGTTAATGAAGGATTTGTTTTCTTTGTCAATGTGGATAATCCTGTTGATGGTTTAAGTTTAGAAGAAATTGTAGATATTTATTCTGGTGAAATTAATTATTGGAATGAAGTTGGGGGAAATGATCATGCGATCATTCCTTATCAAAGGCCTGTTAATTCTGGTAGTCAAACGGGAATGCTTTCTTTAGTTATGAAAGGTGTACCAATGAGAGAACCACTAACAGAAGAGATGATTGAAACGATGGGTGGTATTATTGATATTGTAGCAGATTATGATAATAATATTGATGGGATAGGTTATTCTTATTACTACTATGCAAATGTGATGTATTATACTCCTGATATTAAGTTTTTAGCGATTAATGGGGTTCAGCCTACTTATGAGACCATTGGAAATGGAACTTATCCTTTAATGACCGCTTATTATATTGTAACTAGAAGTGATGCTGATGAGGAAACTTTACATTTTAAAGATTTGCTGTTATCAAGTGAGGGGATGAAGGTTGCTAAGGAGGCCGGTTATGTCCCAGCAGAAGAAAGCTAATATTATATTTGGTGTAATCCTTATTTTTATTGTTCTTTTATCTGTTAGTCTTACTATCTACTTAATTATTCGTCATAATCAAAGTGTGGATAAAGACGAAGTTACTAACACAGAAGTGCCAATAGAACCTTATTTAGAGTTTAGTTCTGTTTCCAAAAAAGATACGATTGATATTTATCAAGAATATCCGGTTAATCCCATTGATATTAATTTAGTTGGAACTGTAAGTATTACAGGTTTAAAGGATAAAGAGATAGAAGATAAAGTCAATTCTATTTTAAGTGAATTAGATGCTTTGGAAAATGAAGATGATTATGGGTGTTATGTTAATTTTAATGTTTCTAATGTTTTATCTATCACTTGTGAGGAAGAAGTACGCAATATAGATCTTACAACGGGAGAAGAAATTAAGTTTGAAGAACTCTTTAATCAAGATACGAATATGGATGCTTTAATTCGAAGGGAAGCTTATCAATATGCTTGCTATACTGGAAATTGTATAGCTGATATTGATTATGGTGATGATTATGAAAATCAGGCAGAAAATGAAATGATTGCTTTTTTACAAGATTATAAAAATGGAAATATTACTTTTGGGATTGGATATACCAGTTTTAATATTTACCGAAATCAAGAATTTGAATGGTTTTATTCTTCGTCATATGGAACTTATTATGAAGACTTAACTATTTATGATCGTTTTTTAACTGAGGAAGATATTTATGAAGAAGATGTCACAACTTCTTGCTTACCACAAACTTGTGAATTGATTGTTAATTATAGTGATAGTGAAGATTATCATCAAACGGGAGAATTTTTAAATAATACGAATTATTTAGAATTTTATATTTATAATAGTAGTGATTTTAATTTAGCTTATGATGAATTTGAAAAGTATCCTTTTTTGATGGATGAAATAGGAGAAAAAGTAAAAAGAAGATTAATAGAAGAGTTAGATTTAGAGCATATTGATCACTATAAGAATATGCGATTAAATGTTACTATTTATAATAATGAATTAAATGGATATCAATTAGAGTATAATCTTACGAGTGAAATTCTTGATGGAGATCATTTTTATGAGTCTGTTCTTGGTAATGAATTAGCAACAAAAATAGATGAAGAAAGTATTTATAAGACAGATCTTGTTATGGATACTTCGGGCAATCTTTCTTTTTTAGAAAATGATCCGACTCAGTTGTTTGCTAATTTTGAAGAAGTGTTATATCAATATATTATAGATGACTTGGCGAAAGCAGAAGAGGAACAAAATTATGTTAGTGATTTTAGTAACTATGATGTTGGTAGTTGTGAGGGTAGTGAAGATTTTAATGCATGTTACAAAAATCGAGATTTTCATCAGTTAATAAAAGAGGCAAATTATGCGATTGATCCTATTAATGAGAGAATTCATATGTATCAACATAAACCAGGAATTGGTATGGCTGAGTCTTATGTTAGTACTTTTCTTCCTTTTTCTATATTTCAAGATTCTAATCAAGATTTAGAATGAAGCTGCTAGTTTTAGTAGCCTTTTCTTGATTAGTATAAATATGTATAGTATAATTTAGTTAAGTTTTATGTATAGGAGTGAGTTTATATGGAAAATAATGAGAAAAACATAGTTTTTCCTAAATGGAGTGTTTTTGCTTTTATTATAGTTTTAGTTGTAGTAATTATTGTTTTGATTTCTGGTTCTAATAGTAACTTAGACGATAAAAAGGATGATACTTCTTTTGATAACAATTATTATAATGAAAATGATGATTCAACGATTTATGATGATAATGAAATTATCCAAGAAGATGAATCTAGCAGTTTTGATGATAATCAAAATTCTGAAAATCAACTGGATTCTTCTGGTCAAAATACAGATATTGATAATAATTCAAATCAAGGTACAAATGCAGGTGTAAACAATATTAACAACAATTCTGATCAAAATATTAATTCTGAAAGTCAAAATGATAATTCTACTAATATAACTGCTAGTCAAAAGAATGCTTTAGACGAAGCTAAAAATTATTTGCGAGTCCTACCTTTTTCGAAAGATGGTTTAATTGAACAATTGAAATATGAAGGTTATTCTAATAGTGATGCAGTTTATGCGGTTGATCACTGTGGTGCGAATTGGAATGAACAGGCTTTAAAATCAGCGAAAAATTATTTGAATACTATGGCTTTTTCTTATAATGGGCTAATTGAACAATTAGAATATGAAGGATATACTAGTGATCAAGCTAAATATGGTGTTGATAACTCTGGTGCTAATTGGAATGAGCAAGCAGTATTAAAAGCAAAAAGTTATTTAGATATTATGAGTTTTAGCCGTGAGCAATTAATTAGTCAATTGGAATATGAGGGTTTTACTCATGGCCAAGCGGTATATGGTGTAACTGCAAACGGTTTGTAAAGCTACTAATTTTAGTAGTTTTTCGTTTTTTTGGGAAAAAGTTATGGGCAAAAGAATAAATTATTGATATAATTTAGTGAAGGATATGATAATATGAGTCGATATGAAAGTACAAAAAGAGTTAGTTTTTTGGGAATTATAGGTAATATATTTTTACTCATTATTAAATTTATTGTGGCAATATTTAGTCATAGTGAAGCAATGATGGCAGATGCAATTAACTCAGCGGGAGATATTTTTTCATCTATTATGTCTTATATTGGCAATAAAATAGCTTGTATTCCTAGTGATGAAGATCATAATTTTGGTCATGGAAAGGCAGAATATATATTTTCCCTGTTTATTAGTATTTTTATGATTTTAGTGGGAGTAAAAATACTTTTTGATTCGATTATGGCAATTGTTCAAGGAGAAATATTTACTTTTTCTATCTATTTAATATTAGTATGTATTATTACAATATTGGTAAAATTAGGGCTTTATTTGTATGCTAGAAAAAGTTTTTTATATCATCATAATATTCTCGTTAAAGCGACGATGAAAGATCATCGAAATGATATATTACTTACATCAGGAACTTTATTATCGGTTATTTTAGGATATTTTGGATATTATTTTTTTGATGGAATATTTGGATCTATTACGAGTGTCTATATTATTATTACAGGGATTGGTATATTAATGGAAAGCTATCGAGTATTAATGGATGCTTCTATTAGTAAAAAAGATAAAGATTTTATTATTGATTTTATTTTAAGCCATTCTGATGTTTTACAAGTGGAAGATTTTTATACTATTCCGGTTGGGTATAAGTATGTTGTTGTTTTGACAATTGATGTTGATGGCAATTTAAGTACATTTGATTCTCATGGTATTGCTGATTTATTGGAAAAAGAAATTGTTAGACAATTTAAAAAAGTTTACAAAGTTATTATTCATGTTAATCCCGTTGCTATTTCTAAATAGAAATAGTTCATTACTTGTAAGTTTAAAGAAGAAATGATATTATTATTTTAGGTTAATCTAAAAACTGGGTTTCTGTTAGTCTCCGTATAACGCTGATTCAGATGGTTGGGCTAACGTGTTTTATGTGAATTCGACTGGCAACCTCAACAACAACTGGGTGAATAACACGAATGGTGTGCGCCCAATATCCTTTTAAACTTACTATTTGGCTAAGGCTAAATAAAAAAAGCATTAGGATACAAGATTAATCTGTGGAATTATTCCTAAATAAATGATATTGATATTTTAAGTCTTGGATTTAAAATTAGTACAATATGAAGGGCAGAGAAAATTATCTCTGTCTTTTGTGTTATTATATATTTAAGATATATTTGAAATTCTTGTTAAATCAATGATATAATTAGATTGGTTAATCTAGTTAAATGAGGGTATTATGTCTCCGTATAACTTTAATGCTACGAACAGTAATGCTAACGTGTTCAATGTGAATTCGACTGGCCAGCTCAACAACAACAACGTGGATTGGACCGAACCTGGTGTGCGCCCAATATCCTTTTAAACTTACTATTTGGTTAAGACTAAATAAAAAAGCATTAGGATACAAGATTAACCATAGGGAAACCTAAATATATTATATTGATATTTTAAGTCTTGTATTTAAAATTAGAACAGTATGAAGATGGCCTCAAGTTTCAATTGAGGCTATTTGTTTATTTTTCTGACAAATCAAGTCAAAACATTACAAAATCAACCCCTAGTCATTAAGATAAGACAATTTTATAATAGTTATTAGGGGATTTTTAATTATGAAAGAAACGGATTATTATAAAGAAATTACAAATTTAATTGAAAATTATGAAGTAAATACTAGAGTTAGAGCTATGCAAGATAATCATGATAAATTAATGACTAATTGGAAAATCGGAAAATTGCTTGTTGAAGCTCAGGGAGGAAAAAATAGGGCAAAGTACGGAGAATATTTGATAAAAAAATGGTCAATTAATTTAGAAACAAAGTATGGAAAAAGTTATTCAAAAAGAAGTTTGATGTTTTATCGAAAATTATATGAAGTTTTTCCAAATGTGTCTACAGCGTGGACACAATTAAGTTATAGTCATTTGAAAAATCTTTTATTTATAAAATCTGAAAATGCACGTAATTATTATGTTAATCAAGTTATACTTAATCATTTGTCTGTCAGAGAACTAAGGGAGATGATTAAAAGTAATGCTTTTGAGCGATTAAGTTATGCTGATAAAGAAAATATTCAATTAATTGATGACAATGCGCATTTGACAATAGAAGATATGATAAAAGATCCTATATTAATTAAAGTAAATAAACAAGTGGAAAAGTTGGATGAAAAAGCATTACATAAATATATTATCAGTATGTTAGAAGAGCGATTTTTAGAATTAGGAACTGGGTTTACCTTAGCTGGTCATGAATATAAGGTACATATAGATAATCATATATTTAAGATAGACTTATTATTTTTTAATTATCAATTAAATTCTTTTGTAGTTGTTGAAGTAAAAATTAGAGAATATCACCCTAAAGATATAGGCCAATTAAAATTTTATGTAGATTATGTTGATAAAAATATAAAATTATCTAATCATAATAAAATAATTGGCATATTAATTGTAAGAAAGAAAAATAAATATGTAGTTGAATATGTAACAGATGAAGAATTGTTTGTAACAACTTATAAACTCATGTTATAATAAATATAGGTTAATCTAAAATGCTTGAAATGAGTTAGTCTCCGTATAACTATAACAGCGGTTGGGCTAACGTGTTCAATGTGAATTCGAATGGCAACCTCAACTGGAACAACGTGAATAACACGAATGGTGTGCGCCCAATATCCTTTTAAACTTACTATTTGGTTAAGACTAAATAAAAAAGCATTAGGATACAAGATTAGCCTGTGGATTATTCCTAAATAAATGATATTGATATTTTAAGTCTTGTACTTAAAATTAGCACAATATGAAGATGGCCTCATGGAATTTGGGGCTATTTGTTTATATTTTTGACAAATTAAGTCAAAACATTACAAAATCAACCCCTAGTCATTAAGATAAGACAATTTTATAATAGTTATTAGGGGATTTTTAATTATGAAAGAAACGGATTATTTTTATAAAATTAAAGATTTAATAGATCATTATGAAGTAAGCTCAAAGGTAAGAGTTATGCAAGATAATCGTGATCGATTAAGAATGAATTGGCAGGTTGGCAAATTACTTGTTGAAGCTCAAGGAGGAAAAAATAGAGCTAAATATGGTGATAATTTAATTAAAAAATGGTCTAAAAAATTATCTGAAGTATATGGTAATAAGTATGGATATACAAATTTGAGTAATATGAGGCAATTTTATATATTGTTTCCAATTCTTCGCACGCTGTGCGAAGAATTAAGTTGGTCACATTATCGTTACTTACTTCCTATAAAAAATGAAAATGAGCGTAATTATTATGTTAATCAAGTTATACTTAATCATTTGTCTGTCAGGGAACTAAGGGAGATGATTAAAAGTAATGCTTTTGAGCGATTAAGTTATGCTGATAAAGAAAATATTCAATTAATAGATGATAATACGCATTTAACAATAGAAGATATGATAAAAGATCCTATATTAATTAAAGCAAATAAACAAGTGGAAAAGTTGGATGAAAAAGCATTACATAAATATATTATTAGTATGTTAGAAGAGCGATTTTTAGAATTGGGAACTGGGTTTACCTTAGCTGGTCATGAATATAAAATACATATAGATAATCATACATTTAAAATGGATTTATTATTTTTTAATTATCAATTAAATTCTTTTGTTGTTGTTGAAGTAAAAATAAAAGAATATCAACCTAAGGATATTGGTCAATTAAAGTTTTATGTAGATTATGTAGATAAAAATATAAAATTATCTAATCATAATAAAACGATTGGTGTATTAATTGTAAGAAAGAAAAATAAATATGTAGTTGAATATGTAACAAATGAAGAATTGTTTGTAACAACTTATAAACTCATGATATAATTAGATTGATTAATCTATTAACATGAGTATGTCTCCGTATAACTTCAATAACAACGGTAATGCTAACGTGTTCTATGTGAATTCGAATGGCAACCTCAACAACAACAACGTGAATTGGACTGAACCTGGTGTGCGCCCAATATCCTTTTAAACTTACTATTTGGTTAAGACTAAATAAAAAAGCATTAGGATACAAGATTAATCTGTGGAATTATTCCTAAATAAATGATATTGATATTTTAAGTCTTGTACTTAAAATTAGCACAATATGAAAATAACCTCAGTTAAATGGGGTTATTTTTTTTGTAATTATTTTAAAAATTTTTCATAACCTTGAAAAAATTCTCTTATGTCTATATTGTACTTTTGAGATATTAAAAATAGAGTATCAATAGAAATTCCTTTATTTACTTTTGGACTTTCAATATGAGAAATAAAACTTCGACTTAGGTTTAATTCTTCGGCAAGTTTTTCTTGAGTAACTTTTATTTTTTCTTTTCTTATTCTCTTAAAATTGTATCCAATTAAAGTGTATAAGCCATCATAATTAATCATTGATATCACCTAATTTGATTTTAATTTAAAGCTAAAAAAATGTCCGCTCTCTAAAAGTGAGCAAAAAATGTAGACAATTTTTAAAATTATGATATAATTTTTATGGTAGGATATTTATTTTTCTACCATGTCAATTCTACGTGGGAGGCTTGTGTTAAAATTATTAGGTAAAAATAACTGGAAAGGTTCTATGTTTAATGCTTTAGACAATTTTTCTATTTTGTCAAAATCTAAACTGTGCATTCCTCTTTCAATCTCGCTTAGATATGTTGTGGATATGTCTGCTTTTTCTGCAAGTTGCTCTTGGGTATATTTGCTTTGAAAGCGATAATGTTTTACATTTTTACCAAAAATAGTTCGTAAATTCATCGTATCACCTACTATGAATATGATACGATTTTTATTTAATGAAATACACAAGCCTAAAACGTATAACTTTTTGGATTAAAATTTTTATTGGAGGATTTATGAACACTAATTTTGAAACAATTAAATCTACTAAAAAAAGATTACATTTTTTTATCGGTTTTGTCTGTGTAGTAGTACTTCTTGTTGTATTTATTGTTGGTAGAAGTCATGCAAGATATCGCGTAACAGAAAGTATTCCACTCGTTAACGGAACAATCAACTATGACTTAGCAGATTTAAATGCCGTAGCAGTCTATATCCAGGAAGGAGACGATTACTCTAAAAGTGATACCATTCCTTCAAGTGGATATACATTCAATGAAGAGAAAAGTTACTGTACAGTAAATGGAGAAGAAGATAGTAATATTACAGTTAGTTATGATGCAAACACTCAAAGTTTAAGCGTATCACCATTAACAACACAAGGAACAAAATGTTACTTGTACTTTGATACAGAACCAGTACCATTAAAAGATGTAATCTTAGCAAGCAATGAAGTCAATAGCGGTACACCGAACTTTTCAAGTACAGCAACAACGGATGAAGGGGTGTATAAAACAGAAGATAACTTAGGAACAAGTTATTACTTTAGAGGAGCAGTCACCAACAACTATGTCCAATTTGCAGGATACTATTGGAGAATCATTCGAATTAATGGTGATGATTCAATTAGAATTATCTATGATGGAACAAGTGCTCATGCCAATGGCGAGTCATCAAGTGATCGTCAAACAGGAACAAGTGCTTACAATAGTTCGTATAATCAAAGTTACTACGTAGGATATACGTATCAAACAGGTGCCCA
>CALVQH010000031.1 GCA_944358115.1 uncultured Bacilli bacterium
TGAATTTATTAATGCCGAATGTTGTCAACATTTACTTAGAGATTTAAAAAAGGTAGAAATGAATCTTCCAAACAGAGCATGGTGTAAAGAAATGATTCATTTATTCCAAGAATATGATCATAAAAGAAAAGAGTTAATAGATAATGGGATAGATCATTTTGATAATGAGGAAATCAATGAATTTATATTAAATATTGATACGAATCTATTAAAGGGATTAGAAGAAAATGAAAATGATCCAAACCCATATTATGCTAAAAATGAATTAACCTTAATCTGGAGGATCATGGAATACCGAGATAACTATATTTATTGGATCTTTGATTTTAACATTCCATTTACAAATAACTTAAGTGAAAGAAATTTAAGAGGAATTAAATCAAAGATGAAAATAAGTGGGCAATTTCAAAATATCGAAAGAGCGAAAGATTATGCCAATATCAGAAGTTATATTGAAACATGTAGATTATATGGTATTAATGAGTATGAATCTCTAACCAGATTAGTAGAAGATAATCCCTATACTTTTTCTGAATTACAAGCATTAAAAAAATAAGTGAATGTCACTTATCTTTTGTCATGGCTGTAAATACTAACGTCAAAAAATGTGTAAAATGAAAAAAAAGATGGTTTCCTATTTATAAAAAAGTATAGTTGTGATATACTTGAGTTGAAAGTAGTCATTTGATTTCTGTGGCTACAAAAAATTGTATAGGAGGAGAAAATATGGTAAAGAAATTAAAAGGTATTGGCCTTGTACTCTTTTCTATTTGTTGCGCCGTAGGATTTAGTTCAAGTGTTAATGCTGAAACATTGGAAATGGATAAAGATATGAAAGCATCTGAAATCGCAATTTCTGATGGACTTGTTATTGATGGAAAAGGAGAGTATACCATTACTGGTGGTCTAAGTATTAGTAATAATGCTAGTGTTACTATTAAAAATGTAACTTTAGACGGAGAAGGTACAAAAGATATTTTACTTAGTTTAAGTAATGCTGGTGATATTGTTATTGAGAATGTTACTTTTACTAATTACACTAAAGATGGTATTTATGCAGACGCTTTTAACAGTTTAAGTGTCACTGGTTCAATTTTTGATGCTAGTGATACCGTTCATATTGGAGATAATGATTATACTGGTAATCCAGATGAAGATTTAATTTTGAGAAGTGCTGCTGGTATTGATCTTAATTTAGGTAATGGCGCAAAAGAAGTTGATGTAAAAAGTATTACTATTAAAAATAATACTTTCAAAAACGTTGTTGTAGAAGAAGCTGAACAAGCTACTTCAACTGCTGGTGCAATTAAGATTAAAGTAAAAGATGCTACTAATTTGGTTGGTATTGGAACAATTAGAATTGAAGGAAATACTTTTGAAAATAATGAAAGAGATTTAGTTCTTGGAACAAACGATCCAACTAGCGGTACAACAGCTAGTGCTACTGCTGATTTAGATGTTTTACTTGTTAATAATAGTAAAATGAATGTTGGTAATTTCTCAACAGTTGATAGAGCAGAAGAAGTTTTAGATGGAAATTACAAATTAAATTATGCAGATAGTAAGAAATATGAATTAGATGAAAATTTATATTATATCGTTAATGAAGATAATATTGATGCACTTACTGATGAAGAAATGGCTGCTATTTTATTAGATGAAGATGTAGCAGGTTTTGCTGTAAGTTATCAAGGTGTTACTTTCACTATTTCAAGAGAAACATTATTAGATGAAGATTTAGGAGCATCATTAGATGATTTTGATATTGTTCCATCTGAAGAAACAACTATTGAAGCCTTAAAACAATATATGGGTGAAGGTGTAATGTTCTTTACTGTTAGTGGTATTGACTTACTTGATGATGGAATGAGCTTTGATATTAGTTCATTAGGTGAAGAATTTGTTGGTACCTTATATTTATATTATTATGATGAGGCTAACGGATTACAATTAGTTTCTAATCCTAATAATGCTTCATTAACATTTGATAAGAATGGTACTTATGTACTTAGTGCTACAAACTTACTTCCAAGTACTCCTAGTGAGGAAGTACCAAGTGAAGAAGTTCCAGAAGTTCCTCAAACCTTTGATGCTTTAGGAATTTATGCTGGTATTGGACTTGTTAGTATAGCTGGTATTGCTGGTGCAGTCATTTATCTTAAAAGAAAAAATGCTTAAGCATTAAAAAAACTGTCAAATTAATTGACAGTTTTTTGTTGGTTAGAATTTACGATATAAACCAATTGCTTTACCTAAAATTGTAACATTTGGCAAGATGATTGGAGCCATGGTATCATTTTCTGGTTGTAATCTGATGTGATCTTTTTCTTTGTAAAATGTTTTTAATGTTACTTCGTTTTCGCTAGTCATAGCTACGACAATATCACCATTTCTTGCTGTACTTTGTTTTTGCACAATTACAATATCGCCATCAAAAATACCAGCATTAATCATAGATTCTCCACTTACATTTAAAGTGAATATGGTTTCTTTAGCAGGAATTAAAGAAGCTGGTAGATTGAAAAATTCATTTGGCCTTTCAATGGCTTCAATTGGGCTTCCGGCCGTAATTTTACCGAGAAGAGGAACTTTTACTAGTTCTTCATTTTTATCTTCATATTCGTTGTCAACGAGAATTTCCATGGCTCTAAATTTATTATTATCAACTTTTAAGTATCCAGCTTTACATAAATTTTTAACATGCGTATGGACCGTTGCAGGGCTAGATAAATTTAGGCCTTTGCCAATTTCTCTGATTGATGGTGGATATCCATGGGTAGCTGTAAATTTTTTAATAAAATCTAATACATTGTTTTGTTTTTCTGTTAGTTCTTTGAATTTTTTCTCCATTTTTGTTTACCTCCAATAACATATTACCATAAAAACGTACGATTGTCAAACAAATGTATTTATTTTGTAAAATTTTAAAAAAAGACTTGAACGAACAAATGTATTTGCGATATAATGTTCGTGTAAGGAGTGAGGTATATGGTAAATGTTTTAAAAAAATTTGGGGGAGCAATTATGCTTTATGCGGTTATCTTTTTTGGAATTGTGGCAATTTGTTCAAGAGTTAGTCATGTGAATCAAGATTTTTCATCAACATATGAAGAAATGGTTGCTATTCATGAGTAACATTGTAAAATTCATGTTATGTTCGTTAATAAAATACTATTTTTGTGATATAATAACAAATGAGGTGAGGTAAGTGGAGTATAAAAAGTTTGAGTATCCCTCATTTAATTTGTATACGGTAAAGACAAACAGATTTAAAACTTGTCAAATGGAAATTATTTTTGAAGAAGAAGCTAGTAGAAAAGATGCAATGGTAAAAACTTTTTTAGCGGATCTGATGACAGATTGTTCTTCTAAATATCATTCAAGAAAAGATGTTGCTAGATATCTAGAAGAACTTTATCAAGCTAATTTTTATGGATTAACTAATAAGACAGGAAATTTAATGATGACTTCCTTTGTACTTAATTTTTTAAATCCTAAATATGTAAATGATCGTGAGTATCTTGATCACGTATTAGAATTACCATTTGAAATGATTTTAAATCCGGCAATTGAAGCAAAAGAATTTGATATTAAAAATTTTAATGTTGTTAAGAATCGACTTTATGATGAGATATTAAGTGTGAGTGAAAATATTAGTCGTGTTAGTTTGAAAAAAGCCTTAGAGAAATTAGATGCTAAATCTCCAACTAGTTATGGAGTATTGGGAACGGTAGAAGAATTAGAAAGTATTAGTCCTAAAACTTTGGCTGATGCTTATCAAGATTTAATTACTTCTCATTGTGATATTTATATCGTTGGGGATTTAGATATGGAAAGTGTGGCTAACATTATATTTAAATACTTTAAAAATCCAGTAGTAAAGACAAGTGAACTCTCCAGTTTATATGTTTCTAATCCAGCGCCTAAAAGAGTGAGAAGTTTTCATGAGACCTCTTCTTTTTTAGAGACAAATTTAGTACAACTTTATAGCTTGGATCATTTAAGTGAAAAAGAGAGAGTAATTACTTTTTATTTTTATAACTTTTTACTTGGCGGTGGGGGATTAAATACTAAATTATATCAACTTTTAAGAGAAAAGAATTCTTTGTGTTATGGGGTTAAAAGTATGTATTTAAAATATGATAATTTACTACTTATTCAAACATCTATTCAGAAGAGTGATGTAAAAAAAGCCCAAAGATTAATCAAACAAGCATTTTTGGAAATGAAAAAAGGAGAATTTAAAGAAGAAGAATTACAGAATGCGAAAGAAAGCTTTATTTTTTCTTTAAATCTTTCTTTGGATAATCCTGGTGGTATTTTAAATAATTATATTTTTCATATATTAGATGATCTTCCTTTGATTGAAGATAGAATTCAAATGATTAGGGAAGTTACTAAAGAAGATATTGTGGCAGTAGCGAATAAGATTAAACCAAATATTTCTTTTGTTTTGGAAAGTGAGGAAGACCATGGAAGAAATTAAGATTAAAGGAATTGATGAAAGTATTTATTTTACTACGGCTAAATGTGGCCTTCCTATTTATATTTGGAAGGATGAGTATGCTAAAAGTTTTTATTTATCACTTAATGTAAATTATGGATCATTGCATACAGAATTTAGTATTGATGGTAAGAAATATAAGGTTCCACAGGGGATTGCCCATTTTATGGAACATATTAAGTTTAATGTTGATAAAGATACAACAGCAAATGATTTGTTTGATCCTCTTGGAAGTGAGATTAATGCTTTTACTACTTTCAAATATACTAGTTATTTAGTTTATGGAACCAGTAAAGTAAAAGAAAATTTAACTACTTTGCTTGATTATGTATATAATCCTTATTTTACTAAAGATATCATTAAAAAGGAGAAAGGAATTATTGCTTCAGAGATTAATATGGGGAAAGATCAGCCGTATAATCGACTTTATTTTGCTTTTAATGAAGCTATGTATCATAAAGAAAAATATAAATATTTAATTACAGGGGATGTTGAAGATATTAAGAAGATTGATCTTTCGCAAATTGAACTTATTTATGATGCTTTTTATCATCCTCAGAATATGTTTTTGATTGTAACAGGAAATGTTAATCCTTATGAAATAGAACAGATGGTAAATGATCATTTAGAACATAAAGAGTTTCCAGCATATTTAAATCCAAAAATATTACCAGTTAAAGAACCTAAATATGTGGTCAAAGAGAAAGTGGAAATATACGCTAATGTAGAAGTAGAAAAGGCTAAAATTGGTCTTAAGATACCTAAAAAAGAATTTCAAGGATTGGATGATGTCAAACTTAATATTATTTTAAATTTGATCCTTTCTAATAATTTTGGTGATTCTTCTGATTTAAAAGAGGAGTTATTACAAAATGGGATTATTACTTTTTTGAGTGCATCTCGCTTTGTTTTAGATGATTATGTTGTTATTGATGTTACGATTGAAAGTAAAATACTTGATGAAGCAGTTAAAAGAATTGTAGATGCACTTAAACATCTTGTAATGAATGAAGAAGATTTAAAAAGAAAAATTCATTCTTCGATAGCAAATTTAGTGCTAAATTATGAAGATGTAGAAAATGTTAATAATTTAATTCAAAATTATCTTGTCTATTATCATAAGATTATTCCTGATTTAAAAGAAATATATGAAAGTATTGGAATAGAAGAAGTAGAAGATGTTATTGCTCATATCCATACGAAAGAAATGGCCATTGTTACAATGAAAAAGCAAAAATAGTCACGTTTATAGTGGCTTTTTCTTTGATGATTTTGTATAATTTAGGTAGGAGGAGTTTATGAGTAAGCGAAATTTATTTTGGGGTTTGATTTTAATCATAGTTGGTGTTTTATTTTTAGGTAGAAATATGGATTGGTGGCATTTTTCTATTTTCTTTCGGGGATGGTGGACTTTATTTCTTATAGTACCCGCTGTTTTTTCTCTTGTTAGAAGAGAAAGTGTGGGAACTTCCTTTTTGATTTTAGTATTGGGTGTGTTAATGCTTCTTGCTAGTCAAGGGGTTATCTTATGGAATACCGTTTGGAAATTATTTGTACCAATTATTATTATTGTTGTTGGTTTTTCTATCATTTTTGCTAATAAAAGTGTCAGAAAACCAAAAGCAAATGCGAAAGAATATACAGCTATTTTTTCTGGTATTGATGAAGTTATTGGAAGTGTTGCAAGTGATTTTAAGGTTACTTCAGTATTTGGCGGAGTAGAATTAGATTTAAGAGATGTTCAATTAGAAGAAGATTTAGTTGTTGATTGTTTTACACTTTTTGGAGGAATTGATATTCGGTTACCTAAGAATGTCAAAGTAGAAATAAGTGGTCTTCCTATTTTTGGCGGAGTAGAAAATAAGTGCCGTAATGATAATGATGCAAAAGTGACTGTTTATATTCGTCATACAACTATTTTTGGTGGAGTCGATTTATTGTGAGTTTTGATGTTAAAAAAGTTAAAATTGTTGTTATGGTGCCATGTGATTATTTAAAGAGAGTACGAGAAGTCGTACTTGATATGGGAGCAGGGGTAATTGGTAATTATACTCATTGTTCTACGTCTTTTTTGGGAATTGGTAGTTTTAAACCCAATGAGGAAGCTAATCCCTTTATTGGGGAAAATAATAAAATAGAATATGTGGAAGAAGCTAGATTAGAAATTATGGTTAATGTGGCAGATGTCAAACAGATATTAAAAGCTATTAGAAAGATCCATCCATATGAAGAACCAGGAATTGATATTATTCCTTTACTCGATGAAGATGATTTTGAGTAAGTAAAAAAGGGCTGTAGGAAAATTAAGTAATTTAACCTACAGCCTTTAACTCACTATTATAGTATTAATAAATAGTATATTTGAATATACCTTATTTTGAATATTGTTAAATATTAAAATTAATTAATTTAACTATCTTGTCAATTCTTTTCCTTCCTTTTTAGTGTTTATTTCATTTAAAACTAATAATAAACCATACTTATGAACTTGTTTTGCCACTGTTGGTTCTTGTTCTTTTAAAGATACAATATTTACAACGTATGGTAAATCAAAATAATGATTTTCTGTATCTGCAATGAAACCTGTAAATATTTCTCTATATCTAATTTTATCATTTTCATATATTAATTCAAATAAATATTTTTGGGTTGTACGTTTAACCATAGGACCATTTGGAGTTGCTTCGCTTGATATATATTCTAAATTAGCAACAACTAAATTATCAGAATCAAATATATCTTTCATTTTGTAATCATTGTTCTTAAAATCTAATGTTTCTTCTCTTTTATTTTGTTTTTTCTTTCCAAACATATTAAAAACCTCTTTCATTAGTTACATATTGTAACATATATTTCTTTAATTTATTTAAAAATTTTTAAAAATTAAAAGGACTGAACGAAATTATTTTGTTCAGCCCCTTTTTAGTTTATTATCTGTTGTAGAATTCAACGATCAATGATTCATTAATTTCTGGGTTAAGTTCGCTTCTCTCAGGATATCTTACATAAGTACCTGTCATTTTATTGTTATCAAATTCAACAAATGCAGGACGAGTAACTTTTGCTTCTAAGCTTGCTCTAATAGCTGGATGATCTAGAGAAGTTTCCTTTACAGCGATAACATCGCCTGGCTTACAAGAGTAAGAAGGAATATCTACTTTAACACCGTTAACAGTAATATGTCCATGATTTACTACTTGTCTTGCAGCACGTCTTGTGTTAGCTAAGCCCATACGATAAACGATATTGTCAAGTCTTGATTCAAGAAGTCTTAACATATTTTCACCAGTAACGCCTTTCATTTTAGAAGCACGTTCAAATAACTTGTGGAATTGTTTTTCATTTAAGCCATACATTGTTCTTACTTTTTGCTTTTCTTGTAATTGAACGCCGTATTCACTTAATTTCTTTCTTCTGTCATTTCCATGTTGGCCTGGTGCATAGGGACGACGAGCTAAATCTTTACCATTTTCTAATGTAGAAAAGTTTAATCTTCTAGATTTTTTATAAGCTGGTCCAGTATATCTTGCCATAATAATCTCCTTTCTATTAATCTAAATACAAAGGATGCTTATTCCTCATTATAGGGAGTTTACATTCATAATTTCGCTAGGGCAGTCCTAGTTACTTTTATACTTTCGCCATAAACACATTATAACTTATAATAAGCACTGCCATGTACTTGCACTAATAATTATACACAAAAATTTTGATATGTCAAATAAATATATGAAATAAGTGGGAAATTTATGCAAAAAGCTTAGTGTTCGCTTGTTTATGTAGTATGCAATATAGTATAATTATAGATAGGGAATTTTTATTATAAAAGTTCTAAAGCTTGTTTTTATCATTTTATTTTTCCTTACCATGTTGGTAATGGCAATAAAAAAATGACACTTAATTCAACATTGAATTAAATGTCAATCCATTTTGAGTAGACATTCAACTTGTGCAAACGGAATGTTTCTCTTTTATTTTATGCAATCATTTTTTGCATATACATCATTTCATATTCTTTATTGATTGTCAAAATTTTATCTTGTTCTATTCGTTTCATATTCTTCGCGTTGTCATTCTTCATAGTAAAAATTAATAAAATTATGATAGCATTGATAACTTCTGAAAAGAGGAATATATATTTCGCCATTATATTTTATGTTAAAGTTATCAAAATAATTCATAATACTTTTCTTTCCAATTTTTAAATTTTATATAATAAAGCTAATGTCTATATATATTTTATTTGTCGAAATATGTCTATAAAAACAAATGTTCGAAAAATGCTTGACAAATAGACTTTTATCGTTTAAAATGATAGTGTACTTAAGAAAGGAATATACAATATGAAACAAGTCAAAGATGAAAAGAATAAAGATAAAGCACTAGAACAAGTTTTAGCAGATATTGAAAAGCAGTTTGGTGCTGGGGCTATTATGAAACTAGGTAGTGATGAACATACTAAAATTGATGTTACTAGTAGTGGTTCTCTAGCTTTAGATATTGCACTTGGTGTAGGTGGATTTCCAAAGGGAAGAATTATTGAAATTTATGGTCCAGAGTCATCTGGTAAAACGACGATAGCATTACAAGCGATTGCGGAAGTACAAAAAGCAGGAGGTAGAGCAGCATTTATTGATGCAGAACATGCTCTAGATCCTATTTATGCGAAAGCGTTAGGTGTTGATATCAACGAGCTTTTACTTTCTCAACCAGATACTGGTGAACAAGCATTAGAAATCTGTGAAGCTTTGGTTAGAAGTGAGGCCGTTAATATTGTTGTTATTGATTCCGTTGCTGCTTTGGTTCCGCAAGCTGAAATTGATGGAGAAATGGGAGACTCCCATGTTGGACTTCAAGCTAGACTGATGTCACAAGCTTTAAGAAAATTATCTGGTACAATTAATAAAACCAAAACAACAGCTATCTTTATTAACCAATTAAGAGAAAAAGTTGGAGTTATGTTTGGTAATCCAGAGACTACTCCAGGAGGACGGGCTCTTAAGTTTTATGCGACCATTCGCCTTGATATCAGAAGAGCAGAACAAATTAAGCAAGGAGAACAAATTGTTGGTAATAAAACCAATATTAAAGTTGTAAAAAATAAGGTTGCTCCTCCATTTAAAACTGCTACTGTTGATATTATGTATGGAGAAGGAGTATCAAGAGAAGGTGAGATTATTGATATTGCATCTAGCCTTGATATTTTGGATAAAAGTGGTGCATGGTATGCTTATAATGGAGAAAAGATTGGTCAAGGAAAAGAAAATGTTAAGATTTATTTAAAAGAGCATCCTTTATTACGTGATGAGTTAGAAGAAAAGATTAGAGAACATTACGGATTTGGAGTGAATAAGAAAGATAGTTCTAAAGAAAAGAATAATGAAGAATAAAATATATTAGAATGTAGATTGGGAAAAGGAATGATTATTACGTTCCTTTTTTATTGCTTTTTCTACTTCTTTCCAGCTTTTTACCCGAATCATATTTTTAACATTTAAAAATTTATTATAATCGGCATAAAAACATATTGTTTTGGTATTTTTAGAAATAGGAATAATTTTATCGGGACTATCTTCTATCATAATATCAATATGTTTATCTAAGCATATTTTTGCTTTATTTGTATTGGTCATGATTAGTTCGTCATATTCAATTTGGTTTTCTTTTAACCAATTGATTAAAATATTGTGCATATCTTCTTTAGGGATAGAGGAAGAAGATCTAGCTGTAATAATGATTATTTTGTGACCATTTTGGCGTAATTTTTTAATCACCTTGGAAGCATAGGGACGAGCTTTGAATTTTGTAGCATAATTTAAAATATGCTCTTTCCAAAATTGATGATCTTCTTCTTTGGTGATACCAAACATTTCTTGAAGATCGTAGCCATAGGGATTTATTATTTTTTTCTTAAAGTATTTTTTACCTTCTTTTTTCTGATAGGCGTTATAATTATTTAAAACGCCATCAACATCTATTCCAATATTCATATTCATAACCTCTTTTCTATTGTATCTTATTTTTTAGTGAAAAGAAAGTATTTCTTACATTTTTATCTTGCTTAAATTGTAAATAAAGATTATAATTGAATTATAGATGATTATTAATCTATAAATAGTAAGGAGAATTTAAAATGGAGTTTAACACAATGTCCATTTTAACTCTGGTGATTGGATTTTTTGTTGGATTTTTGATTGTTGCTATTATTTATGTCATCAAGAATAATCAAAATGAAAGTAAAGCTAATAAATTAATTGAAGATGCTAAAAAGGAAGCAGATAAACATAAAAGAGATTCTTTAATGGAATTAAAAGAAGAATCTTATCGTTTAAAACAAGAGACGGAAAAAGAAATTAAAGAGAAAAAAGCAGAAATGAAAGATACGGAAGCTAGACTCTTACAAAGAGAATCTTCACTTGATAAAAGGGAAGAAATGCTTCAAAAAAGAGATAATACTTTAGATGAAAAAGAAAATAATTTATTAGCAAAACAAAAAGAAATACAAGGAAAAGAGCTTAAAATGGATGAACTTTTAAAACAAGAATTAGCAGAACTTGAAAAAATTGCTAAATTTTCGAAAGAAAAGGCTCATGATTTAATTATGAAGCGTGTAGAAGATGATATGGCAAGAGAAATTGTCGATTATATCAAAGAACAAGAGAGAAATGCAAAATTGGAAGCTCATGAAAAAGCAAAACAAATTATTGTATCTAGTATGGAGAGATATGCAGAAGATGTTGCCAATGAGCAAACAGTTAGTACGATTGATCTTCCTAGTGATGAAATGAAAGGCCGTTTAATTGGTCGTGAAGGTCGAAATATTCGGACTATTGAATCAGTTACAGGTGTTGATTTAATTATTGATGATACACCGGAGGCAATAGTTATTTCTTCTTTTGATCCACTTAGAAGAGAAATTGCAAAGATTACAATTGAAACTTTAATTCGTGATGGTCGTATTCATCCATCTAGAATTGAGGAAGTATATGATAAAGTATCTCGTGATATCAATACTAAAATAACTGAAATTGGTAATCAAACTATTTATGATTTGGGTATTTCTAAAATGGATCCAGAATTGGTTAATTTGATCGGAAAACTTAATTATCGTACGAGTTATGGTCAAAACGCTTTACAACATTCTAAAGAAGTTGCTAATTTAACAGGACTTATGGCGGCAGAATTAGGAGAGAATGTAACTCTTGCTAAGAGAGCAGGGCTTTTACATGACATTGGTAAATCGATTGATTTTGAAGTAGAAGGTAGTCATGTAGAAATTGGTGCTGATTTAGCTCGTAAATATCATGAAGATGAAGTTGTTATTAATGCCATAGAATCCCATCATGGTGATAAAGAAGCCAATAGTGTAATTTCAGTACTAGTTGAAATTGCTGATACTTTATCTGCAGCTCGTCCTGGGGCAAGAAATGATACGATGGAAAATTACATGAAGCGTTTAAGTCAACTTGAAGAAATTGGTAATTCATTCCCTGGTGTTGAGAAAACTTTTGCTGTTCAAGCGGGAAGAGAAATTCGGGTTATGGTTAAACCGGATGAGGTGGATGAAGCAAAAAGCTATAAAATGGCTCGTGATATCAAAGATAGAATTGAAGCAGAGATGCAATATCCAGGTACGATTAAAATTAATGTTATTCGTGAGACTAGAGCAATTGAAGAGGCTAAATAGGTCTCTTTTCTTTTGGTATAAAACCAAGATTAAATCTCAAAATAATAATGGTGGTTATTATGAAAAAAACTTCAATTTCTTTTGGTTTAGTGAATATTCCGGTCGAAATGAGTCCAATTATTAAAAATAATGATATTTCTTTTAATCAATTACATAAAAAGTGTTTGTCAAGAATTCGTTATATCAAATACTGTCCACATTGTAAAAAGGAAGTCAAACAAGCAGATATTATTAGAGGATATGAGTATAAAAAGGATGAATATGTTACTTTAACAAATGAAGAGTTTAATAAACTGAAAAGTGAAGATGAAAAAATAATTGAAATTATTGGTTTTGTTAATTTAAATGAAATTGATCCTATTTATTTTGATTCTAGTTATATGATTAAAACGAGTACAAAAAGTAAATCTTTTAGTTTATTTAAAGAAGCGCTTTTGAAAACAAAAAAGGTGGCTTTGGCAAAAACAGTAATTGGAACTAAATTTTATTATGTTATTATTCGTTTGATGAGTGATACTTTAATTATGAATACACTTTATTTTGAAGAAGAAGTTGTTATTCCAGAAGAAATTGCAGAAGCTAAGTTTACTAAAAAGGAACTTGATTTAGCTGTGCAGCTTATTAATTCATTAAAAATTAAGTTTAAGCCTGAAGAATATGTTGATGAATATCAAGAAAAGATAAAGAATGCATTAAAACAAAAAGAAGAGGGAAAAACAATTAGAAAAGCAAAAGTTAAAAATACGAAAAATATTAAAGATTTAATGACAGCGTTGGAGCTTAGTTTAAAAAATGTTTCATAATTATAAGCTTCGACCAATGCTTTTAGAAGAAGTGGATAAGCCTTTTCATGATTGCAATTATCTTTATGAAATTAAATTTGATGGAATTAGAGCGTTTATTTATGCTAGTAAAAATGAATTTAAGATTATCAGTAGAAATGGCTTTGAATTAACCAAAAAGTATCCAGAATTAAAAGAAATACAAAAGCTTGCTGGTCATCACGAGCTCATCTTTGATGGTGAGATTATTGCTACTAAAGATGGATTACCTTCTTTTTCCTTATTACAAAAAAGAACTCGCTTAAAAAAGGTTGATGAAGAAATAATAAAGGAAATTCCTGTTAGTTTTGTTGCTTTTGATCTTTTATATGATAATAAAGATTTAACTGGGTTGTCCTTAATTAAAAGAAAAAAATTATTAGAACAATATCCAGATACAAAGTATTTTGTGAAATCTAAGATTTATGAAAATGGAAAAGAATTATTTAAAATGATTAAGAAAATTGGTTTAGAGGGAATTGTTGCTAAGAGGCGAGATAGTAAGTATTATTTTAAAGAAAGAACAAGAGAGTGGGTTAAAATAAAAAATATTAAAGTGGATAACTTTCTAGTTCATGGTTATCAAGAGAAAACAAATACTTATAGCTTACTTTTAGGAGAATATCAAAATAGTAAACTTTATTATGTTGGTAAAGTTAGTGTGAATAAAAAACATAATCTTATCAATACCCTTCAGAAAATGAAAAAAATTAACAATCAATTTGTTAATTTTGATGAAGAAGCTATATATGTAAAGCCGATTCATGAAGTTAGGGTGCATTTTTTAGAGCGGACTAAATCAGGTAGGCTTAGACATGCTGTAATTGATGAATAAAAAAATCAAGCCTACTTAAGCTTGATTTACTTCCATAATTACTGGTAAGATAATTGGTCTACGTCCTGTTAATTCGTTAATAAATGGATATAATTCTAGGATAATTTGATTTTTAAGATCAGTATAATTATAAGCTGAATGTGATAGAAAAGAATTTACGACTTCTGTCACTTTTTTTTCTATTTTGCTGATTAGTTCTGGGTTTTCATTTACCATGATAAATCCTCTGGTTGTTACATTTGGTTTAATGAGCAATTTTCTAGTTAAAGTATTAATATTTAAAATAGTTACTAAGATACCATCATTACTCATTAGTTTACGATCTTTAATAATTTGACTTCCTACATCCCCAATTCGTGATCCATCTACGTAAACGTCACCACTTTTTACGGTATCGCCGCGGTTAACTATGCCATCTTTGATATTGATTACATCGCCATTTTTACAGACAAAGGTATTTTCTTTGGGAATACCACAAGCTTCGGCAATTTCGGTGTGTCTTTTTAACATACGATATTCTCCATGCATTGGCATAAAGTATTTTGGCTTAATGATTCTAAGCATCCATTTTAATTCTTCTTCTTTTGCATGTCCAGAAGTGTGAACGTCATTAAATGTCTTGTTTGTGTATACTTTAACACCTTTTAAATAAAGTTTATTAATTACTTTGTTAATGCTTGCAGCGTTTCCTGGAATAGGAGATGATGAGAAAACAACAAGGTCATCTGGCATTAAGGTAATTTGCTTATGAATACCATTGGCAATACGAGAGAGGGCAGCAAGAGGCTCTCCTTGTGTTCCCGTACATAAAATACATATTTCGTTTTTCTTTAATCCTTTGGCTTCATTGTTATCAATAAAGATTGTTTTATCTTCAATTAAGCCGTTATTCATCGCTAGTTCGATACTTGTTTCCATTGAACGGCCGAAGACAATAATTTTTCGATTATTTTTCCGACAAGTTTCAACAATATGCTTAATTCGATAAATGTTAGAAGCAAATGTGGCGATGATTACACGACCATAATGTCTAGAAACAATATCATTTAAAGCTTCATCGACACTTGATTCACTTTTAGAAAATCCAACTGATAAAGCATTGGTTGAATCACTTAAAAGAAGAGTAACACCTTTTTTACCTAGTTCGGCCATTTTGTGAATATTGGCCATTGGGCCTATTGGGGTTAAATCAAATTTAAAGTCTCCTGTTTCAAAGATTACGCCATTTGGTGTATGAATGGCAAGGGCAAAAGATTCAGGAATAGAGTGTGTTGTTCCTACAAATTCAACGGTAAAATATTTGGTTTTTACTACTGTTTCTTCTGTTACAATTTCTATATTTTCATATTTTATATTGCGGTCTATTAATTTTTTATTAATTAAATCGGCTGATATTTTAGAAGCGTATATTTTAGGAATATGTACACTATTTAAAAGAAAAGATATGCCACCAATATGGTCTTCATGACCGTGGGTAATAAATAATCCTTGAATTTTATCTTCGTTTTGCTTTAAATAAGTTACATCTTGAATTACATAATCAATTCCTAGCAAATCATCTTCTGGAAACATAACGCCAGCATCAATAATAATTATTTCTTCATTGTGGCATACCACATACATATTTTTTCCGACTTCGCCTAATCCACCTAACGCAAAAATAGACGTAATATTACTATTATTTTTCATCTAATCTTCCTCTCATAATAAAGTCAAGTATTTTCTACAAAAATTTTAACTTTATTTTTATTTTCTAGATTTTTTTAATTAGTT
>CALVQH010000032.1 GCA_944358115.1 uncultured Bacilli bacterium
GATACATTTCCTACATTACTAAGTGTTAGAGCAATACTTTTTACATTACTTCCATATTGACATTCTTCTTTTAAATGGTTTGGTATAGGTGCATGTACCATCTTACCACAACAATTACATTTATATTCCATAAATTCATGTTCAATATAATTAACTATGATTTTGTAATCTTTTACTTGTTTTCTAATAATCTCACCAGTTGGTTCTAATTCATGTTTCTTACAATTAGGGCATATATTTAATTCATGTTTGATATGTTCATTTATTTTTTCTTCGCTTACTGGTTCTAATTTATCTTTTTTATGACCTTCCTTTCTTCCAATTTTCTCTCCAGTATTTTTAGCAAAATTAGGTATTACTTTCTTTTTACCAATTGGTGTCATACTAGTTGGCAATCCTGATGTTGTTCCATCTAAATTAGTAAGTGTTTTTAATCTTTCAATTTCTCTTTTTAATGATTGTACTTCACTTTTTAAATCTCTATTTTCATTATTTATTTCTTTTATTTGCGCATCTAGTTTTTCTTCTTTCTTTTTATATCTTCTTTCAGCATCTTCGGCGACTAAAACTCTTAACAATAAATGCTTGTTTTCTAATTTAATTTTTGTATATTTATTTTGTAATTTTTCATAATCTTTATATAATCCTCTAGTATTTGGCTTTGTCTTTACTTCAATAATTTGTTTTTCTGGTTCTATCATCTTTAATTTTTGTTCGACTTCTTCATTTACTCTTCTTTCAAAATGTTCATTTAAGTTTTTATATTGTCTGTTTAACATTGTGTTAGTATTCATTAATTGTTTATTTGCATTTTTTAATTTTCTTATTTCAAATTCTTTTGCTAAATTTTCTGATGTCATTTTTATCACTACTTTTCTGTACCTCAATTATATCAGATTTTCTCTTAAAACTATCAACAACTTTTGCCTATTTATCCACATAAAAACAAGAGATCATTATCTTAATCTCTCATTTAGGCTGTAAATACTAACTAAAAATAGACATGTTTTATTCATGCCTATAAATATCTTTTAAATTCTCTAAATTCTGGTGCATCTTCTAAGTTTGTTTCTGATAACTCTTTAATAAGTCTTTTTTGTGTCATAGAAAGTTTATTTGGTATCACTACATTATATACAATATACATATTACCTTTACCAAAGCTATTAACTTTCTTAACTCCTTTACCTTTTAGTTTTACTTTATCACCAGTAGAAGTTCCTGGTTTTACTTCTACTACCACATTACCTGTAAGAGTTGGAATTTCTTTTTTGCAACCTAAAATTGCTTCGGTAATAGTAAGTGGTACAGTTAAATAAATATCTTCATCTTCTCTTTCAAAGATTGGATGTGGTTTTACTTTAAATTCAATGTAAATATCGCCATTTGGTCCCCCATTTACTCCGGCAGAACCTTTGCCACTAATCCGTAATTGATAGCCTGTATCAACACCTTCTGGAATGGTTACTTCTATTTCTTTACGTTTCTTTACATTACCCGTTCCATTACATTCATTACAAATAGTTTTAAATACTTTTCCACTTCCCCCACAAGTATTACAAGTAGTTTGCGTTTGGAAAACGCCAAATAAACTTCGTTGTTCAGAGATGATTCTTCCACTTCCCCCACAAGTAGAACAAGTCTTCTCTTGAAATCCTCCAGCTCCATTACAGTTATCACATTTCTCATTTAAATCAAGTGTAATTGTCTTTTTACAACCATTAATTGCTTCGTCAAAATCAAGGGTAACCGTAACTAGGCTATCGGCACCTTTTCTAGGTCTTTTAGAGCTAGTTCTTGCACTTGTTCTTCCACCAAAAGAACCAAAGCCACTAAATCCCCCAAAACCACTACCAAAGATTTCACTAAAGATATCTCCTAAATCAATATCATCAGCACTAAAGCCACTATAACTAGCATTACCATTATTCGTAAATGCTTGATGTCCAAATTGATCGTATTGACGTCTTTTCTGTGGATCAGATAGGATGGCATAAGCTTCTCCTACTTCTTTGAATTTAGCTTCATCACCCGTTTGTTTATTATCTGGATGATATTGTTTAGCAAGTTTACGAAAAGCTCTTTTTATTTCATCATCCGTAGCAGTCTTACTAACTCCTAAGACTTCATAATAATCTTTTTTATTCATGCTTTTCACCTCCTAATTTGTATAATTTTTCTAACTCATCAACTAAATCACTAAAATATACAAACGCCTCATCAAGTGTTTCTTTTTTAGTCATATCAACACCAGCAACCTTCAAAGATTCTATTGGTGTTTTCGTAGCACCAAGCTTCAAAAATTCTAAATAATTTTCTTTTGCTCCCTCTTTTTCTTCCAATATATCTTTAGCGATTTTGATCGCAGCTGCATAAGCAGTAGCATATTGATAAACATAAAAGTTCATATAAAAATGTGGTATTCGCTCCCATTCATATTTAACTACATCATCAACAACAATATTTTTACCCATATATTCTTTGTTAAGATTATAGTAAGTATTACATAAATACTCATGGGTTAACACTTCGCCTGCTTGAGCAGCATTATAAATAGTCGCTTCAAAATCTGCAAACATCGTTTGACGATAAATCGTTGCTTTAAAATCACGAATTAAATCATCAATTAAATATTTCTTTTCATCTATATCATCAGTCCGATTAATCAAATATTTACTAAGTAAAATTTGATTAACTTGACTTGCTACTTCAGCAACAAAGATAGAATAACCGTAATCTTGATATGATTGATTTTTGATTGCGTAGTAATAATGCATAGCATGACCAAGCTCATGAGCTAAAGTAGAAACATTTTCAAGTGTACCATTATAACTTAATAATACATATGGGTGAACACTATAACAAGCGGTACAATAAGCACCATTTCTTTTGCCATCATTTGGGCAAAAATCAATCCATCTCTCATCAAATGCTTTTTTTAGATCACAAATATAATCATTACCCAAAACACTTAAAGCTTGATATAATAATTCTTCTGCTTCTTTTTCCGTATACTTTTTAGTATTTGTATTCGTTAAAGCCGTATAAGTATCATATAAATGTAACTTGCTTACACCCAAAGCTTCTTTTTTTATTTTCCAAAACTTAGATAATGGAGCAGTATTTTTCTTTACAGTCGAAATCAGATTATCATAAATGCTTACTGGAATTTCATTACCATACAAAGATGCCTCTCTAGCACTTTGATAGCCTCTAATTTGAGCTACTTTATTATTATTGTTAACCTCACTAGCAAGTAAACTTGCATAAGCATTTTTAAACTCGCCATATGTTGAAAGTAATTTAGTAAAAGCCTGTTTTCGCATCACTCTATCATTTGACTCGATAAACTCATGATAAGTTCTTTCGTTTAGTTCATGCTTTTTACCAAATTGATCTTTAATAGTACCAAATTTCATATCAGCATCAGTAAGATAAGAATATACATTGTCAGGAGTACTAAAAGTAGTTGATAAAGAAGAAAGTATTTTTTCTTCTTTATCACTTAAAACATATTTTTTCATTCTAAATGTATTTTTAAGTACTCTTTCGTATGACTTTAATTTAGGATTTTTATCTACATATTTCTCTATTAATTCCCAACTTTCTTTTAATATTTCAGGTACTAAAAAGGAAGTAGTTTCATTATATTCCTCATATAATTTATAAGCCTTACCAAACATAGCTTGATATTTTACATCAGTTGTATCACTATCATTATTGATATGAGCATAAACATATACTCTTTCTAATCTTTCACTCATTTTATAATCAAAGGATAATACTTCAAATAAGATATCTTCACTATCTAAAACATGTCCTTGATATTTTGCATAGTCTTTTAAATGTTCTTTAATATACTGATAATCTTTATCATAATCCTCTAAAGAATGATATAAATCTTTTACATTCCATTTTAAGTCTTCGCTAAAATCTTTTCTTGCTCTTGCCATAGTATTCCCTTTCTCTAAAGAAAGTTCTAGTTTCCTAGAACTTATTTTTCTTCGTAATTAGCTTCTTCTACATCGTCTTTAGAATCTTTATCTTTTTTCGTTTCTTCTGTAGATTCTGTAGTTTGTGCTTCTTGATTTTTCTTAGCAGCTTCTTCATAAACTTTTGTTGCAAGCTTCATAGCTACTTCGTTTAAAGCCTCAGTCTTCTTCTTGATATCATCAGTATCATTAGATTCCATTGCTTTCTTTAAATCTTCCATTTTTTCTTCAGCATCTTTTTTGTCTTTTTCATCTACTTTATCGCCTAAATCTTTAATAGCTTTTTCAGTAGCAAAGATCATAGATTCAGCTTCATTCTTAACGTCAGCTTCTGCTTTACGTTTCTCATCAGCTTCTTTATTAGCTTCCGCTTCTTTAACCATCTTATCGATTTCGTCATCAGTTAGGTTAGTTGAAGAAGTAATGGTAATAGATTGTTCTTTATTTGTACCAAGGTCTTTGGCAGTAACATTAACGATACCATTCGCATCAATATCGAATTTAACTTCAATTTGTGGAACTCCTCTTGGTGCTGGTGGAATATTAGTTAACTGGAAGTTACCTAAAGTTTTATTGTCAGCAGCCATTGGTCTTTCACCTTGTAATACATGAATATCAACAGCTGGTTGATTATCAGCAGCAGTTGAGAATACTTGACTCTTACTTGTTGGAATCGTTGTATTTCTTGGAATTAATACAGTCATAACGCCACCTAAAGTCTCAAGTCCAAGTGATAGTGGTGTAACATCAAGTAAGACGATATCTTCAACTTCACCAGTTAAGACACCACCTTGAATAGCAGCACCCATAGCAACTACTTCATCAGGGTTAACACTCTTATTAGGTTCTTGTCCAAGTTCTTTCTTAACTAATTCTTGAATGTATGGAATACGAGTAGATCCACCAACTAAGATTACTTTATCAATATCTTTAGCAGTTAACTTTGCATCTTTCAAAGCTTTACGTACTGGTTCAAGAGTTGAATCAAATAAATCACGACATAAATCTTCGAATTTAGCTTTTGATAAAGTAGTTTCAAAGTGAAGTGGTCCCTCACTATTTTGAGCAATGAATGGTAAACTAATTTGAGCTGTAGTCATACCAGACAAATCTTTTTTCGCTTTTTCAGCAGCATCTTTAATACGTTGCATAGCCATTTTATCTTTTGATAAATCAATACCATTCTCTTTCTTAAATTCATCTACTAGATAATTCATGATTCTCTCATCGAAGTCATCTCCACCTAAATGGTTATTACCAGCGGTAGATTTAACTTCAAATACACCATCACCTAACTCAAGGATAGATACATCGAATGTACCACCACCTAAGTCATAAACTAAAATAGTTTGAGATTCATCTTGTTTATCAAGACCATAAGCTAGTGCAGCAGCAGTTGGTTCGTTAATAATTCTTTCAACTTCAAGTCCAGCAATTTTACCAGCATTTTTAGTAGCTTGTCTTTGGGCATCATTGAAGTATGCAGGAACTGTAATAACAGCTTTTGTTACTTTTTCACCTAAATAAGCTTCTGCATCTTTTTTAAGCTTAGCCAAAATCTTTGCACTAATTTCTTCTGGTGTATATTTCTTACCATTTGCTTCCACTTTCTCACTAGTACCCATTTTTCTTTTAATTGAAGAAATTGTATTTTTGGCATTAGTAACAGCTTGGTTACGTGCAATTTGACCTACCATTTCTTCATCGCCTTTAAAGGCTACTACAGATGGTGTCGTTCTATTTCCCTCAGCATTAGGAATAACTTTTGGAACACCTGCCTCCAAAACAGCAACACAACTATTCGTTGTACCTAAATCAATACCTATAATTTTACTCATTATTCATCATTCCTTTCATTATTATCTTGAGTATTTTCTCTTTCATTTACCTTTACCATTGCTGGTCTAAGGATTTTATCTTGATACATATATCCTTTTTGGAGTACATCTAATACAACATTATTAGCATATTCCATATCTGTATCTGTCATAACTGCATTCATTAGATTCGGATCAAAGTCTTTATGGATACATTCAATCTCTGTAACACCCTTACTTAGCAAAATGCTTTGTAAGTTATCATAAATCATTTTAAATCCTTCTAAGAACTTTTCTGTTCCCTCTTGTTTAATGCTTAAAGCCCTCTCAAAATTATCAAGGATAGGGAGTAGCTTCTCCATTAAATCAAAGCCATCATACTTATAAACATTAGCAAGATCAATTTCACTTCGTCTTTTAATATTTTGCATTTCTGCTGTAATACGAAGCACTTTTTCTTTTAAATCAAGATTTGCTTTAATAAGCTCATCTTTTTCTTTATCAATTTTTTTACGTTTCTCTTTTACTTTTTTTCGAGGCGCTTCTTCTTTCACTTCTTTTTTTACTTCTACAGTTTCTTCTTTCTTTTCTTCATTTATTTTAGAATCTGTAGTCTCTGCATTTTTTACCTCTTCTTCCATTTAATCACCTTTTTCCTCTAACCATTTGTTCAAAATGTTAAGTACCGCCACAACACGATCATATTCCATTCTCTTTGGACCAATAATCGCAATCGTACCTTCTTCCCCTCCTAAAGAATAATTTGTTTTGACAACCGTAACATTATCATCAAAATTAGTTTCACTTCCAATATAAATACTAATATCACGATTATCATTTTTTTCAATTTTACGAACTTGTTCTTCATCTTCTAGTTTGGAGATAAGTCGCTTAATCTCAGAAGGTTCACTATACTCCGGCTGATTTAACATTTTGGATTTACCTACAACATGGATGTTTTCATTATTACTAATAAAATCATGGAAAGCATCATAGAAAATGCCATATACTGCTTCATATTGTTCCACTTGTTTTGAAATAATTGGTTTTACATCATATTCTAGCCGCTCCGCTACCATTGATATCGGAGTACCAACAAGCATTTTATTAATAATTTCACTAATTTTAACAACTTCCATCATATTAATATCTGGTGAAATACTAAACTGCTTATTTTTCACAATTCCTTTATCGGTACAAACCAGAGCAACTAATTTTTCTTCATCAAGAGGAATAATATTAATTTGTCTTAAAACATTTCCTTCACTATATTCTCCTAAAGAAATACTAGTATAATTAGTAATATCGCTAATGATTTCTAAGCATCGTTCAATCGCATCACTAACTGTCAAGTTTTTATTAGAAAATAGTGTTTGTAGTTTAAGCATATCTTCGCCGCTTAACTTTTTAGGCTCCATTAAATGTTCTACATAATATCGATAACCCGCTTCACTCGGAACACGACCACTAGAAACATGATTTTTTTCCAGATAGCCAAGTTTTTCTAATACCGCCATCTCATTTCGAATCGTGGCACTAGAACAATGAAACTTATCACATAGATGTTTCGAACCAATCGGCTTTACCTCTTTGATATAGCACTCCACAATTTCTTTTAATAAGCTTTTTTGTCTGTCATCCACATTACATCACCTGATATTAGCACCCATTACCTTTAAGTGCTAATACTATTATAATATTATGTTTAGCACTTGTCAATATATAACTGCTAATTTTTAAAAAAAATGTAAAATATGCCAAATATATCGATTTCATTAGTAAATCATATCAATTTGAGCTATGAAATATATCAATTTCATAGATAAATTCTACTAAATTGATTGTTTGACTTGAGAGCTAACATTTTAGTATACTCGCTCTGAGGTGAGAAATATGCAAGAAAATTACAATACATTAATGCATGATGTAGTATTTAAAGAAAGTTTCGCCAATGAGCATAACAGAAGACCACTTGAAAGTCTACTTGAAAATCTTTTAAGTCTACCTAAGGGTAGTTTACATGGTAAATTAACTGTAGCTTATGAAAGTCAAATAGGAAAAAATAAGATTGACGAGAAAGCATCAAGAACAGATATTGTAATTGACTATGATGATGTAGTACTGGATTTGGAAGCATACACTTATCTAGATGAAGAATCAGTAGACAAAAGTACTTTTTATGTGATGAAGTTAAGTGCATCTAGATTAATAAGAGGAATGGAATATGAAGATTTAAAAGTTGTTCAATATAACTTTGTTGATCACGTAAACGTGAATATAGGGCCAGATATTATTAATCAATTTCACTTAGTCCATAGCAAATATCCAGATATAAGAATTGCTGAAGACAAAATAAATATTAACTACATACGCATTGACAAGGTTAGAGAGTTAGAATATAATGAAAACGAATTAATGAAATGGCTAAGGTTTATTGCAGCTAAAAGTTATGAAGAGAGAGTCGCCATAGCTGAAGGAGATGAAATGTTCGTGGAATTTAATGAATGGATCGATAACTATGTCAATGATGATATAACCAAAGAAGCACTTGCAAAATGGAATAAAGAAATCGAAGAAAATAAACACGTTAAGATAGCTCATGAACAAGGAATTGAGATTGGCAAAGAACAAGGAATGGAACAACGAAATAAAGAAATAGCTAAAAGTATGCTAAAAAGAGGATATTCTATAAATGAAATAGTAGAAATTAGTGGCTTAACTATGGAAGCAATTAATGATTTAAAAGAAAACAAGTAAGCTTTCTTTTAAAAGAGCAAAGAATTGAACAAAACAAAAAAATAGCTAGTAACTTGTTAAAGATGAATATATCTTAACTAAATAGGAAACCGAAAATTTAAAGGAAGAAAAATAAATCTTCCTTTTTCTATATCATGAAAAGTTTAAAAAGCCATATAGTTTAGTATGAATGTAGGAATTAAGTTACAGAGAATAAGTGAAGAAAACTTTATTTGGGTAGTTTATTTTTTTATTATTATTGCTGCCCTTCTTTCCAATGCTTATGAAAAATATTTTTTAGAAACTAAAGACTTGCGAAACCAAAAAATATTTAGAACGCTTAATATCACTATTTTTTGTGTGGCTTTCTTTATTTATTTATACTTTGTAATTATTAGTTATGAAAACGTTCAAGAATTACGAGAATCAAGTACAAAAAAAGAAGTAATAAGTGCTCATGTACAGCTTATTGCTTCTCTCCTTTTTCTTGTTGCTGGTGGACTTGCATTATACGCAGAATTAAACCGAGATGAACCCGATACCGATATTGGCGTTGTTTAACTCTTCATAGCTCGGTAAGCATGATGAGCTTGCAAATCTTTATCTTGCAAAGTAGCAAGTTCACTAATACTAACTACCTGATAGCCCTCAGCATACAATTTAGGAAGTAATATTTCTAAAGCTTCTAAACTAGTCGCATATAATTCATGCATTAAAATAATATCACCATCACTTACATTATCCATCACATAATTAACAATATGATCAACATCATGATAACGCCAGTCTTCCGTATCTAAATTCCATAATATAAGCGGATAATTTATATTTTCTAAATTTTCTTTACTATAAGACCCATAAGGAGGTCTAACATATTTAATATGATCTCCCGTAATTTGATAAAATAAATCATCGGTCTTTTTAATATTTTCATTTACATCTTCAATTGTATTTTTCTTAATATTCATATGATTATAAGTATGACTAGCAACTTCATTTCCAGATTGGTAAGTATCTAAAACACACTTTTGACAAGAATTCATCATCGTTCCTACCATAAAGAATGTCGCATGAGCTTTATTTCTAGCTAGTACATCTAAAAATTGAGCATTATATTTACTCGTAGGGCCATCATCAAACGTAATAGCTACTGTCTTTTTATCTTTACTATATTGATATCCATCTTCATTTGTATATTCTGAATCTAAAATATGTGTAAAATTTAAATAATCATGAACTTCATTATAATTAATTTTTAATGATACTGGCTCTTGATACTCATATTCATAAGTATAATCATAATAATAAATAACCATTTCATTTTCTTTCATATAATAAACTCGATATCCATCCGTATTAAAAATACCTTCTACAATAAATTCTGGATATTTAAGATTAAGTAACTCTTTTTCTTTCTCCCTAAATTCATCTATTTTTCCTTCTTTAATCAAATCATCAAAATCAAGATTCTCACCCGTAGTATCATCAATAAAATATGACTTTTCTTGATCTTGATTTTGAAAAACCAAATTCGTAAATTCTAAAATACCAGTACTCTCATATAATAATTCGCCATTTTCTTCTTTTAGCTTTTCAATCACTTTAGCTACATCTACTTTAGAAGTACTAGGAACTGACGGATTTTCTGTTGTCTTTTCCTCTAAAGTTAATCCTTTAATGAGAAAAAAAGTCGCTATAACAAATAGTATAACGATTAAAATAATAAATATAACTTTAAATACCTTGAACTTCACTTTAATCACTACCTATATTTATTATAACAACTTTTAAATATTTTTTACATCCTTTTTTTCGAATGTGACATAAGCTATACACAACATAACCAATAAATAAATACTAATTACCAAAATAGACTGCCCTATACTTGCACCATAAGGCTGTGCTTGATGGCTAACAAGATAGCCAAAATCCCAATAAAGAGAAACAAAACCTTTGAAAATAGGAAAATCATAAACAAGTGCTAAATTAGAAATCACATTTCCAAGTAAATAAAATAAAAAACTAATCGTAATTGCCGCAGAAGTAGAAGAAGTAATAGTACTGATCATGAATCCTAAAACGCCAATTAACAAATACATTGGTAAAGAACTAAGAAGTAATCTTGCCAAATAGCCAAAAACCGAATAAGTAGTAATCGCTCCATCGACATACAAAACGACTGGTACACTTAAAGAAGAAAACCCTAACTGTATTCCTCCAAGAACAATTTCAATTACACTCATAAATAGCATCACTAACGGAATCATAAGCACAACCACTAAAAGTTTTGAAGTTAAAATAGTTCTTCTCTTAAAAGGTTTGATAAATAAATATTTGATTGTTCCTCTAGTATATTCCTCACTTACAATGGATCCTGCAATCATAATGACATAAATTAAAACAAATAAACCAAATTCAGCTGGAAAGTTAATTAAAACAGCTCGTAGCGTTGTATCATTTAAAATATCTTGTTGATGTTCTAAAATATACTCGCGCTTTGTCATTTCTTCTTCTAAAAAAGAAAGTCTACTCTCTTCTTCTTTTGATAAATCATCATCATGTAACAAATTCATATACTCAAAACTATTTTCTTCTAAGAACAAAAGCGCCTCATTTAAATAGTTATCTTCTGCATAATCAACATCATTTTCTATTCGATAAAGAGCTAAATCAAGTAATTTCTGATATCGTTCTTGTTCTACTCCTTCGGATTCCTCTACCCTTTCTTCTAGATAAGATACACGTTCTAAAGCAAAAGACTTCCAATCATCCTGAGCAACTCTTTTAATTTCCTCATCAAGAGCTAAAGAATATTCCTCTTTTAATGCATCATCATCCAAAATATAATCGGCTTCATACATATGATAAATAGTACTATATAAAAAGTGTTCGATTAAATATTCTTGAGAAGAACCCAGATACTCTTCCTTTAATTCTTCCATTTTTAATGTCGTTAAATTTTCTACATAAATAAGTAAATCATCATTATCTTCTAAATCAAGTTCTTCATTTTGAGCTGTTATCTCTTCTATATCAACACTTTCTTCTTGTACCGTATCAAAAGAACTTTGATAAACAATATTAGTCAAGATACAAAATAAAATAAAAATAAAGGTAACAATATAAAAGCTTTTCTTTTTTACTAACTTTAAAATTTCATTTTTCATCAAGCGAATCATCTACATCACCACCCGATCTTTTCATAAACGCTTCTTCCAAACTCATACTTTCCTTCTTTACTTCATATAAGGAAATATCATGCATAACAAGACATCGAATAAACACAGCAATTTCTTCTTCATCGCGAATCACTTCAATAAAATGGGAATCTATAATTTGATCGCTATCCTTTAAATAAGGTTTACAATCATTACTATTATCTACTTTTACGATATATTTATTTTCATCCATATTCTTAATTTCTTCAATCGAACTTTCTTCTAATATTTCTCCTTTAGCAATAATGAGAACTCGATTGCAAAAAGTCTCTAATTCACTTAAATTATGACTAGAAATTAATATAGCAACACCCGATTTAGCCAGTCTTTTCAAAAGCACCCTTAAATCTTTAATTCCTTCCGGATCAAGCCCATTGGTTGGTTCATCAAGTAAAAGCAAATTAGGAGAATGCAGTAAAGCAATCGCAATTCCAAGTCGTTGTCTCATCCCAAGAGAATATTTGCTAACTTTATCATGAATGCGATCTTCTAATCCTACTAATTCCACTATTCTTGAAATATCATCCATAACAACATGAGGATACATTCTTGCTTGCATTTTTAAATTCTCTAATCCTGATAAATAAAAATAGACATCTGGTTCTTCTACTAAAGCCCCAACCTTTTCTATAGCATGAACAAAATTTTTCTTAATATCATAGCCATTAATAAAAACTTGCCCAGAGCTGATTCTTTGCAAACCCAAAATACACTTAATCGTCGTTGTCTTACCAGCTCCATTAGGCCCAATAAAAGCCAAGATATCTCCCTCATTCATTTCAAAGGATACATCTTTTAAGATATCCTTTTTTCTTATTTTCTTACATAATTTTTCTACTTTTAATACACTCATAAACATCCTTCTTACTAATATGATTATACCAAAATAACCTCATGAAAAAAAGCTCTCTTGAGCATCTATCATACAAGAAATAATAAAAATATGCAAGAAAAACCGTTCGACAAATTTTTCACTTTCTCTTACCAAGTGATCGAACAAGAGGCCCTTTTATAAAATTTTCTATTTGATATTCGCTTTCAAAGCCAAGTTCATAAGCATATTCGAAACGAGAACATAAAGTTTCAAATTCTTCTAAGGTAGTTGGAAAAGCAAAATCACAACCTAATTCAGTAATAAGTTCAAAAGTAACATAAGACTTTCCTTTTGTTTTATTATATAGAAACGCTTTATAACGAATATATTCACTTCCCGGTTGAATAATAGCTCCACTAACATAACAAGTATATTGTTTATGAGCAACTAATACTTCCATTTGAGGATAAAAGAAAACCGTATCACCCGGAAATAAATAAGTACTTTGATGTTCTAAGCCTATATTCTCAGATAAATAATACAACTCCCGGATAGAAGCACCATAAGGAAAAGTAGCATCAGGATACAACTCTTGTATATGATGATATTCTTCTTCATAATAAGCCAAATATCTACTTTTATCATCTTCCTTATCAATCAAAGATAACTCAAATAAAGAAGCCATCATCCAATTATCATCATTAATATCTACCTTATACTTCATCTTACTACACCAATTTCATTTTAACACGGCTATAAACAGAAAACAAGTCGAAAAAAGTAGTTACCTAAAATTAGATAACTACTTATTAACAAATCTAAGAGACAACATAAGGATCAGACATGGTACCCGTACCGGTTATTGTTACATCTGCTGAAAGATTAATAACTGGTCTTACACCAAACGTGTTATTCCCCCAGTTGTGGTAGAGGTTGCCATCTGGATACATAGCAAACACACCAGCGTGACTGCCAACAATACTATCGCTGACAAGGTAAGACGGAGTCATCAACCAGTAATATGCATTATTATAAAGATAATAACTACTATTACTACTTGTTGCTCCTCCAAATCCTCCTGCTAATACCACTTCATCCGCTGTGATTAAGCCAATTGGATATGTTAAGGCATGATTTCCTTTACTACTTCCACTTACTGTATACAAGTCATTACTTTGGCTACATTTTAAGGTTGGATTTTGTGTTCCTAACCAACTCCAATCTGCACTCATAAATCTACTTGTTGGTGCATATACTGTAGCATTTGTTCCATATCCTAAGGTTCCGTATCCAGAATAACCACTTGCTATTTTCCTATCTCCACAAAATCCTGCTTCTGTACTGATATATTGGGCATATTGTAATAGATGATCACGGTACCAATTATCTACTACTGTCTTTATGGAACTATTATTTGTATTAGTATGAGTTGATGCATAACTATTTGCTCTTGTACTTCCATACATATATCCTACATAAGCATTATCATCATAATTCGTATTAAATGCTTGAGAACTATTAATCATGGTACCTTCACCAGTTGTTGCTGTACTATTTCCATTATAGATTAGTCTAATAGAGCCATCACCATTAATTCGGATAATTCTCCAGTAGAATCCTGCAAATGATACCCAGTTATCTGTTGGTGCTCCTGCAAATACATAACTATCACCATCATCATCTGCAACTCGGTATACGGTTCCTGTTGTATTTGTTGTTAATGTTCCCGTAATAGCTCCATTTCTTGCATCAGATATTGTTTTATTTGCTAAAATCGTGTTACATGCTGTTGATCCTTCTGGGCAATAATTTATATCAGTAATTACATTTCTTGTTACTCTACTAGATGTTCTCCCAGATCGATCTACAGATTGGACTGCTATATTATAACTTGTCCCACTTTCTAAATTATTAAATGTGTAAGTATAGCTACTATTACTTGTAGTAACAGTTGTATAACTGCTTCCTCCATTACTACTAAATCGATATTGGTATATTCCACTATGTGCATCGCTTCCACTTACGGTTACACTTATACTGTTTTCAGTTGCACTTGTACTTGTAATTGAAATGGTTGGATTTACTGTATCTACACTATATGCTTCACTACATCCTTCTGTTGTTTGATTATATTCATCTACTACTCTCGCACATACTTTTTGGGGTGATGCATTTGATGATAGTGATGTTGTAAAACTATTATCACTTACATTAGCTTGTGTATCTGGTGTACATGAATTATTTGTTGTTGTACAGTAATATGCTTCATAATTATTTGTCTGAGTTGTAATATTGGTTATTACACTTGCACTTGTATACCAATTATTATTTCCCGATACTGTTGATGCTACCATACTAATGGATGGCTTTTGGTATTCACTTCCTTGTTCAATTGTAATATTACCATTGATACTACTTCCCATATCATCATTTTGGTTTGCATCTAAATTTGGATATTCAATAACAACATAATAATAAACTATTTCTCCTTCTGGTGCTGTAAGCATAATTTCATCATTTTTTAAGATTGTTTTTCCTGAACCATTATTAATTGTTCCGCTACTTATTGGTGATCCTAAACTTTCGATATTGTTTCCACTACATTCTTCATAATATGTCTTACTTGTTCCAATACGTCCTTGTCTAATCTCACAACTATAACTGGCATCAATATTAGCATCACTTTTATATACAGTATAGTTTAGTGGTGTGGTAAAGGTACTACTTCCATTAAATATAACATTGTACATTAATGGCTCATTATTTCCTGTTCCGGTTACTCTAATACTTGCTATGGCGGTATGTCCTGGATACATATCTACATTATTAAATTCAATATTGCCATCCGCGGTAATACCTTTTGATTCAATGGTTGCCGCTGTATTTGTCGCTACTGAACCATTACTCGTAACACTACTATTTGCACTAAAATAAGCAAAAGATACACCCATAGATAATACAAGTACTCCCACTAAATATAAAGCAAATA